>JAQBOP010000395.1 GCA_028287975.1 Mucilaginibacter sp. | reverse complement strand
AGTGCCCCTGTAACAGTTACGCTAAACAATGCAACGTTAGACGATGCGCTAAAGGCCAGTTTGCAGGGTCAGGCGCTGAGCTATGAGATCGAAGATGGTACTATTATTATTAAAGAAAAAGATGCTTCTTCCATCGATAAAGCCAAGGCGCTCTTCGCGCAAATTACAGTTTCTGGAAAAGTTACCGACGAAACTGGACAACCATTGCCAGGAGTAACCGTGAAACAAAAAGGCATAGCTAACGGAACAATAACTGATCCCAAAGGGCTTTATTCTCTCACCGTACCGGATGATAAGGCCGTTATCACATTTTCGTACATAGGCTATGAAATCCAGGAACTCGCTGCAAAGGATATTCCTAACGGTTCAGTCATTATTTTAAAGGCAACCTCGGAAAATCTGAAGGAAGTGGTAATCAGCAAAGGCTATTACAATGAAAAACGAGAGTTGTCAACAGGGAACGTCAGTGTTGTGACCGCCAAAGAGATTGGCGAGCAACCAGTAAGTGATCCAATAATGGCTTTAGAGGGGAGGGTTCCGGGCTTACAAATATCACAGGCATCGGGTATACCGGGAGCGAGCTTATCAGTCCAAATCCGTGGACAAAATAGTATTTCTAATGGGAGTAACCCGTTATATATCATTGACGGAGTACCATTTGCTGTCAATAATAGTGCGTTTAGCGGTTTTAGCAATAGTGTGTCCAATAATTTAACTCCGCTTGTAGGCGCAGGCGCATTGGGATCTCCGGGAAACCCAGGATCAGGGATAAGCATTTTTAACAATCTTAACCCTGGAGATATTGAAAGTATTGAAGTTTTAAAGGACGCGGACGCAACTTCGCTATATGGTTCGAGGGGTGCCAATGGTGTTATTTTAATTACGACAAAAAAAGGTAAAGCGGGAGATACCAAGGTAGACTTGATTTTCTCACAGGGAATCGGGAAGGTAGATAAGATGCTGCCTTTATTAAATACGCAACAATATTTAGCATTGCGCCACCAAATATATAAAAATGACAACACTTCTCCTGGCCCGACTGATTATGACATTAACGGGGCTTATGACACAACACGTTATACAAACTGGCAAGAACTATTGATAGGCAATTCCGCGCAATATACCAATGCACAGCTTTCGTTGTCAGGAGGCAATGCGAACAACCAATTTTTGATTAGCGGTACCTATGGGCGTCAAACGACAGTATTTCCGGGAAATTATTCAGATCAAAAAGGGTCAGTTCATGTAAACTTAAACCATTCTTCTTCTGATCAGAGATTTCATGTTTTATTTACGGCTAATTATACGAATGATAATAACACTCTTCCTCTTGCAGATTTAACCCCGTCTATTTTTTTGGCACCTGATGCACCTGCTCCTTATGATAAAGATGGAAATGTAAATTTTCAAAATGGAACTTTTACCCAAAACCCATATAAAACATTATTGGGCACATCAAATGCCGTAACCAATAACTTAATTAGTAATATTAATTTGAGCTATGTGTTATTAACGGGATTGAAATTGTCCTTAAGTGCAGGATACAATCATATTCAGCTTGACCAGGATTTACAACGGCCAGGTAGTTTTTTCCCCCCTCCATTAAATACTCTTGCTTTTCTAAGAAGACATGACTATGCGACTAATGAAGTAAGCACATGGAATGTTGAACCCCAACTCAATTATGTAAAAGATATTGGGAATGGGAAATTAGATATATTATTAGGAACAACATTTCAGGAAAACAATCAAAACGAAGTTGATGTAAGCGGAACAGGATATTCAAGCGATGATATAATTCAGAATTTATCTTCCGCAACAAATTATTTCATTAATAATTCCGCTTCAACATATAAATACAACGCCATATTTAGCAGGATTAATTATAACTGGCGTGAAAAATATATAATTAATGTAACAGCGAGAAGAGATGGGAGTAGCCGATTCGGGCCTGGAAATCAATACGGTAACTTTGGTGCAATCGGTGCGGCTTGGGTTTTTTCAAAGGAAAAATTTGTTGAGAACAACTGGTCCTTTTTAAGTTTTGGAAAATTAAGGGGGAGTTATGGTGTTACAGGCAATGATCAGATCCCGGATTATCAATATTTAAGCAGTTATGGCAGCGGAGCTATTTACCAGGGAGTGAACACACTTACGCCTCTGCGAATTTCAAATCCAAATTTCAGATGGGAAATTGTTAAAAAACTCGAAGGCGGAATCGAACTTGGTTTTCTAAAGGACCGAATAATATTCTCCGGCGTTTATTTTGTGGATCGCACAGGCAATCAATTAGTTGGATATCCCTTACCCAGTAAAACCTGGTTTACTATATTTTATGAAAATTTACCTGCAGGAGTGCAAAATACGGGCATTGAACTGGAAGTAAATTCGATTAATATAAGAACTAACAATTTTAAATGGAACAGCGCAATTAATTTGTCTATTCCGAATAATAAATTAATAAGCTACCCTGATCTTGCTGGTTCTTCCTATTCAAATGCCTATGTTATAGGGCAACCACTTTCCATTCAAAAAGTATATCATTTTACTGGAGTAGATACGCAAACCGGGTTGTATACGGTTGAAGATGCTAACCATGATGGACAAATCACTAGTCCACAAGATCAACAAACCATAATACAGATAGCAAAAAAATATTATGGGGGTTTTAGCAACAGTTTCTCGTACAAAAACTTTAGTTTGGATATATTTTTGCAATTCGTAAAACAAACCGGACGTAATTATTTGTATTATTTGGGTATTCCGGGTTCCGGTTTAAATAATTCACCGGCAGATGTTCAGGGTGGCTGGCAAAAGCCCGGCGATAATTCAAAGGTTCAAAAATATTCACTAAATGGGGATGCAATAAACGCCTATTATAACTATTTAACAGGCAGCGATGCCGTTATAACAGACGCCTCATTTATCAGGCTGAAAAACCTGTCATTATCCTATAATATTCCTTCAAAATGGCAAGAGAGGGCGCATTTACATAATGCGAGAATTTTCTTACAAGGTCAAAATCTCTTTACAATTACCAAATACAAAGGCTTTGATCCTGAGACACAAAGCAATTCGTTGCCCCCTTTGCGAATGATAACAACAGGTATTCAATTAACCTTTTAGAATTTAAAAATCATGAAATTAAATATTCACTCATATGAAACAGGAAGGTTTGGAGTTAAAACACACCTTTTCTTGTTTATTTTATTACTCATTATGTTATCAGCATTAACTTCATGTAAAAAAGCGGTTACTGTTGATGCACCTGTAAATCAATTAGTCGCTTCAACTGTTTTTAACAACAGTAATTCTGCAACTGCGGCTCAATTGAATATTTATGCAACTATGAGCTCTGTTAATACTGTAAAAGCAACGGGTTTGTCGTCAGATGAATTTGTGAATTACATCCCTAACGTTTCGTTTAATGACTTTTATAAAAATGCATTGAACCCTGTCAATGATGGGATCACATTTCCAATTTGGGGAAATGCGTACCAAAATATTTATGAGGCAAATGCCGTAATCGAAGGAGTACAGGATTCCAAGAAAATCAACCCGCAAGTAGGCCAGCAACTTATAGGGGAGGCCAAATTTATTCGCGCATTTTGGCATTTTTATTTAGTCAACTTATACGGGGATGTCCCTTTAATAATCAATACTGATTATAAAGCCAGCGCCAGTGCGCGACGGACACCCAAATCACAAGTATATCAGCAAATTATTGCCGATTTAAAAGACGCGCAAAATTTATTAAACACCAATTTTGTGGATGCCTCTGATACAACAGTCACAACAGACAGGGTAAGACCAACAAAGTGGGCGGCCAGGGCTTTATTGGCAAGAACCTATTTGTACTACGGCAATCTTACCGGTGACGCCAGCAATTACACAAACGCCGAAACAGAAGCATCTGCCCTTATTGACAATAATGCGCCATTTTCATTGAAATTAGTTCCTGATCTCAGTACTGTTTTTTTGAAAAATAGTACTGAGGCAATCTGGCAGTTATTACCGGTAAACCTAGGGTATAACACCCCTGAAGGCGCAGCATTTATTTTGCTTGATGCACCTACCTCAAGTGGTCAGGTATCTGTCATCAGTGACCAATTGCTGAACGCTTTCGAACCTGGGGACAAGAGAAAAACAACGTGGATAAACGCCATTACAGTTGCGGGAACGACCTATAATTTCCCTTTTAAATATCAGGTACAATCAGGCGGAGACATTACCGAATATAGTATGGCATTAAGGCTGTCTGAGCAATACTTAATAAGAGCTGAAGCAAGGGCCCAACAAATGAATTTAACAGGTGCGGTGGCCGATTTAAATGTGATCCGTAACAGGGCCGGTCTCCCTGGCGTAATTACTACAACACAGGCCGAATTATTTGCTGCGATTCAGCATGAAAGACAGGTCGAATTATTTGCTGAATGGGGACACCGCTGGTTAGATTTAAAAAGAACAGGGTCTGTAAACACTGTAATGAGTATTGTTACCCCTTTAAAGGGTGGGAGGTGGCAATCTTACCAGCAACTATACCCCATCCCTCCGCTGGATATTAATTCAGATCATAATTTGACCCAAAACCCTGGGTATTAAATTAAATAGTTAAAGATGAAAATAATAATAATTTCAATCGTATTGTTTATAGCTCAAACTTCCGTTTGGGCACAGGTAAAAGACAGCCAAACGGATTTTCCGCAAATTGGTAAACCTTGTCCTGATTTTGTTTTACAAAACATCAAGTATTTCCCTATGAAGCAAGCATCTTTAAAAGACTTTAAAGGCAAATGGCTTATACTTGATTTTTGGAATAAAGGATGCTCTGCTTGTATTGCAAGTTTTCCAAAAATAAATGACGAGCAAAAAAAGTTCGGAGATAAGGTGCAGTTCATGATGGTAGGCCAACAGGATAAGGAGAATGCTATCCAGGCCATCTATGCGAAATTTCGGGAACACCAGAGCTTAAAGATGCCTTGTGCTTTTGATTCAACTTTATATTTACATAGATTTAGTATTTGGGGAGCACCTTATATCATTATTATTGATCCAGAGGGGATAGTCAGAGGTATTACTGATAACGTCGATTCAGAAGATATAGCCAGCTTTCTTAAGGGCGAGATTCCAAAACTTCAACCAGCTTATAGACATGATGAATCAGGACCTAGTTATGACATTAATATTCCTTTTTTAGTCAGAGGAAATGGAGGCAATGATACTGATTTCCTTTATAGATCAATTCTCTCAACCTGGACTCCTTCAACTATACTTACATTTCCTGCGAAGATTTTTGATTTATTAAACCCTGGTAATGGAATAAAAGATATCAACAAATTTGAGGCACTCGGTGTGAGTGTACAAAGGTTATATTTATATGCTTATTTAGGCGAAAATCCAATTAACGAAGAAGATGTTCTTGCAGGAAGGTATTGGAAAAGCGTCCTTATAGAAAGTAAAGATTCTTCCCTTATTAAAGGTGATTATAAAAAGGTCTCAAATATCTTCTCCTATAGCCTGATTGTGCCCAAAAGCAAAGCGTCGAAACAATATATGATGGAAGTGATGCAACGGGATTTGCAGAATTATTTTGGGTATAATTTGAATATTGAAATTAGAAAAATGCCTTACTGGAGTTTAATGGCGTCGGAAGATGCAAAAGTCAAACTGAAGAGCAAAAGCCAGAATGGTGCTATCGATGTCAAAGGGCAATGGTCTATCGGTTTTACGGCTAAAAATTATCCGATTGGATATCTCCTCAGTGGAATGTATTATTACTTTTCAGATGAACCCCCTTTTATAAATGAAACTGGGATTGAAGGCAATATTGATATTGCCGTAGATTGGGTTGGTACGGATTTAAATAGCGTAAAAAAAGCATTACAAGTTAATGGCCTTCAACTGGTCAAAAAAGAAAAGGAAATGAAAGTGCTAGTAATTAAAGACCCCAAGTCACAGGTTTCAACGCGCACGTCGTCGATTATAAACTAGAAGGAGGTAGTAAGAACCATGACAAAGACAATATTTATGAGGTCTTTAGCGATAGCTATGCTATTTTGTATTCATCATTTGGCTGAAGCACAGGTGAAGCATGTAGTGCTTATTAGCATAGATGGGTTGCATCCGGATATGTACCTGGATAAAAGCTGGCCAACGCCAAACCTGCAATTGCTCGTGAAGAAAGGCACCTATGCCGATTATTGCCTGAGCGTATTTCCTGCCTATACGCACCCATCCCATGCTGCGATGACAACCGGAGCTTTACCTGCTCGCAGTGGAATTGCCTATAATCAGCCACTTAATAGTAAAGGCGAATGGAATTGGTATTATAATACCATCAAAGCACCCACGATCTGGCAGGCTTTAAAAGATAAAGGGATGACGACAGCGGCGATCATGTGGCCCAATGTTGTGGACGGTCCAATCACGTATAATCTTAGTGAAATATGGGATGAAAATCATCCGAATGACCGCGCAACGCCGGTGAGACAACATGCTATCCCGAAAGGCATATATGAGGAAATAGAGCGTAACGCCACGGGCAAACTGGATAGTACCAATATGAACGACAATTACTTCAGCCTTGATGAAAATACCGGACGTATGGCTGCATATATATTCAAAACGTATAAACCCAGTTTTCTTGCGCTACATTTTGCCTGTGTTGACGGAGAGGAACATGAATTTGGGCGTGACGCAGATAGTGTACGCTTAGCCATTGAAAGCAATGATCGGGCTATCGGCGAAGTCATGCAAGCCATTGAGCAAAGTGGACTGAAAGAAAGCACAACAATAATAATCGTGGGAGATCATGGCTTCAGCAATATCCATACTATCATGCGGCCCAACATGCTAATCAAGGGTATCAATGTTAAATTCATTGCTGCTGGAGGCTCCTGCTTTCTGTATCGTTCTGCTGGCACCGAAAAAGGTAGCGTATATGAAATGATCAAAGCGGTTACCGACAGTTTGGATAAATTACCAAAAGACAAGCGCAGGTTATTCCGAATAATTGACCGGAAAGAACTGGATAAAATGGGTGCGGATAGCTCGGCTTTAATGGCTTTATCCGCAGTTCCTGGCATTGTATTCAGTGGCTCAACCCGAGCAAGTCAAACTGAAAACCATGGTCCCGGTACTTTGATTCAACAAAGCAAATATGACGGCGTATTTATTCCGACCACTGGTGGACATCACGGTTACGATCCGGCAATTCCTGATATGTGGACCGGGTTTATCGCTTACGGTGCGGACATCAATAGAGGCGGGCATATTCGTGAAATGCGTGTTGTGGATATTTCACCACTGATTGCCAAACTTTTAGGCATTAAATTTCAAACGCCGGACGGGAAACTCGTACCGGGCATACTAAATAAATTATGAAAGAATCCTTTATATTAACCATCAAAGCCGAGGACAGGCCGGGCCTGCTTCATAGAGTTACTGGATTGATTGAAAGAAAAAACATCCGGATCAAAAGTTTAAACTTAGCACCTACTGATATCCATGATATTGTGATGATCGCTGTTGAAATCATAGTCTCGGAAAATGAATTAGTAAGTTTAGCCTTAAAACTTGAAAAAATTATAGAAATTTTCTCTGTTAAGACAACAAAATGTAACCAGAGTGTATGTCTACGTGTAGCTTATTTTAAAATATCAAAGACGTTATTAGACTTACCGGAAGCATCGGTATTACAGAAATACGGCGCTGTAATTATAAATTGGTATAAGGATGCTTTCCTCTTAGCCAAGTATGGAAGCGACACTTCTATTCGTGAGCTATATAACGAACTCGACAGTCCACATTTATTGGGTTTCACACAAACCGGCCTAATCTCGGATCAGGCTGTAATAGATGACATGGAGGGTCGAGTCATAGATTCATCAACAGAGCCAATAATTCATATCGGGGATCAGTCATCGGTCATTAGTGGGCTGGCCGCCTAACGCCGCGAAACCAGTAAAAATCAAAAAGATGGAAAAAATAAAAAAATATTTGTTATTGCTGATGTTGACTTTCGGATTTGTACAAGTCAAAGCCCAGATACAATCTGACCCGGCTCATTGGGTCTATGGTCTTAAAAAAAGTGTAGGCAACACCTATGAGGTGCATTTGCAATGCACTATTGACAACGGCTGGCATATCTACGCTGAAAAACAGACAAAAGATTTTATAGGGACAGCAACAAAGATCGCCTTTGTAAAAGTACCAGAACTAACATTGGTAGGCCAATTGTTGGAAAATGGGAAGAAAGAAATTTATACTATAAAAGAAGCGGGAATTACCAATTACGAGTATGCTGATAAAGTAGAATTTATACAAAAGATCACGGTGAAGCCGGGTTTGAAAGAGATTAAAGGTACAATCACCTACCAAACCTGTACACATGACCATTGCCTTCCAGAAAGGACCATCAGTTTTACAGTCCCTATTCCTTAATTAACTGAATAATGAATAAAAATCAAGACTTTTTACGGAGAGTCCGGCTATACCTTTATCTAATTTTCGGATTAGGACTATTTGGTTGCTCCGTTTTAAAAGAAGGAACCAGCACAGATGTACGCCTTAGAACTTATCTTATATCCGGGGATTTGCTGCCTGGTTACGAAGAAAGTTGCCTAATCAGCGCTTTGGACGGAACGGTAGTTATAAATGTTTACCGCCTGCCTTTTACAGCTGGCTTGAAACAATTTCCAGGGCCGTTTACACTATCCGTTAGGGTGAATGATGACGCAGCACTGCAACGGGTGTTGGAGCGATTGCAATTTTACGGTCTTAGGGTCAGAAATACTTCTCTGCAAAACTAATGCTTAATAAATATCTATGCTTTCAACGATAACTAAAATAAAAGATAAAATAAATGGACTTTGGCAGATGGTGGGCAATACACCGATGATCGAAGTAAGCTATAGATATCGAGACGGAGTTGAACAAGCCATTTGGGTTAAATGCGAACATTATAACCTTACGGGCAGTATCAAAGACAGGATGGCTTTATACATTTTACAAAAAGCCTATGAAACGGAAGCGATAAGGCCGGGCGACACCATTATCGAAGCTACTTCGGGTAATACAGGTATTGCGTTTGCCTCTATCGGCAATATGCTTGGCCACCCGGTCATGATCATTATGCCGGACTGGATGAGCAAGGAGCGGATCGAAATTATAAAAAGCTGCGGTGCGAAAATTCATTTGGTGAGTAAGGAACAGGGAGGTTTTAAAGGAAGCATCAAGATCGCTGAAATGATGAAGCAGAACGATAGCCGGGTATTCCTGCCGCGCCAGTTTGAAAATATTTATAACGCGGAAGCTCATGAAAAGACAACAGGGCGCGAGATCGGGCATCAATTATTATTAGAAAAGGCAAAAATCGTACCCTGCGCTTTTATTGCAGGCGTAGGCACCGGTGGCACGATCATGGGCGTTGGAAAATACCTCAGAACATTATACCCGGATATAAAGCTGCATCCGTTGGAGCCTGCTGAAAGTCCTACGCTTTCAACAAAAACAAAAAATGGCAGCCACAGGATACAGGGCATTTCAGATGAATTTATACCTGACATATTAAACCTGGAAAGTTTGGATAAGATCGTACAGGTCAATGATGGCGATGCCATATTGATGGCGCAAAAGCTTGGGCAAGAATTGGGGCTTGCCGTAGGCATATCCTCCGGCGCTAATTTATTAGGGGCTATAAAAATACAGCAGGAACATAAGTGTAAAGAGGCGGTCATAACCGTGTTCCCGGACAGCAACAAGAAATATTTATCAACTGATTTGGTTAATGTTGAACCCGTTAAGGATGGTTATCTGTCACCGGATATTAAACTAACAGGCTACCGGCCATTACCAAAAATTTAAAGGAGCCTGATGATACAACAAATGATCAAATTATTTATAGGGGGTTTCTTTGGTGGCCTGGCGGCATTTCTGATGCCTTGCATATTCCCGATGCTGCCTTTGACGGTCAGCTATTTTACCAAGAGGCATATCAGCAAAAGCAAAGGGATAAGGGATGCTATCATCTATGGCCTTTCCATCATCCTGATCTATGTGGGGTTGGGTATGTTTGTTAGCATTTGTTTTGGCGCAAGCGCTTTAAATAACATCGCCACGAACGGGATATTCAACTTATTTTTCTTTGTCCTACTGGTGGTATTCGCAGCATCTTTTTTAGGTGCATTTGAAATTATCTTGCCAAATCGCTGGATCAACAATGTGGAGGATAACACCACTAAAAAGGGTTTTACAGGTATCTTTTTTATGGCGGCGGTATTAGCCCTGGTTTCTTTTAGCTGTACCGGCCCGATCATCGGAACTTTACTGGTGCAAGCAGCAACCGGTGATCAAACACTCGGCCCGGTGATTGGCATGTTGGGATTTGGAATAGCACTATCGTTACCGTTTGTCATATTTGCGATGTTTCCGGCTGCTTTAAACAGCCTGCCAAAATCAGGCGGCTGGCTGAATACCATTAAAGTAACTTTAGGTTTCCTGGAACTGGCTTTATCCTTAAAATTCCTGTCCAATGTTGACCTGGTTTACCATTGGCATTGGTTTGACCGGGAAGTGTTCCTGGTGTTATGGATACTTATTTTTGGCTGTTGGGGCATGTACCTTTTGGGGAAACTCAAATTGAATCACGATAGCGAAAATAACGGCATTGGCGTACCCCGGTTATTTTCCGGGATCATCGTTTGCGCGTTCAGCCTGTTTATGGTACCGGGGTTGTGGGGCGCACCGCTAAAAAGCATCGCCGCATTCCTGCCACCACAAGACACACAGGATTTTGACCTTTATACACCATCCTTATCAAAAGGCACTGTATCGACTCCTGTAAAAATAAAGGAAGTCAGGTGGGGTAAATTGTTCCATGCCCCATTAAATCTCCCTGCTTTTTTTGATTACGAAGAAGGAATGGCTTACGCCAAATCAGCACATAAACCGGTACTAATCGACTTTACAGGCCATGCCTGCGTGAATTGCCGGAAAATGGAAGCAACCATCTGGCCGGATAAAAATGTATTGCCGCCGATACGGGATCAATATGTGTTGATACAATTGTATGTGGATGATAAAACACTTATAAAGGACGGCTTGACCATCGGCAAGCAGAACAGCAAACTACAAGAAACGCAATTTAACAGCAACAGCCAGCCGGATTATGTATTACTGGATGATAACGAGAAATTGTTAGTAGCACCACAAGGCGCTATATATGATCCGGCTGCTTATGCAGCTTATCTGCAAAGCGGGCTGGATGAATTTAAAAAAAGAAATCAAGCGGGAAGCCGCTGAAAGAAGCTTTAGTAAGCAGTTTATTAGTTAGGTGAAGTGTAGTGGTGAGCCCGCGAAAGCGGGATGCCATTACTAAAATGAGAAATCGCTCTGTCGTTCTTTAGATCAGTAATAGTTAATAAAGCGTCCCTTTCCAGGAGCGGTGAGCGCGCTTTTTAAAAGAATTTAATATCAATTAAAAATGGAAAACAGCGCGGCAGAAAAAGATGAATGGGACAAGATCATGGATGAATATGATGAGTTCGTGGTCAGCCCGGAAATGGTGGAGGTTTTCGTTGCCGCGATTGGCGATGAGCCTTTTGTGCTGGCAGACCTGGCGGACAAATTAAATATCGGTCCGGCGGAAGCGCTGGCAACTTTTGATTACATACAGAATGAGGGGTTATTGCAGTTCCAGTGTACCTGGACGGCTATACGTAAAGGTGACCCGCTTTGGATAGAAAATGATCACTTAAAAAGAAGAATGCCTATGCATGATTAAGTAAAGATAAATAAATCAACCGTGTATTTAATTACACGCATTATTGAGATATACAGCGTTTTCACGCGTCCCTGTTATAGAATTACGACGATCTAACATAACCAGAAAGGGAGCATGGCTACGCCCGCCTTGATGCGGGCTGGCCTGTGCTTACAACTGGCGGGTGTCGTAATCCGGTAACGATTGTGGTATGGGTTCAGTCCGCCCCCAGGGGCTGATGAACTAATCTACCACCTATGAATAATCTTCCTGAAACCCAAATGCACTGGCTGACGCTGGTATTGATCGCGTTGGAAACAATGCTGTTAGTATTTTACGAATTTCCCCGCTATCTCGAAAACCCGCAGGAACGGCACCGGCCCTGGTTTATGCTACTGTTGTTGCTGCTGATCCATTATAATCTCTGGAATGGCTTATTGCCGGACCCGAAAGGGTTTAGCATCCCTGTTAAAACACAATATATCCTGCTGGATGGCATCGCGTACCTGATGGGCGCTTATTTCCCTTT
This sequence comes from Mucilaginibacter sp., assembly GCA_028287975.1. Taxonomy (GTDB): domain Bacteria; phylum Bacteroidota; class Bacteroidia; order Sphingobacteriales; family Sphingobacteriaceae; genus Mucilaginibacter. The sequence continues at coordinate 7,209 of JAQBOP010000395.1, read as the reverse complement.
TTATTTTTATAAGTCTTTTGAACTGCGCAGCCTGCGGTTTTATGCGACCTATGGCGTGCTGTTTTTCCTGTTATTGCCCTATATCGTGTTTGTAGCGGTTTATGCCTATAACGGGCGATTGTTGCTTGACCGGTTAGTTTGCCTGACGGTGCCTGCCCTCTACGGGCTGTTGGTGCTTATCCTGATGTTCAGGGCTATTCACCGGAAAAGTAAACAGACGGGTAATGAGTTGCAATATATGGCCGAGACGGGCGCTTTTATCGCGATCATGCCCTGGGAGGCGATGTGTGCTTTTGCTTTTCAGCCACCGCCACAGGAATTGAAAATCATCATTGCCAATATGGGTTTTATCGCGCTGGCGCTCATGCAGGTCAGCGATAATATCCGGCATTCGCGGCAGGAGCGCCGGAGGGCGGCAATGAAAGAGGCGGAGGAAGAAGATACCGCTGTAGTCGAACCGGTCATGGTGACTGACGAGGCACTAACCCGGTTTAAGGGAAAATGTGCGGATTTAAAGCTGACACGCCGGGAAGCGGAGATCGTGTTACAATTGCGGCAGGGCCTGACCTACCAGCAGATCGCTGACCAATTATTTATTTCCAAAAAGACCGTGGCCAACCACGTTACGCATATTTATGAGAAAACAGGGGTCAATACCAAGTTTGCGCTGTTTGGCAAATTAGGCTTGTGATAGGATTTGATACCCATTGACCTAAAAATGAGGCCGGATACCTATTGCCGGAACAACTCATAGGAATAGTTTTGTCGTTTTAACCAAAAATTAAAATTCTATAATTATGGAGAAAACAATGAACGAACTCCTGTTGGAGATGAAAGAGGGGTTAGCGGCTTTGGCCTTTGAAAACCCGGCTAAACAGGCGCATGAGTCAGTGGAAATGATATTTAATATTACTTTAAAATTAAAGGATTTTGCGCTGACCTACGTGTTTGCGGATGAGGCGGAAAAGATCAGGCTGTACCGGGACTACAAGCCCCTGTTTACCAGTGAGCTTTACTACTATTTAAAAATCTACCGGCTCGAATCCGAAAGGCCGGAATCCTTGCGGCAACAAAAAGGCTATCTGCGCAAAAAGATCAAAGAGGTCGAGGATTGGTTTGATGACCATAAAGCCTACAGCAAATATGCCCGTTCAGGCAAAACGGACCGCGATGCGGAATTTTACCTGCCTGGCTACGAGGATAAATTTTATACGCCTTTATTTTGTTTTGACCGTGATCCGGCTTTTTGCACCGCTAAGGGACAGGATGCGGCCTTATTATTGGCTAACCGTCGTTTATTGGCAGAACTGGAAAAACAGTTTTCGGTCCTTAAACAAAATTCTGGTGGCTGGTTTGGTTTGCCCAAACTCAAATGGACTTTGAAAGCCATTGACTTGGTGGAATTGATATACGGTCTGTACCTGACCGGGGCAATCAATAATGGTAAAGCCGAACTCAAAGACATTGCCGAAACTTTTCAGCAGGTCTTTGATGTGAAGCTGGATAATTACTCCTTCACCTTTACGCAAAGCATCCGTTTTCGCAAGAGTGGCAGTATCCGTTTGTTACGTGAAATGATCGAGGCCATTTTGAAGAAACTGGATGAACTCGACGGGAAATAAATCACACCAAACTTTGGTAGGGCTTTGATAACCGGCACATTTTAAGGGTTCAATTTTGACCTCCGACAGCCTGCCGCAATGGGGCGGCAGGCTTAAAAAAGGAGGATTTATGTTTGTTCATTTCACCTGGCTGCAATACGGTATTGTAGCCTTGACCGCCACAGCGGCCTATTATGCCTGGGTAGGCTGGCGTTATTTCCGGCGCGAAATTGCGCGACTGCTTGCGCCGCAAACCAGCGACGAGAAATTATGGGAAGACGAGGTTTACCAGCCGGTCGGACGTTCGGCTTTGGAGGAAGGTTCGGTGGTTTTAGCTGCCGAAGACCTGGACTTTGCAGAGCCGCTGGACTTATTGGGCGTGGTGCCTGACCTGCTGGAAGAAATTAAAAGTTTAGCGGTGGCCGCCGAAAGCAAAGCAGATTTCCTTTCGCTCTTTAAACTGATCGCCGCCAAATACCCGCAGGTGGCAGGCAGCCCGCAGCAAAGCGCTATTTACGGTTTTATCCGTGAGCAAGCGCCCCTTCAATTAACCGATTCCGAACTCAACCAGCTATTTCAATGAAAAACCAATTCATCAACCCCAAACAAGAATTTTTCGCCAAAATACTACTGTCACTCTGGACAATCCTTTGGTGCCAGGTACTCAATGGTGTAACCATTGCACTGGCACAGGATGGCAACCAAGGAATTACGCAAGCCACTACGATGGTTAAGGGTTATTTCGATACCGGGTGCAATTTAATGTATGCTATCGGGGCCGTTATCGCCATTATCGGCGGTGTTAAAACTTTTCAAAAGTGGAATGCGGGAGAGCCGGATACGGCTAAGGTGGCGGCCTCCTGGTTTGGGTCTTGTATCTTCTTAGTTGTAGTAGCCACCGTTATCAAATCCTTTTTTGGACTATGAGCAGCGTGTATAACATCAACAAAGGCATCAACCGCCCGATCATGTTTCGCGGGTTAAAGGGGCAATATATTGGTTACCTGGCAGGTGGACTGGTCAGCCTGGTTGTATTATTCGCTATCCTGTATATCAGCGGCGTAAATACCTATGCCTGCCTGCTGGTCATTTTCAGTTTGGGTACCGCGCTGGTTTTCACTGTTTCCCGTCTCAGTCACAGGTATGGCCGCTTCGGGTTAATGAAAAAACAGGCCAAACGACAACTGCCGGACTACCTCTGGTTTAATTCACGCAAAATATTTACTGATTTAATTAAAAGTCCCTCTCCTTCGGGGAGGGACTTAGGGAGGGGCTTATGATCGATATTAAAAAGATATTCCCGATCTATTCCGTGCAGTACCAGGCGATGGTTTCTGTACAGGGGGATATAACGATTGCTTACCGGCTGCATTTTCCGCCATTATTCAGCCAGTCGGCTGAGGACTACGAAGCGCAGCACCAGGCATGGGTTAAAGCATTGCGGGTACTGCCCAGGCATAGTGTCGTCCATAAAACGGATTGGTTTATAAAAGGCAAACAAGCAGCCATCAATCCTACAGGGCGCTTTTTGGAAGATGCGGGGAACCGCTATTTTGAAGGGCGACCCTATATGGAACACAACTGTTACCTGATGCTCACTAAAAAAGCTGAAGATCGTAAGGCGGCATCAACCAGCTATTCGGGTTTGATGCGCAAAAGTATCGTGCCGAAGCAAACCACAGATAACAAACTGTTTACCGCCTTGCTGGAAAAGGCCGGGGCCTTTGAGCGCATTTTATCGGATAGTGGTTATGTGAAGCTGGAACGGTTATCGAATGATGAACTGACCGGGACGAAAGTTAGTGCCGGGATTATGGAGCAATACCTGTTTTTATTGGGTGCGGGTGAACGTCCGCTCATCAAGGATGTACACCTGCAAGATCATATCAAAGTAGGCAAGGATGAGTGCAACCTGTTTACGTTGGCTGATGTAGAAGATTTGCCCGCGCTTTGCGGGAGCCGGATGACCTATGATCCCTATAGTACTGATAAAACCCGCTTCAGCACCGGCTTTGCCGCACCATTAGGTTTATTGCTGGACTGCAATCACCTGTACAGCCAAATGATCTTTATTGGTGACGAGTCGAAGGTCATGAAACAACTGGAAGCTAAAAAACTGCGTTTGCAGTCTTTATCGGCCTATAGCCGAGAAAACCTGATCGCGCGGGACGCGACCAACGATTTTTTGAACGAGGCGATCAGCCAGCAGCGGCTCCCGGTCAAGGCGCATTTTAATATCATGGCCTGGACAGACAATCTGGATGAAATGCAGCAGATCAAAAACCATGTAGGTTCAGCGATGGCGAAAATAGATGCCCAAGGCAAGCTGGAAACGGATGGCGCCCCCCAAATCTGGTGGGGTGCCATCCCAGGTAACGCGGCGGACTTTCCTTTAAATGACACCTTTGATACCTTTTTGGAACAGGCCACCTGTTTTCTGAATATGGAAAGCGTGGCGCGTTCCGCCAAAACAGGTATCCGCTTCGGGGAACGGCTATCCGGCAGGCCCTTGCTGGTTGACCTGTTTGACGTACCGATGAAAAACGGCACTATTACGAACCGCAACTTATTTGTGTGCGGCGGCAGCGGTGGGGGCAAGAGCATGACCATGAACCATTTATTGCGCACCCTGTTCGACCAGGGTACGCATTGCGTAACCATCGACATTGGTGGTAGCTACAAAGGCTTATGTGAACTCGCAAAGGGGTATTATTTTACTTATACCGAAGAAAACCCGATCCGTTTCAATCCTTTTTATATCGGGCCGGGCGAAGTGCTGGACACCGAAAAAAAAGAAAGCCTGAAAACATTGTTGGTATCACTCTGGAAACAGGAAGATGAAAGCTATAACCGGAGTGAATATGTGGCACTTTCCAATGCCTTGCAGGGATATTACGACCATTTGAAAGAAGATCCCGGTTTATTTCCCTGCTTCAATACCTTTTACGAATACCTCGAAAACTATTATGTAGAAGTATTGGAAGCACACAAAGTGCAGGCAAAAGATTTCAGTATTCATAATTTTCTGTACGTCCTGCGGCCTTATTACAAAGGCGGTGAATTTGATTATTTACTGAACGCTACCGAGAACCTTGATCTGCTGAGCCAGCGCTTTATTGTGTTTGAACTGGATAATTTGAAGTCGCATCCGATCCTCTTTGCTGTTGTTACGCTCATCATTATGGAGTTATTTATCAGCAAGATGCGTAAGCTACAGGGCGTTCGCAAGATCATTGCTATCGATGAAGCCTGGGTAGCGATTGCCAAATCCGGCATGGCCAGTTTTATAAAGTATCTCTATAAAACGGTCAGGAAATTTAACGGAATAGCGGCGCTCGTTACCCAGGAGATCGACGACCTGATCAGTTCGCCTATACTCAAGGAAACGGTCATTAATAATGCCGATACAAAGATACTCATGGATATGCGCAAGTTCATGAACAAGTTTGACAAGTTGCAGGAGGTTTTGGGTCTTTCAGACAAGGGTAAAACACTTTTATTATCTGTCAACAAGGCCAATGAACCGGGCCGTAATTACCGCGAAGTATTTATTGACCAGGGCGGGCAGGTACTGAATGTGTACCGTAATGAGCTATCGGTCGAAGAATATATGACTTATTCCACCGAAGAAAGTGAAAAAATGCGGGTACAGGAATACACCACCAAATACGGTGGCATCGAAAAAGGTATTACCATACTGGCCGAAGAAATTAGAAACCAATCAAAAAAATAACATAATGAAAACACTGTTAAAAATCATGCTGTTGCCCATTAGTTTATGGGCAGCCTGCACCAACACCAAAACCACCAATTTTATACCAGGCACCTATGTGAACCATGCCGAAAGCGCTTACAGTATTGCTGATGATACGCTGGTCATTACAGCAGCGCCGCAAAATCCGAATAGCTACCAGGTAACCCGCAAAACGGCCTTTAGCCGCAAAGTGGCTAACCAATTACAGCCGCCAGAGCATAAACTCAAAAGCTTTATGACTATATGGGATGCGGATAAACAAAGCCTGCAATTGACGCAGAACGGCACCGTCATTTTGTTTCAGCCGGACAATAACACACTCAGGGTAGAAAACAGCGAATACCGGAAGATCAACTAACAAAGGAGGCTTTATGAAATTTTACAAGATCGTGCTGCCCGTCAGCATGGCGGTCATACTCGTGACCTTACCGGACAAAAAAGCCGACGCGCAGTTTGTGATCAGCGAGGTTTTGAACCAGACCGTCGGCAAGATTATCCGGGCGATAGACCTCAGCGTACAAAAAGCGCAGAACCAAACCATCTGGTTGCAAAATGCCCAAAAAGTGATTGAGACACAGCTTAACCAATTAAAGCTATCCGAGATTGCCGGTGTCGGCCAGCAGCAAACAGACCTGTTCAGCAAATATTATAATGAATTATTTGAAGTAAAAACCCTGATCACCGACTACGAGCAGGTCAAGAATATTACCGAACGGCAGGCCGCTTTGGTCAGGGAGTATCAAAGCGCCTGGTCATTGACCCAGCAGGATGATCATTTTACGGTAGCGGAGTTGCAGCGCATTTCAGCAGTCTATACCGGCATTTTGGATGAAAGCGTCAAAAACCTGGATCAGTTGATGGTGGTCATTAATTCCTTTAAAACACAAATGAGCGACAGCCAGCGGATGGACCTGATTGGCCGTATCGCTAAAAAGATCGATACCAATTACTTCGACCTGAAAGCATTTAATAACGAAAATATCCTGCTGAGCTTCAGCCGCTCCCACAGCCAGCAGAATATGCAAAGCCTCAAAAATCTCTATGGCATCCATTAAACTCACCATTTTGTTGCTGCTCATCGCAGCCGGTGCCGAAGCGCAAAGCTTTAGCTTTGGCGACCTGTTCAGCCAGGCTTCCAAGCAAAAAAAGAACTATCTGGCGCAGATCGCGGCTTACCAGGCTTTTGAGTCCGAATTAAAGCAAGGCTACAACGTCATGAAAAATGGATTGGCAGGCATCCGCGACATTAATACGGCCGAACTGAACGCGCACACGGCCTATTACCAATCGTTACGGACCGTTAGCGCCCCCGTCAAAAACAGCAACCAAGCAGCCGATATTTTGAATTGGCAAGTTGAAATTAACGACAGTTTCAACCAGTCCTTTAGCGGGCTGACCGGTGATGAGCAAAGCTACATCGCTACAGTTAAAACAGAGGTGCTAACCGAATGCAATGCGGACTTAACCGACCTGCAAAACCTGTTAACAAACGATAAGCTGCAAATGACCGATGATGAGCGGCTTAGGCGACTGGCCAAGATCCATACAGCTATGCAGGACAAATACGAGTTTACCCGGAGCTTTTGCAATTCGGTCAAACTGTTAGCCGCCCAGCGCCAGCAAAGCATCAACGAAACACAAACATTAAAATCAATTTATGAAACACCTTAAATTTTTGATGGTGGCCACCGTACTGTTATGTACGGCAGTCACCACCCAGGTCAGAGCGCAAAGCGATGATATGGTACAACTCATTTTAGATATTGAGAAGCTCACCCAGCTTAAAGGCATCCTCACCGATATGAAAACCGGCAATGACATCATTAACGGCGGTTATAACGAGGTGAAGCAAAT
>JAQBOP010000335.1 GCA_028287975.1 Mucilaginibacter sp. | reverse complement strand
CATTTGTAGGTCATTAACGCAGCAAGCGCCATTACCTCATCTTCATTTACCATTTCGCTGTAGCGGATACCGCCTTTTGTTGGCGATTGGTGGTGTGAATGTTCTACGCGCCATGCGTCAATTACTTCAAAACCGTTGCCCCGGCGGATAGGGAAACGGAACCGGTAAACGCTGTTACATGATTTTATCTGGTCTAATAAACCGGCGTCGTGTTTGGTAAATTGTGCCGCGTAGTCAAAGTTGCTGCATACGTCAGCAAAGAAATGAGTGTCCAGGGTTAAGGATGATGAATTAATGGTAGCCATAGCTTGATGTTATAAATATGAATTTCTTAATAAACGGTGCAAATTTGATACATATTTTATCAAAATCGCAATTTATTATTACCGAATACCGGATACTTATCTTAACAACAGTATGAAAACTATGTTTAAACAGCTATGGACTATTTTTCAGGCTATTTTTCTTTTTCGATTTTTTTTAATCTGCGGTCGATAGAGAACAGGTAAATCGATAATCCAACAAAAATTATTGCAATTGTAAGTACTACAACATAAATTTTACCATTGCTGCGCAACTCATCAGCCATATCAATAGGAGGCAACTTTGCTGAAGATATTTGTGCAAACGTATTTGCAAAACATAATGTCAATAGCACTAAAAAACTAAGTTTTTTCATTAATTAATTTGAGTCTTTTTATTTTCAATTAAACGGATGCGATAACGTATATTAGCTATCCAGACAGATATTAAACTCCAGCCTATAAAAGCAGGGTAAAGCACCACTCGCATACGACTGTCGAGATTGTAAGCGTTGAATCCCGGGTTACCGCCATTGCCGGGATGTAATGAGTCACCCATTCGTGGAATGATAAATATGAGCACTATCATAATCGGGAAAGCAAAAATGTTATATATCGCTGATATTTTGGCTCTCTTTTGTTCTTCGTCCACAGAATTACGCAATACCAGGTAAGCACAATACAACAAAAAAGCAATAGCAGCGCAGTTTTGTTTAGGGTCACCACTCCAATATTCACCCCATGTATATTTAGCCCAAAGCATGCCTGTTATTAAACCAAGTGCATAAAAAAGCATCCCCGTATTTACACACTCTACCGCGGCAAAATCATATTCCTCGTTATTAGTACGTAAATATAATATGCTATAAAAAACAGAAATCATAAAAGCCGACAGCATGGCAAACCACATAGGTACGTGAAAATACAGATTACGTATAGTTTCGTGTAATGAGAATAGATGTGGAACACCGAATAAAAGTCCCCCGAAAAGCGTGTAAAACACCAATGTTACAGCTAGTATTTTCCACCAAATTTTGGGTGCCTGTCGCTGTAAAAATCTATAAAAAGCAAGACAAACAATATATACCTTGTTCATAAGTTGATTTATAAATTTCATATTGGGATTATGTGACAAATGTAGTAATTATTTATATTGACCGTTTATTTATGTTGAGCGTCTTCAAAGCTTTGCGTCGGTACATAATCAACAGGTAATAATTCTGACAGGCGCGACTTGCTCCAGGTTCCTTCGTAAAGTGGCTCACCACTTATTACTATTCCGTTTTTATCAAACAACGCATATGGGTTTTTATTCTCAGGTAAGGTAACCACGCTTATTTCATAATTGGGCATATCCAACGGCCTGAAAATATCTTTATAGTTAGTTTCGTCGCGCTTCCTTGTGTACATCACATACAGATAGTTGGGGAAAGTAATGGCATATATGCCGGGTGTTGGTGTATTTCTCAGCAACTCGTATGAGAACCAGGGGATCTGCGCAACCCTGTCCTGATAATATTTTGAAAGATTGGCAATCTCTACCCAATGATTAGCAGAATCGATCCGGTTAATGCTTTTGAACCTGTTTATCTTCTGGCGGATAACCTCATCAGATGGTCGCGCCGGATTTAGATAGCGGGTTAACTTGTGGATTTCAAAACCTTCTTCCTTTAATTTATCCGTGTATAATGACCGGTAGAAATGCATTGCCGAACCATAATAGGCTATATCCCGGTTTTTAGCCCAAAGCTTCTTTTGCCCGGCAGATCCGGGAAGATCCTCAAACAAACGTTCGCCGCCATAAGTAATGACACCTGCTATGCCATCGCTTTTAAAATCTTTAAGCAAAAATTTAACCCTATAGCCGAGGCCTCTATTTTCTATCACTAAAAAATTATCGGTTTCGGCTTCTAATGTTAGCCTCCTTTTGCTATAGGTAAAATACAAAGCATCTGGGTTAAGGATCTGGCAAAGCTTGGCGTTTTCGTCAGTTCCAATAAATTCCTTTTTAAATTGCTCGAAATTTCTCCGCCAGTCTGCCTTACTATTGGTTGATATGACAACTTCCCTTAACTGGATAGTTTTGGGCTGCATTTCGACAGTAACGTCGATCGTTTCATCCCCTACCTGAACTTTTTTTACAAAGTCCTCAAAGCCTACAGCTGTAACTACCAGGGTATATTGACCAGGCCTTAATTTGGTTAGTTCGAACGTACCGTCGTTGGCACTAATTGTTCCGAATGATGAGTTGCTTAAAAAAACGCTTGCCCTTGCCACAGGCGATTTGGACTCTTTTGTTACTACTTTACCGGTTATGCTCACGTTTTGTGCCATAGCAAACACAGGCAGCAAAAGACACCATACCACTAACCGGAAAAACCGCATAGATAAATTGACATTAAGCTTTTTTTTAAAAGTGCTAATTAAAACATTTAGCGCTAAATTATTGATCAAAAGAAATATAAAAAATGTTAAATGCGCATATTCTAATCTCGTTCTAATCTTCGGCTAACCACTTAGGGTTGTTTATTATAGGGTGCGTAATCAACCGGTAACAGTACCGAGATCCGCGCCTGCGACCAGGTTCCTTCGTACAGCGGACTGTTGCCTATGATAGTTCCATTACCGTCCAGGGTTATGGCTGTGTTATCATTGATCAGGCTTACGATGGTTGTCGGGTAGCTCAGATCATGGGGCACACGGTACACATCCCTGTAATAATTACCGTCCCACCGCTTGGTATATACTACGTATAAATGATCAGGAAATGAAACCTCGGTTAACCCCGGCTTATCTGATTTATGAACGATATCTTTCACCGCGAACTGCCCAAGCAATTTTTGATGTGAATAGTGCGATGCCTTTTGCATCTGAGTCCAATATAAAAATGAATCATCTTTGGTTCCCTTTGCTTTCTCCAGGTTTTGTTGGATCACATTATCATCAGGCCGTTTTGAGTTAATCTCGCGGTGCAACCGGTAGATCTTGAAGCCGGCATCTTCAAGGCTGTCTTTAAAAAGTGATCTGTAAAAATGCATAGCCGAGCCGTAATATGCCTCATCGCGTTTTTGGTGCCATTTTTTTATTTCATAATTCCTGCCGGACAATTCTTCAAAAACCTCATTGCCGGAGTACACTACATTGCCGGTAAGTAATTCGCTTTTAAAATTCTTTAATAAAAATTTAACGCGGTAACCCAGGGCATGGTTTTCGACGATCAAAAACTCATTAGTATAAGCCTCAAGGATGGTTTTATTTTCGGTATAACTAAAGTTTAATACCTGCGGGTTAGTTATTTTACAATCCGAAGCATTATCATCAATGCCGATAAAATCCTGCTTAAATTGTTCGAGTGCATGCTTTTTATCGGCTTTTGACATACCCGAAATAGTAACCTCTTTTAACTGGGTAGTTTTTGGCGATAACTCGATGTTAAGTTTCACCGGATCATTATTTAAGGTGATAACCTCGGTATGATCCTCATACCCCACAGTGGTAACGATCAGGTTATATTGGCCCGGCTTAAGCCCGTTTAAAGTAAATATTCCGTCTTTATCTGTTGAGGTACCAAAAGACGAGTTGCTTAAAAAAACACTTGCTCCGGCTATCGGTACTTTTGTGTCTGCTGCTGATATTTTACCTGTAACCACTACATTTTGCGCCCATGTAACAGCAGGCAACAATATCAAAAACAATATTCGGAATAATTTCATGCGGTAGAATTATACGCTTGTTTTAAAATTTATTAAAACGCACATCGGGTGTTAGTATTGTTAATCTCGCCATAAATATGGAAAGAGTAATAAAGCTGTTGCTATTACAATGGCATTTATGGCGCAAAGCGCACCTATATCGCCATAACTCAGGCTGCGTTCTATGCCGTCCATGGCATTTTTACTCAGGCGGATCAGCATTAAAATAACCGGGATAATAACCGGGAAACTTAATATCGCCATTAAAGTACCATTATTGCCTGCTTTTGATGCGATAGCCGATATCATGGTAAAAACTGTAGAGAAACTTATACTGCCTAATATCACTACCAAAAAATAAAATAATGGGTCGCCAATGGTGTTGGTAAAAAAAAGCAGGTAAACTATTAATGCTAATATGCTGAGTAACGACATCAGCAGAATATTGTAAATAGTTTTTGATAAAATAATAGCATGCGGGCTGGCAATAGAATAGTAATACAGCAACCGACTCTTACTTTCCTGCATAAAGCTTTTGGCTATGGCGTTAACCGATGCAAACAGGATAATGATCCAGAACAATACGTTCCAAACCACTTTATATCCCTGGCTTTTATCAAAACCCGGTGTAAGGTTAAAAGATATATAACATATAAACACCGTCGAAACTACATACAACAACACGCCGTTAAACGCGTATTTTGATCGCCACTCCAGCACTATTTCTTTTTTAAAAAGCTCCCATGTTTGGTCAAAGAGTTTCATGGGGGTAAATATACCAAAAAGGCAGACTTACGAAGTTTTAAAAACTTCGTAAGTCTATTCATATTGACTTTACTAAAAAAGGAAGTAAATTTACACTATGCCAGCTATCTATTATAAAACACCTGTCGGTATTTGCCTGATAACAGAGGAGGACGACTTTGTAAGCCGCATACATATTTTGGATGAGGAGCATGAGCCTACCCCTGCAGAAACACCTTTATTAAAAGAGGTTGTAAAACAAATGGATGAATATTTTGCAGGTACACGTAAAACCTTTGATTTCCCTATAAAACAGCCGGGCACCGATTTTCAGCAACAGGTTTGGCAGGAGTTGTTAAAAATAGACTACGGGACCACTATTAGCTATAACCAACAATCCCAGCGGATGAATAGTCCGCTGGCTATCCGTGCAATTGCCTCGGCAAACGGTAAAAACAACTTATGGGTTGTTGTGCCGTGCCATCGGGTTATCGGTTCCAACGGCAGTCTTACCGGTTACGCCGGTGGCTTATGGCGCAAGCAATGGCTGCTTGAGCACGAGGCCAAAGTTATGGGCGTAGGCCAAACTAAACTGGCTTTTTAGATAACCGTTCATTTAACAAAGTCTCTATTTTTTCGTGCAGCTGGGCCGATTGAAATGGCTTTGACAACACATCATCCATACCCGAATCCAAAGCTTCCTGCTGCTCATAATCAAACGACGCGGCTGACAATGAAATAATAGGGATACTGCGTTTAGGTTCATCGAAGTCTATCCTTATTTTTTTTACGGCTTGATAGCCATTCATTTCAGGCATATGCGTATCCATCAATATGATATCATAGTCGTTTTCTTTTAGCTTTTCCAGAACTTTAACCCCACTGTTCACTACTTCTACTTCTGCCTCCCAATCAGTCAGTATCTTTGACAAGAAAAACTGGTTAACCAAATTATCCTCAGCAACCAATATTTTGATATTGGTAAATGGTTTAAGGTCGTCATCAGTTATTACAACTTTTTCGTTTTGCGGTTTGCCGGCAATTGTATACCAATTGATAAAGGTAAAAGTGCTGCCACTACCTGGCCTGCTAACTACCGTCAGGTTGCCCCCTTTTAAATGGACCAGTTTTTTAACAATGGCCAGGCCTAAACCGGTACCGCCGTATTTTGCGGTAATATCATCATCGGCCTGTTCAAAAGATTCAAAAATATCATCCAAACGGTGTGCCGGTATACCTATACCCGTATCTTCTACTTCAAATTTAAGCTGAACGCTGTCAGCCCTCTTATCAAGTATGCCTACTTTTAATTTAACGTATCCACGCTTGGTAAATTTAATGGCATTACTCAGCAAATTCATCAGGATCTGGTTCAGCCGTAACGAGTCTAACATTAAATACTCCGGTATGGCATCATCCATCTCTAAAAAGAACTCAATGCCATCTTCGTCAGCTTTAAATTTAAGCAAACGGTACACGGCCTCTATCAGATCTGTCAGCTTATTTGCAGTTCGTATAATACTGAATTTACCTGCGTCGATTTTTGATATATCCAATACATCGTTTATCACTCCGAGTAATGATTGTGAAGAGACCTCTAATAAGTCAAGCATATTACTTTGCTGATCATTTATAGGCGTTTTACGCAGCAACGATGTTAAACCTATTATACCATTGATTGGTGTACGCAACTCATGGCTCATGTTAGCCAGGAAAGTTTCCTTTGTTTTTTTGCCATATTCGGCCAGCTCTTTTGATTTGATCAGCTGATTCTCGTAGCTTTTTTGCGGAGTAATATCATTGATATTAAAAAACAATGTTTTGTTACGGTAAGCCACGCGGCACTCCACAAATATCGGGTTCTTTGAGAAGGTAGCAAATTGGTAATCTAAAACCGCAAGGTTAAGATTTTCTTTAATAATTTCACCTAATCGTTTACGAAAAGGAATCTTGTCTCCTTCAACAACAGCATCTACTATGCTTTTGCCAATTAACTCAACTGGTTTAAAGCCAAGAATAGTTTCTACAGCCGGATTAATGCTTTTTATTCTCAGCGTTTCAGCATCAACCACACAAATAATATCCGCCGAGTTTTTTACAACCAGCGCGAAGTTTTCAAGCTCTTCGTTTTTCAGTTTAACTTCTGCCTGCGCACGGGCAAGCTGTATAAATGAGTCGACCTTAGCAGCTGTTATATATGGGTCAAGCGGTTTGTACAGATAATCAACTGCGCCGACACCTAATCCTTTAACTGCATATTTTGCATCTTTTGATATAGCAGTAACAAAAATCACCAATATGTCTTTGGTTCGTGGGTTTGATTTAAGCATCTCTACAAACTCAAAACCATCCATTTCAGGCATTTGCACGTCAACAAGGGCTATGGCAATATTATTTTCCCACGCAATTTTAAGGCCGTCGTTTGGCGATGTGGTGGTGAAAAGCTTAATATCATTTCGGCTTAACAGGGCTCCAAGTGCAACAATATTTTCTTCTCTATCGTCAACAATAAGGATATTTACAGGGGTGGGCATTTTCAAATTATAAACGTTAATTTTAAAATATTATTTCTGGAAAAGCTCAAATATGTCTTTTGTGTTTAAGGTGTATTCTGCTGCATTTAAGGCGATAGCTGCTTGCGGCATTTCTCTCATCTCAGCATCATCAGGATCCTGTACTATAGTTAACGCCCCTTTATGGCGTAATTTCAGCAGTCCTTCTGCCCCATCGGGGTTTGCGCCCGAAAATAAAACTGCTGTACACCGGTTTTTATAAATCTCTGATGCGCTCTCAAAAGTCACATCAATTGATGGCCTTGAATACCATATGGCTTCAGATACATCCAAACTAAAAGATTTGTCTTTTTCAATAAGGGTATGATAATTGGCAGGCGCAATATATATTGTATTTGCATTCAAAACGTCCTTATCCGTAACTTCCCTCATCATCATACGGCTATTATCGGCAAACAGTTTTTCTATTTCACTAAAAAAATTTTTTTTTCTGTGAATTATAATTATAACGGTCTTGTTTAAATTTTTAGGAAATAATTTTACGCAATGGTAAATTGGCTTAAACGAGCCGGCGGACCCACCTAATAAAAGAAGATCACTATTGCGCCAGCGTTGTACTATGTTATCGTCAAGAGCCAATTTTTTGATATATGTTTTCTTTTTGATTAATTACTTTGAATTTTTTCCTGAAATTATCTGAACGGATAGTCTCTTTCGCACCCAGGCATAAAAACCCAAGCGGTGCCAGGCTTTGATAAAAAAGATCAAGTATCCACTCTTGTAATGCAATCTCAAAATAGATAAACACATTACGGCAAGTTATCAGCTGAAATTCATTAAACACATTGTCTGACACTAAATTATGAACCGAAAACAGGGTGTTTTGTTTTAATTCGCTATGGATGCTGGCCGCGTCATATAGTATTGTAAAATGATCGGTTATAGAGCCCTCAAGCCCGGCAAGCTGATAGTTTTCTGCATAACTTTTTATTTTGCGCAGGCTATAAATACCTTTTCGGGCTTCTTTAAGGCATTCGGTATTGATATCGGTACCGTATATAAATGATTTCTTCCGCAAACCGGCTTGTTGCAATAGTATAGCAAGCGAATACACTTCTTCGCCTGACGAACACCCCGCACACCATATTTTAGCATGCGGATACGATGCCAGATACGGTATAACCTGCTTGTTAAACGATGAATAAAAGCTAGGATCCCGAAACATCTCGGTAACGTTTACCGTGATCTCCTCTAAAAATTGCTGAAAAAAACCACTGTCATTTACCAGGATATGTTTCAGATCATAAAACTGCAGCTTTTTTAACTGCATTATACGGGTTACCCGTCTTTTTAACGATGCTTTTGTATAGCTGCCAAAATCAAACCCATATATCTGCTTTACCAGATCAATGATCTCGATTACTTGCGGGGCTGTTATTGTTTCGACGGAATCATGCATGTTATTTTTCAAGCCATAATTGCATTAATGCAATCAGCCTATCCATATCAACAGGTTTTGTGATATAATCGTTTGCACCTGCCTCAATACATTTTTCGCGATCATCCTTCATAGCCTTTGCTGTAAGCGCAATAACAGGTAACCTGGCCCATTTGCTTTGCTTCCTGATATAACGGGTTGCTTCATAACCATCCATTTTAGGCATCATGATATCCATGAGCACAATATCAATGTCGTTCATCTCTTCCAGCTTGGCGATGGCTTCTTCACCATCGCCGGCAATCTCAACCTTCATATCATATCCCTGCAAAGCACTGCTCAACGCAAAAATATTCCGCATATCATCATCTACTATCAGCACCTTTTTACCTTTAACACCATCTTTACCCGATGCTGCAGCTACTTTAGCGGCAATGGTACCCGCTTGTGGTGCGTTACTTATTTTGTTTAAAAACAGGTTCACCTCGTCTATTAACCTGTCCGACGATTTATTTGTTTTCACCACCATCGCATTGGCATATTTCATGAGGCGACTTACCGATGTCTTATCCAGCTCCATGGCTGTGTTTACAATAACCGGCAATGCCGAAAAGCGGTCAACTTCCTTGATCTTATCCAGCAGATCCAGTCCTGAAATATCCGGTAGGTTAAGGTCAAGTATTACGCACTGATATTCGTTATCATGCAGCATCCTGAAGGCAGATGCGCCATCAAATGCCTGGTCGACTGTGATGCCGTTTGCCTGCATCATTTCTTTTAATGCCTGGCTTTGCGCCTTATGGTCTTCAACCAGTAATATTTGTTTAAACTTGGTGCCTGTATTGGTCATAATATCGCCAAACAACTTATCAAGCGCGCCGGCATCTATCGGTTTTTTAAGGAAGCTTATTGCTCCCTCTTTGCGCACCCTTGTCGCCGCGGCATCGCCGGCCGACATTAAGTGTACCGGTATCCCTGCGGTTTCAGGATCTTCTTTTAATTCTTTCAAGATCTGCCAGCCATCTTTACCTGGTAGCATGATATCCAGTATCACCGCGTCGGGCATATTGTCTTTAACGGTTTGTACCGCCGTAGTACCTTCATTAACAATGACCGATTTATACCCATGATCGCGCGAGTAATCCTGCAGTATACTTGCAAAGTTTTTATCGTCTTCAACAATTACTACTAAGGGATCACGGCCCGGGTGGCCTGCAAGTTTCACAATTGGCTTTAAAAATTCTTTTTCAGGCGCAAAGGTTTCTACGGTTGGCAGATCCTGATCATGGGTAACAGCAACCTCCTTTGCCCGTAAAGGTATGGTCAGGATAAATTCACTGCCCTCGCCCTGTTTGCTGTGCAGTGTAATTACACCGCCCAATAGCGCTGCCAACTCGCGGCTTATTGATAAGCCCAGGCCAGTACCGCCGTATTTACGGCTTGTAGAGCCGTCTGCTTGCTGAAATGCTTCAAAGATCAGTTTTTGTTTTTGGGGAGCGATACCTATACCCGAATCACGCACGCAGAAGCTAACGGTTTCCGGCGATTTACCCGGCTCAACGTTAATAGCGATGGCACCACCGTCAGGCGTGAATTTAAACGCGTTTGACAGCAGGTTTTTGATTACCTGCTCTACCCTTATTTTATCAGTAAATACAGTAGGTGCTAAATTTTTTACGCTCGATGTGAAGTTTATTTTTTTGTTAGTGGCAACCTGGGCAAACAGACTTTCCATATCAGCCAGGATCTCAGTTATTTTAACATCCTCATTTTGCATATCCAGCTTGCCCGATTCGATCTTTGACAGATCCAAAATATCATTGATCAGCGTAAGCAGGTCATTACCGGCGTTAAAGATCACGCTGGCGTATTTGATCTGGTCTTCTGACAGGTTAGCCGGTTTATTATCTTTCAGGATGCGCGCCAACACTAATATACTATTAAGCGGGGTACGCAGCTCATGGCTCATGTTAGCCAAAAATTCTGATTTATACTTACCGGTGGTTTCCAGTTCTTCAACCTTAATATTGATGGCTGCCCGCGCCTCTTCAATGGCCTGGTTCTTCTCTTCCAATAAACTGGCCTTTTCTTCAAGTTCAGCGTTAATGGTGCGCAATTCTTCCTGTTGTACCCTCAGCTCTTCTTCTGATGCTTCCAACATTTCTGTTTTGTTTATCAGCTCCTCGTTGGTAACACGCATTTCTTCCTGCTGTGCTGCTAATTCTTCTGCCTGTTGCTGGGTTTCTTCAAACAGATCATGCATAATGGTTCGGGCCTGCGCAGTATTAACAGCGATGCCGATATCATTACTAATAGCTTCAAGATAATCACGGCTATCATTTTTTAGTTCGCGGGTAAAGGCTACCTCTAAAACACCTTTCAATTTTTTATCAAAGAAGAATGGCAATACGTAGGTTTCAATAGCACCATCAAGCACAACAGACGATTGCAGCTCCAGCTTATCATTAAGCTTGCCTTTTACCACGGCAGCCTTACCACTTTTTGCAACCTGGCCTATCCAGCCCTCGCCTAATGCGACTGTATTTTTAATTGCATTAAAGTTTGAAAACGCATAAGTAGAATACAGATCCAAATGGCTTTCTTTATCATTATACAAATAAATGGTACCAATTAATGCTTTTGTATAATCACATACTTCTGCTAAGATGTTTTCTGATAGTTCAAGCTCGCTCTGCTGGCCCTGCATTTTCTCGTTAAGGGCCCCTGTACCGGTAAGCAGCCAATTTTTAGCCTCGTTTTCGTTTAATACTTTTTCAAGCTCAATATTGGTGATCTTTATCTCATCTTCTACTTTCTTTTGTGCAGCAAACGATGCTTGTATAAAACGGAACAGGAAAAGAATTATGAAAAGGAAAATTATACAGCCAACAATTATAAATATAATAGCATTGGTTGATGCTGTTTTTGAACTGGCTTTGCGTGCATTAAGTAATTGGGTTTCGGTATCTATTATATGGCCAATTACCTTACGGATACCGTCCATATTTTGCTTTCCATTCAAAAACATATTGTTTTGTACCATAAAGTCCAGCCCCTTGGTCTCACGTGTATCAACATTTGTTTTAAGAATAGTTAGCTGATCACTTACTAAATGAGTTAAAGAGTCGACCCTTCTAACCTGGATCGGATTATCAGGTATTAAAGACCTGAGATCTTCCAGATCTGAGTGGATGCTTGGTAATGCTGCATTGTAAGGATCAAGGAAAGCCTTTTTTGCTGTAGCACCATAACCACGCATACCCGTTTCGGCATCAACTAACA
>JAQBOP010000311.1 GCA_028287975.1 Mucilaginibacter sp. | reverse complement strand
CTTACCATCAATGAAAATGCCGACCCTACCGTGCGCCGCGACTTCGAAACCTACTTTAACAAGGCTGTGCCCGAAAATGATCCTGATTACATTCACAACGACGAAGGCCCCGACGATATGCCGGCGCACCTTAAAGCTGCCATCCTGGGCTGCTCGGTAACCATCCCCATCAGCAATGGACGTTTGGCGTTGGGTATCTGGCAGGGTATTTATTTATGTGAACACCGTAACTATGGCGAAGGCCGCAGCCTGATGATCACCGCTTGGGGCGATTGAGATTAATTTTAATGCGGATTTATTCCCGAGAGATATTGAGTAGTCTCAAAAACGGTGTCATTTCGACGAGGAACGAGGAGAAATCTATACACATCCAGGCGGATAACTGTCTATGTATAGATCTCTCACTATGTTCGAGATGACAAAAAAATTAATCTCTGGCCGATGTTACCACCGCGCCATTTTTCAGTAATTCGGCGTTAATTGATTATTGTTGCAAAAAATTGCTTTTTACTGCTTTTTATTGACGGAAAGTGACGCAAATTGCATTGTTTTTCCGTCACGCAAACTGGCGCAGGTATTTCGGGTGGGTGAGCGGGAGTAGCGTTATGCTATCTTTTTGATTTGCTTGGTTTCGCCGGTTGCCATGGTCAGGCGACCGTTGTAGATGCCGCCGGTTTCAACCAGTAGGGTAGCGGTTTCAATATCGCCGGTTATCTTACCGGTGTGTTTTATTTCAAGCGATTGGGCCTTTATATTGCCTGCAACCATGCCGTAAATAATCAGCTCTTTGGTAATGACATTCCCGGTTATTAAACCTTTTTCGCCCAGTATCAGACCTTCGCTTACTACCACGTCGCCGGTAACTTCTCCGTCAATACGTACAACAGCAGGGGCATTGATATTACCGGCTATGGTACATCCTTCGCTAATTAAGGTCGATATCGTTTGCAGGTCAAGCGCTACTTTATCTTTCTTAGAAAAAACACCCATGGTATGTTCTGTTAATTAGTTGTTAAGGGTTAAAAACTTTACAGGGTTAACCGGCCGCCCATCTTTCCTCACTTCATAATGCAGGTGCGTTCCGGTCGAGTGACCTGTTGAGCCCACCTCGCCAACTTTATCTCCTACAGAAACTATCTGGCCAACCTCAACCGTAATGCGTGATAAGTGGCCGTATAAAGTTTCATATCCGTTGGCATGTGCAATGCGTACGCATTTGCCATAACCCCCGTACCATCCGGCAGACACTACTTTGCCGTTGGCGGTGCATTTGGCTGCATCGCCACGGCGTCCTTTAAAGTCAATCCCGGGGTGAAACTCGGCGTGGCCCGAGTCGAACGGGTCGCTGCGGTAGCCAAAGCTTGATGTCATAGAACTGATGCGCGGATAGCCCATTGGTGTAAAGCCCACGGCATTAACCAAATGCGACAGGTAATCGTTATAGGCCATGTAAACTTCTTTATCAGAAAGTTTAGCGCCTTCGGCGTTATTATCGCCGCCGACAGACTTAGTTTGAAAGCCTTTTAAGCCGCGTTTTCTTAAATAATCGTTAATACTTTTTAATTTGCCCTCGATAGACTGGATATAGCTTTGGGCGTTATTTTTGGCTCCGTCTTTTTGCAGTTCGGCAGGGATCTTGCCTTTAAGGCTTACTATCTGGCTAAGCAGCAATTGTTTTTCAACCTCTTGTTGCTGGCTCTTTTTTTGCAGGAATATGATCGATCCAACCAACAGTGCCAATACACCTAACAATCCAATTCCGTAATATTTTAAGTGAGCTATGTGCCGGGTACGCACTTGTATTGTTTTAGCACCTTGTTTATTTTTGTTTAAAATAACAATGGTGCTGACATCCTTTGGCTTAAGTTTCATTTATCCTTATTACAATTAGGGCTCGCAATTTATAAAAAGCCAAATACAAAACAACATTATTTAAACATTTTAACATTTGATTTGTATAGTGCTTTGTCAGCAAGGTGTTATTATTACGAATTTTGAGTTGTAACTGTTGCCTATTTGTTATTTTTGTACATAAATTTTGAAAAAGACACATTATGATGTATCCGGAATATTTAGTGACCCCAATGCGGGAAGAACTTACCAGAGTTGGTTTTGAAGAGTTAAAAGACGCGGCTGCGGTAAAAAACGCTATTGAAAGCGAAGGTACCGTATTTGTAATGGTTAATTCTGTTTGTGGTTGCGCTGCTGCTAACGCGCGCCCTGCCGCAAGAATGGCTGCACAAAGTGATAAGCATCCAGATAAATTTGTAACCGTTTTTGCGGGTATGGAGAAAGAAGCTGTTGATACTGCCCGTAACTACATGCTGCCTTATCCTCCGTCGTCACCGGCCATGGCTTTATTTAAAGATGGCAAACTGGTACACATGATAGAGCGCCATCAAATTGAGGGCCGCCCTGCACAAATGATAGCTGATAATTTAGTAGGCGCGTTTGAGCAATATTGTTAATTAGAGATTAGTGGCCTGACATTAATATAAAAAAATCCGTTGTTTTTATACAACGGATTTTTTTGTGGGACTGATTTTCATAAGCAAAAGCCATCACTCTGCCTTTAATGTCTCAACCGGGTTTGCTAATGCTGCTTTAATGGATTGAAAGCTGATGGTAACAAATGCGATCAAAACAGCCACTATACCGGCAAGCGCAATAACCCACCACTGGATATTGATGCGATAAGCAAAATCCTGCAGCCATTTATTCATGGCATACCACGCCAGGGGTGACGCGATCAGGATAGAAATGAATACAAGTTTTATAAATTCCATTGATAACAATCTTACAATACCCGATATGCTTGCGCCTAATACCTTGCGGATACCTATCTCTTTATTGCGTTGCTCGGCAGCGTAAGCAGCCAGGCCAAATAAGCCCAGGCAAGCAATAAATATCGCAAGTGTACTGAAAGTGATAAACAACTCGCCAATGCGTTCTTCAGAACGATAGGTGGCGTCGAAATCCTGATCCATAAATGAATAGGAAAGTTCCTGATTTGGTGAAAAATCTTTCCATTTACCTTTCACTGCAGTCATAAATGAACCTATATCTGCAACCTTCACACGGGCACTTACCGAACCCCGGCTTTCATTATAAACAAGCGCCACGGGCTTGATCTCATCCCTTAACGAGCTAAAATTGAAATCTTTCATTACGCCAATAATATGGAAAGTTTGTAAACCGACGCTATTTCGATAGATGGGTTTATTCAGCGGGTCTTTAAAACCAAACCGTTTTACAAACGCTTCGTTCACAATAATCCCGGAACTGTCTGTAGCCATTTGTTTTGAAAAGTTTCTGCCGGCTATCAGTTTGATACCCATTGTATTTAAGTAATCTTCATCAACAGGCCAAAATTCTGACAAAACATCCTGCTTAATATCCAGCGGTAACTGCGGAAACATGCCGGTCACATTCCGTTCCTCGCCGGTAGGCAGGTACGACGACATGGTAGCATTAAGCACACCCGGCATTTGTTTTACTTCCTGCTTGAAGGTCGTGGCCTGATTACCCAATACGTTTACATTTTTAATAACCAGCACCTGGCTGCGGTCAAACCCCAGGCTTTTGTTGTGGATATAATTTAGCTGGTTATAAATAACAATGGTGCCTATGATGAGGAAGATAGAGATAGAAAACTGGAAAACCACCAAAAAACTGCGCAGATACCCGCCTTTAAATCCTGTAACTAACTTGCCTTTCAATACTTCTATCGGTTTAAAGGAAGATAGAAAAAATGCGGGATAAAAGCCTGCCAGCAATCCTATGAGTAATGCAAAAATCAATGCGGGTAATAACCAGGCAAATGTATTCAAACCAAGCGAAAGGTGCTTTGCCGCCACTTCGTTAAACAATGGAATAGCCAGTAATGCCAGTATGATAGCTATAATAAACGCTACAAAAGTAACCAGCATTGATTCGGTTAAAAATTGTGCTATCAGGTATTTACGTGCCGAACCCAGTACTTTACGTACACCAACTTCTTTAGCGCGGCCGGAAGACCTGGCGGTGGACAAGTTCATGAAATTAACGCAGGCAATCAACAGGATAAATACTGCGATCATAGAAAAAATATAGACATATTTAATATTGCCGCTGTCTGAAAGCTCATATAAACTGTGCGAATGCAGGTGAATGTCCAGCAACGGTGTCAATTCATAATTCAAATAATTACCGCCCTGTGTCATAGAAGGTGGATAGTTTTTTATTGCGATGGAGCGCATACTCGCCTCCAACTTGTGGATATTAGCGCCCGGTTTAAGTAATACATAATTATGTAGTCCGCCATATCCCCAGCCACCGGCCTGGTACTCCGGTATGGAATTGTAAGACAAGATAAAATCATAATTAAAATGTGATTGTGAAGGGATGTCTTTGATAACGCCGGTGACTTTATAAAAACTGGTATCATTAATAGTCAGGGTTTTACCTACAGCTTTTATATTATTAAAGTATTTTTTGGCCATGCTTTCTGTAATCACCGCGCTGTGTGGTGCAGATAAAGAGGTCGCCGGAGAACCATCAATCATTGGCAGTGTAAATACATCGAATAAGTCCGACTCGGCGAAAGCGACATTTTTCTCCTGGATGTTGGTGCTGCCTTTTTTGATGTTAAACTTTTGAGAAGTTTTAAACAGGTTGTTTTTAGGGATGATCCTTGTCGTTTTTTCTACTTCGGGAAAATCCTTTATAGCATTCAATAAAGGTTTTTCAGACCCGGCATAAGAAGCTTCATTACCATTCAACCTTGCATTTTCGGTAATACGGTAAATCCTGTCGGCTTTTTTATTGTATTTATCGTAGCTTAACTCATCTGCAACATATAGCACTATCAATAAACAGGTAGCTAATCCTACCGAAAGGCCCAGGACATTAATAGCGGTAAAGCCTTTACTTTTCTTTAAACTGCGGTAAGCTGTTTTTATATAATTTTTGATCATGACAAATTGGATTAAAAATCAATGCAATTAATACAGCAATTCAACTAATCAAATGCCAAATTTTTAATATTTTGATTATTAAATAGTTACAACTATTTTTACTCTTGTGCGCGTACGGTTTCGATACAATTTGCGTTCGGTTTTACCATGTTTCGCGATGCTGGTTTATAGGTGTTTACCGTACTCAGCCGGACGATGACCCGCTGTAACATTTTGCCATTAGCCGCGTCTTAAATACTGATTAAAAATATTAATTTCGCTTATCAACTGACTCATCATTTCAATGAAAAGAAACACACTCGCCGGTATAGCTGCCGGCATTGCCATTACTGCCGGCTCGCTAAGCACAGTAACAGCACAAACAACGCCAAAAGCCGAAGACCCGGCCATGAAAATTTACAGGGCTACCAAACCCCGTATTAATGACCTGGTACATACCAAGCTGGATGTACGTTTCGACTACAAAAAGCGCTACCTATATGGCAAGGAATGGGTTACTTTAAAGCCCCACTTTTACCCAACCGATACCTTAAGGCTTGATGCCAAAGGCATGGATATCAAAAGCATCGCTATCGTAAAAAACGGTAAAAACGTTCCGCTTAAATACAAGTACCAGGATAGTTTGAGCTTAGCCATTAACCTGGATAAGGTTTATCATAACAATGAAAACTACACCGTTTATATTGATTATACCTCAAAACCTAACGAACTGCATGTTAAAGGCAGCGCCGCGATAAACGATGCCAAAGGTTTATATTTTATTAATCCGGACGGTACCGAGAAAGATAAGCCAACGCAGATCTGGACGCAGGGTGAAACCGAAAGTTCTTCGGCATGGTTCCCGACTATCGATCAGTCGCAACAAAAAACTACCGACGAGATCAGCATGACCGTACCGGCTAAGTATGTTACTTTGTCAAACGGAAGACTGGCATCGCAAAAAGTTAACGGCGATGGAACACGGACGGATACCTGGAAGCAGGAGCTGCCACACTCGCCATACCTGTTTATGATGGCTGTTGGCGACTTTAAGATCTATAAAGACAAATGGCGCGATAAAGAGGTGAACTATTACCTGGAGCCAAAATATGCGCCTTACGCTAAGGAAATTTTTGGGCATACGCCAGAGCTGATCGAATTTTACTCGAAAACTTTGGGTGTTGATTTCCCCTGGTATAAATATTCTCAAATTGTAGTGCGTGATTACGTGAGCGGCGCGATGGAAAATACATCAGCAACGCTGCACGGCGAATATGTACAGGAAACCCACCGCGAATTACTGGACACTTACTATGACCAGGGTCGCAGTACTATCGCGCACGAACTGTTTCACCAGTGGTTTGGCGATTTGGTTACTGCCGAAAGCTGGAGCAACCTGACCGTAAACGAATCGTTTGCTGATTTTAGCGAAATGATGTGGGCCGAGCATAAATACGGCAAAGACGAGGCTGATGCGCATAGCCAAACCGCAATGCTTAACTACCTGGCCAATCCTGCCAATAGGGAGAAGAACCTGGTGCGTTTCCACTATGACGACAAGGAAGATGTTTTTGATGTGGTAACCTACCAAAAAGGCGGCCGGATCTTAAATATGCTGCGCAACTATTTGGGCTATGATGCCTTTTACAAAGGCTTAGGCATCTACCTAAAAACAAATGCCTTTAAAGCAGGCGAGGCGCAGCAATTACGTTTAGCTTTAGAAGAAGCAAGCGGTCGCGACCTGAACTGGTTCT
>JAQBOP010000273.1 GCA_028287975.1 Mucilaginibacter sp. | reverse complement strand
AATTTTTTCAATGTGTTTAATTAAACTTGAGTTAAACCATCTGTCCGTCAGGGTAAACGGCAGTACACTTAACTTTATTTACCTCTCCCTACGCCGGCATTACCCGGATCAGGTGCAGCCCCCCGGCCCCCTGAAGGGGGTGGAATAAATAGCGCTTAACTATTTACTCCCCCTTTAGGGGGCGGGGGGGCATGGGTTTGATCTCAGCCTGTCTTTCAGTTTGGTAAAAACAATTTGCAACTTGTTCTATCTTTCCAAAGCAAGGCACCCCTTGAGAATTATGAGGCAAAGGTATTTATTATTTCGGATATCGGATGTTCGATTTCACATTTGATCGATTAGTTTGTAAATTTGGATAAAGCACACGGTTATGACAGTAGTTGAATTAAAGGAAAAATTAATCGCACAGATAAATAGTATTGATGACGAGGAGTTGTTGGATCATATAGCAGATATAATTGAACTTGAATCGCCCGATAGTGTTTATAAATTAAGCCTGGGGGAAATAAAAGCCATAGAAGAGGGAATTACACAAATTGAAAACGGGCAGTTTTTTACTAATGAAGAAGCGAACAAGATAATTGATAAATGTCTCGGGAAATAACATGGTCAACACGAGCGCTTAAAGAATGGGTCGATATTTTAAACTATTGGACAAAAAGAAATAAATCATACGCTTATAGTATCAAACTTGATCGGTTAGTTAAAGAAAAGTTTGATCTAATTTCAAAATCACCCGAAATAGGCAAAGCTACGGACTTCCCCGTAGTTCGAATAAAGTTTATACAGGATTACCAGGTTTATTACCGCATACAATCTGATCACATAGAAATACTTGCCATATGGGATACCAGGCGTGATCCTAAAAAATTTAAACTGTAATTTACCTCTACAACATTCCCCTCAAAACCGTTTTTACTTCAACACCAAAAGTGACGGGTTTAAAACCCGTCGCTATGTGGGATTTTGATTTGTCTTAACCCAACAACAAACCTTTCACCTTTTGCCTTTCACCTTTCGAAATCAAAACACTACTTTTGCAAACTTTATAAAATACGTTACCATGTTAAGAACACATACTTGCGGCGAACTAAATATCAATAATTTAGGCCAAACAGTAACTTTATGCGGATGGGTACAAAAATCGCGCGATCTGGGCGGCACAACTTTTATTGATGTGCGCGACCGTTACGGTTTAACTCAATTGGTATTAAATACAGATAGCGATGCAACGTTACGCGAAACCAGCAGGGAGTTAGGCCGCGAATTTGTTATTAAAGTAGACGGAAAAGTAATTGAGCGTACCAACAAAAACACCAAAATACCAACGGGCGAGATTGAGATAGCTGTTGAAGCAATAGAAGTATTGAATTCATCAAAGGTTCCGCCGTTTATGATTGAGGACGAAACCGATGGCGGCGAGGAATTAAGGGCAAAATACCGTTACCTCGACCTGCGCCGTAACCCTATCCGTAATAACCTGGTGCTTCGCCATAAAATGGCGCAAGAGATCCGCAAGTACCTGGACATGCTAAACTTTATCGAGGTAGAAACCCCGGTGCTGATCAAATCTACCCCGGAAGGCGCACGCGATTTTGTGGTGCCAAGCCGCATGAACCCGGGCGAGTTTTACGCCCTGCCACAGTCGCCGCAAACGTTTAAGCAGTTGCTGATGGTAAGCGGTTTCGACCGTTATTTCCAGATCGTTAAATGTTTCAGGGACGAAGACCTGCGTGCCGACCGTCAGCCGGAGTTTACGCAGATAGATTGCGAGATGGCCTTTATCACGCAAGAAGATATCCTGAATATTTTTGAAGGGTTGACCCGCCACCTGTTTAAAGCGATTAAAGGTATCGGGTTTAATGATTTCCCGCGGATGCAGTATGCTGACGCGATGCGTTTATACGGTTCAGACAAACCGGACATCCGTTTCGGGATGCAGTTTGTCGAGCTGAATGACATTGTAAAAGGTAAAGGCCTGGGCATATTTGACAATGCCGAGCTGGTAGTTGGCATCAACGCCAAAGGCTGCGCCGAATATACCCGCAAGCAAATTGACGAGCTGACCGAATGGTTGAAGCGCCCGCAAATTGGCGCTACCGGTATGATCTATTGCCGTTATAATACTGATGGCACATTAAAATCATCAGTAGATAAATTTTATAGCGAGGACGATTTGACCAACTGGGCGGCAGCATTTGAAGCTGAACCCGGTGATTTGATCCTGGTATTAGCCGGCAACGCCGATAAAGCACGCAAGCAATTAAATGAACTGCGCCTTGAAATGGGCTCACGTTTAGGCTTGCGCGATAAAAACACTTATGCCCCGTTATGGGTTCTTGATTTCCCATTGTTAGAGTGGGATGAAGATACTGAGCGCTACCACGCCATGCACCACCCATTCACGTCGCCAAAACCTGAAGACATTGCTTTGCTGGATACCAATCCTGGCGATGTTCGGGCCAATGCTTATGATCTGGTTATTAACGGTACAGAAATTGGCGGCGGTTCTATCCGGATCCACGACCGCACTTTACAAGCTCTGATGTTTAAGCACCTGGGCTTTAGTACGGAAGAAGCGCAAAAACAATTTGGCTTCCTGATGGACGCGTTCGAATATGGCGCGCCGCCGCATGGTGGTATAGCGTTCGGGTTTGACAGGTTATGTTCTATTTTTGCCGGATTAGATTCTATCCGTGATGTGATAGCGTTCCCGAAAAATAATTCAGGCCGCGATGTGATGATCGATTCGCCATCAACTATCGCCGATGCTCAGCTAAATGAATTGAAAATTAAAACGGCACTTTAGTTTAGTATACATAATAGTTTTTACCGTTTGCCGTTATGGCTACATTAACGGCGAATAATATTTTGTAGTTTTGGGCAAATGCTAAAAAATGTTAAATTTTAAAGCCCTGTTATTTTTTTAAGTATAGTTGCATAGAAAATCCGCATGAAAAAACACCTTATACTATTTAGCCTGTTGCTTATTGGCTTAGCGGCCTGCAAAAAAATTCAGTCAGACAGCATCATTCCAAAACAAGCGGCTGTTGATGAGCAAAAAATACAGGATTACATTAAAGCTAATAATATATCCGCGCAACGTGACCCATCGGGTATTTATTATCAAATTATACTGCCCGGTGATACTGCCAGGGTAACATTAGAATCAACAGTAAAACTTACTTATACTTATAAATACCTTAACGGTGTAGTTATCGGCACTGTTGATGGCGCTTTGGGCAGATTAAATACTTTTGTACCGGGACTGCAAAAAGGCGTACCAAAAATTGGCAACAATGGCCGTATATTACTAATTGTGCCGTCAGCCTATGCCTATGGTACAGCTACACAAAATGGCATACCCGGCAACTCGGTATTGGTTTATACGGTTGATTTGAATGGCATTGCCGCCCAATAAGCGATATTTAATATTAAATGAAAGTTATACAAATGAAAAAATATTTTTTACTTATCTGCCTTGTTACTGTAGCTTTCTCTTCATGCAGAAAAGTTGTTCAAAGCCAATTTAGTGATACTGCGCAGGCAGTTGCCGATGATAATGCTATTCACGATTATTTCCTTTCAAACGGTATAACAAATGCGGTAAAAGATCCGTCAGGAGTTTATTATATAATCACTAAAGCTGGTACAGGCCCCCACCCGACGGTTAATTCAAACGTAACAGTTGCATATTCGATCTACCTTTTTGATACCTCTTTTGTTGAGTCGCAAACCAGCCGGTATTTTGCGCCATTAAGCAGTTATATAAAGGGCTGGCAGGTGGGTTTGCCGCTTATAGGCACAGGTGGATCAATTACCTTATATGTACCATCCGGACTGGCTTTTGGCACTACCGGAACCACTAATATATCGCCAAACACCCCATTAATATTCAATATCACCTTACAGGGCTTTAATAATTAAAACGTTAATTTATTTTCTTAAAGTCATAAGGGTCGGCTTCAACAAAGTCGGCCACTTTTACCCTTACGCCGGTAATCCTGCCATTTTGGAATGTAAACGGGAACACCGTCCTGCCATATATCGGGTCAGAAAAAGTGGCAAAGAAGCGGTTACCACCCAATGGTTGTAGTTTAGCAAACATTTTTGGATGATGTTCAAAGCGTGCCTCAAGATCATTGTTTGTGCCGTTTGTAATAGTCATATCGCCGTACAAATCGTTATGATATTTGCCTGTATAGTTCGCTACCGGCTGGGCGGGCAATAAATTTAACGCTACCGAATCGCGCAATTTTCTCAGTACCTTTTGCTGTGTGTTGGCATTATTCTTATAAGCAGTTAAATACGCCTGGCTATAATTGTGGAAAGGCAGTTTAAAATAGGCATCCATGATCTCCCAACGCAATGCTTCAAAAAACGAATTTTCGTCGGTATTGGTTAATATAATGATCCCCAAATTATCCTGCGGCACCAGGGTAACTGACGATACATAACCGCTTACACCGCCATCATGCATCACTATGCGATGGCTGCCATAATCCTGCAGGAACCAACCCAATCCGTAAAGCTCAAAATTGTTTTCGCCATTTAAATGATGTACCGGGCCAACAATATCCTGCGGCTGCCGGGTTGCCATGATAGCGGCTTCGGGTATCAACTGCCTGGCCCCAACCTTGCCGTTATTTAACAGGGCAAGCACCCATTTGCTCATATCATTTACTGATGATGATATGCTCATGGCCGGGGCCATGTTATCCAGTTGCCCGTATGGGATAGCGCTTAACCGCTCGTCAATCAGCGTATGAGGAACGGTACGATTTAATGACTTTGGCATTTCTGTAGTGAGCGCCAAAGTATTGAACATACCCAGCGGAGAGAAAATATTGTCTCTTAAATAAACTTCCCAGGGTTTCCCTGATACTTTAGCGATGATCTCGCCTGCGGTTAAAAAAGCCGAATTGGTGTATCCCCATTTAGTCCGGAATGGATAAGAAGCCTTCATCTGGCCCAATCTTTCAATTACCTGCAGCCGGGATAAATTACTGTTGTAAAAAGTAAAATCGCCCTGGAAGGTTTTAAAACCCAGCCTGTGGCATAACAGGTCGCGCACGGTTGCCAGTTCCGTTGCAGGCTTGCTTTCCAGTTTAAACCACGGCAGATATTTGGTTACATCATCATCTAACGATAGCTTTTTTTGCTCCTGCAGCATGGCAATGGCGGTAGCCGTAAATGCTTTGGTATTGCTGCCTATCATAAACAGGGTATTCTCGTCAACCTTATCGGGCAAGCCAAGCTCCTTAATACCATATCCCCGCATCAATACTATCTTGTTGTCTTTTATAATACAAACAGCCACGCCCGGGATGCGCCAGTTGGTTAGCGCCCTGT
>JAQBOP010000242.1 GCA_028287975.1 Mucilaginibacter sp. | reverse complement strand
AGGCGTCCAATACGGCCGAAACCGTTAATTCCTATTTTCATGATTTTTTAATTTTTATTTGAATAATACGTTAATAGATTGTTTATAGGTTCTTTTATAATGCCCGCAATTTCAAGCCCGGCTTCGGCAGTTATTTCGCGCAGGTGATCCTGAAACGCGAAAGCTACCGAGCCTTCAAAATGTAAAGGAGCTTGCGGGTATTGCTTATGTAAAGGTAACAAGTATGTGTTTATTAGTTTATTAAATCCGGTTTTTATGACGCTTTTTAGATATTCGTCACCGTCGTTTTCTATAAAAAACTCACTGAATGAACTCAAATACAGTGCAGTTTGTTTTTGGCGATAAACTTTTTCAAGCAAAGTTTTACGATCGGCCTCGTATTTATGTGCAAACTTTTTGCGCAGGTTTTCAGGCAGCGTTTCGTTCATAAAACCTTTAATCAACTGTCTTCCCAGCCAATTGCCTGAGCCTTCGTCGGCTAAAATATAGCCTAAACCGTAATTGTTAGGTTTAATTTTACGTCCGTCATACCATGCCGCGTTCGATCCGCTACCGCAAATGCTGATAATGCCCGGTGTATTGCGACAACAGGCAATAGCTGCGCCCTCAATATCATGCGATACACTGATTTTAGCGAATTTGAAAAAAGAGGCGAATGCGTTGCAAACTATACCCTGCAATTCTTTAGAAGAAGAGCCTGCACCAAAAAAATAAATCCGCTTTATTTCTTCGGCATGATGTATCAGGTTAATGTTTTTGTTTAGCAGTTGTACGATGTGTTTCTCATCATTAAAATAGGGATTGATGCCATTAGTTTTAAAAGAAGCAATAGTTCTTCCTTTATCTGACAAGCGCCAGTCTGCATGGTTTGATCCGCTATATACAACCGCGATCATTATATGGAAAGCACCTCCACCATTTGTAAAAGATCGGCTTCTAATTTAAAATCATGATGGCTAAGCGCTTCTTCAAGCGGCGTAAGTTTAATATGATTGGCTTCTAAACCTACCATTTTTTGGCTATGCCCTGCAATTAACGCGTTAACCGCAGCAAACCCTAAGCGGCTGCCTAATACACGGTCAAAACTGCTTGGCGATCCGCCTCTTTGCAAGTGGCCTAATACAGTAACTTTTATATCGTAATTGGTTACTTCTTTCTGAACAGCTTTTGCCAGGTCATATATACCACCGGTTTTATCGCCTTCGGCAACAATAACAATACTTGATGATTTTTTTGCCGATTCACCATTTTTTAATTGTGCGATCAGATCATCAATAGCTGTTGATTTTTCGGGCAATAAAATCGCCTCTGCACCACATGAGATCCCGGCACGCAGCGCAATAGCGCCAGAGTCGCGGCCCATCACCTCAACAAAGAATAAACGGTCGTGCGAGTCGGCTGTATCACGTATTTTATCTATAGCCTCAATAACTGTATTCGTAGCGGTATCAAAACCTAAAGTATAGGTTGAACCATAAAGATCATTATCAATAGTACCAGGTATGCCTATTACAGACACGTCAGGATATTTTTGTGAAAAACGTAACGCCCCGGTGAATGTACCATCACCACCTATCACCACTAAACCATCAATGCCCTGTGCTTTAATATTTTGATATGCTGTTTCCATACCTTCATCAGTACGGAAAGGCAGGCAACGTGCTGTTTTTAATATGGTACCCCCTAAATTTAATATGTTACTTACAGAGCGGGTACCCATGTCATACATATCATTCTCGATCATGCCCTTATACCCCTGCTTTATACCCACAACCGGTAAGTTGTTGTATATAGCCGTACGTACAACAGATCTAATACACGGGTTCATTCCCGGTGCATCTCCGCCTGATGTAAGTACCCCAATTTTCGAAATTTTACGCATCTTTTATACTAAAAAAATTTTGCACGAATATAAGGTGTGAAAATTACACCGTTAAATTTATTTTTATTTATTTTTGATGCAGGAACGCATATATCTTAATAAATTAGAAACTTAATTATAACGCTACTTTGGAAGAGAAATTACCCACGTTTGAGTCTGTATTCTCTATTGACTGTTTAATTTTTGGGTTTGAGGCTGGGGAACTTAAAATATTATTAATTGAACGTAATGAAGAGCCTTTTAGTGGCTGGTTTGCCCTACCTGGTTACATTGTAAAACAAGACGAAAGCCTTGACGACGCGGCAGACAGGATACTATACGAACTTACCGGCCTGCGCGATCTGCAAATGAAGCAATTTCACACCTTTGGCGATGTTAACCGCCACCCACAAGGCAGGGTAATTACGGTAGGCTATTATGCATTGATCCGTATTGCAGGGCAAAAAGAGTTAAGGCCTATAAACCAATATGCCCGTAAAGCAATATGGCACCCGGTTAATAATTTACCCCAATTAGCGTTTGACCATACCGAGATATTTAACAATGGATTTGGCAAGATCCGCAGGCGGTTAAACCATCAGCCCATAGCGTTTGACCTGTTACCTGAAAAATTTACACTTACCCAATTACAAGGCTTGTATGAAGCCATCCTGAATAAAAAGCTGGATAAACGCAATTTCCGCAAAAAAATGCTGAGCTATGGGTTTTTAAAAGAACTGGTTGAAAAACAAAAAGGTGTATCCTATCGCGCAGCAAAGCTGTATAAGTTTGACAGGCGCAAATATGCTAAGATCTTTCAAAATGAACTGACGGCTGACTAAATAGATGAAAAGAGTCTTATTTTCTTTTGTCCCATTACTGTCGCTCTGCAGTCAACTTAAAGCTCAGCCTTTTCAATTAGGCGAAGTATTTGATAGTCGCTATGAGAATCACACCAAGGGGCTTAAGCTTTTTGGACGTGTTAAAAAGCTTACCGAAACCGATTCGTTAAGAAAAATGAAGTACGCTAAATACAAATCCGGCGTGGAGTATGTATTAACTTGGACATTTAATCCAGATGGTAATTACAACGAAACGGCAGAATATCGCGGTGACGGAACACTTGCAATTCGTGATGTTTTCTATTATGACGATAAGCGTCAAATGGTTAAACGCGTACATTTTAACGGATCGAAAGAAGAATCGAAGTATAACTGCACCATAGACGCCATCCACAATGTTGTGAGATCTGAATTTTATTTTTTACAGCTTCCACAATCGTTTACAACTATAGAAAAATCCTATAATAAACAGGGCAAAGAGTCAGAAAGGCGATTAAAATATACCTCTAAACCTATTGAAATAGATAAGTTCACTTACGACGCCATAGGTAATCATATCAGTTCAGATATTGACGGGTATAAATCTATTTTTAAATACGATAATAAAAATTTCTTAATTGAATCATTAAGTTACGAAAAGAACGGGGAAATCTATATGCATCATTTTTACAAAAATGATCAATGGGGCAACGTTATCGAAGAAAAAGAAGTTATGGACACCCCAAATAAAAGAACTTTTAATTACATCTATGACGATCACCACAATTGGATAAAAAAAATTGGCATTTCGAGTTCGGACAGACTTGTAACTACTCGCACTATAGAATATTTTTGATTATATCATTGGCGATCCCGTTAGGATTTGATGGTTTGTGTTTTGTTTAATTCAAAATAAAAAGAGCCAAGACGTTTTAAATTCTTGGCTCTTTATTTAATATTAATCTTAAAATCACTGTGCCTCAGCCGCTAATTCCATGTGGAATTTAACCAGGCTATCTATAGGTGAGCGGATGATATTACCTACTACCATCCCGTTTTCTTTTACAACTTCTTCTAACACGTTACGGAAGTTATAGCCAACAGAACCGATGCAATTAAATGTATATTTTTGATAATCAGGATAATGCGTCACCAGGTTTTTAAAGAAATCTTCGAATGATGTTCTAACCAGGTTTCTTGAGTATTCAATATGAACATTATTATCGTATACAAACTTGCTAAAACCCGCGCAGAAACGGTTTGCTAAAGGTTTGGTATACACCTGCTCATTTACATCATCAGGTGTAAGCTGGAAAGTATCCCAGAAAAGTGCGCGGACAACTTCAGGCATATAGCCCCTTATGTAATCAGTTAATAATTTTTTGCCGATATAACAGCCACTGCCTTCGTCGCCTAAAATATATGCGCCTGAATCAATATTATTAACAATGTCTTTACCATCATAAAGGCAAGTATTTGTACCTGTACCTAAAATAGCCGCGAAGCCGGCATTTCTACCCAGTAATGCACGTGCGGCCGCAAGCAGGTCATGACCGATGTTTATTTTTGCTTTGGTAAAAACAGCAGCCATAGCATCTTCAACCTGTTTACGTTTCTCGGCGGTTGAACAGCCTGCACCATAATAATTCACTTCGGTGATCTTGTCTTTTTCAAGATCGCTAGGTAAATTTTCATTTAGTGAATTAACAATGTATGCGATACTTGAAAAGTAAGGATTGTACCCTTCTGTATTAAAATACACCTTTACACCTTCTTCGTTTAGTAAACACCAGTTCGTTTTGGTTGAACCGCCGTCAGCAATTATGATCATACCTTTTATGTTTTTGAAATAGTCCGCTAAAAGTATAACTTCTTCTCGTAATTCAGTACTTTATATCAAAAAAAATATGTGTGGGCATATACTTTATATTAATATTAAGTTAAGATTTTAGTTACAATCATGGCCCTGGCAATAATAAAAAGTGATTTTCTGATTTATTTTTACACAGTTTTTTGCATCTTTGCACCGCTAAATCCTTCCTAATGATTGTAAAACCATAAAGAAGGTAGTGATGGTCCTATAGCTCAGCTGGATAGAGCAACAGATTTCTAATCTGTAGGTCATAGGTTCGAATCCTATTGGGATCACTTTTTAAGTCAAAAACCTCAAGCCTTTCCGGCTTGAGGTTTTTGCATTTTTAGCACTTTTGCGTCAAAAGCCGTCAAAAAAAAGCATTTATTTGCAGTGATCTGCATTGTTATGCAATGTGGTATAAACCAAACTAAAATATTAGATTTATTTGCTCTTGTAAACCATCGCGATCAATTTGATAAAGCATTGAATTAACCAATCATGACCAATACCCTTCCTTTCTCCTTGTCTTTTAAAACACCGGTGCAACGCTATATGAGCCCTGCATTGATCACACTGATTTTTGTTTTGGTGTATTGTGCCGGGTACGGGCAGCAAATGGTGTTGCCCAAACAAAACGACAGATGGGCGATACAAAAAGATGGCAGCATCACCTGGGATATAAAAGACAGGCTGCCGCATACCGATCATATAGAAATGTCGGGCGAAAAGGTATCCTTATGGGTTAAATATGCCATCGACGATCAAGGGATGTTAAATATTAGCCGGACCGTGGTATTCCCTACATTCCGGATAATTCCTAACGACACTTATGGAAATATTATCTACTCTTTCCGGGATAACGAATTGCCCCGTTTTTATATCAACGACAAACTGTTGGTGCTCGACCCGTCAGAACATGATGATCATGGAAATATTTCGGTAGACGTTAAAAGCATCAGTCAAAAAGGGATCATGCGCATATCGGCATTTTCCGGATCGGGTGGACAGGTTAAGATCGAACGTTCATTATTTCCGTCGGCCGACAAACCATTGGCAGTTGAAGAATTTAAAATGACAAACGTTAGCGAAAAACCGCTGACCGTTTCCATGGAAAAATTATTCCGCGCGCAAACTACCGATGCGGCCAGGAGCATCCCGGCTGCGCATACGGTTATTGTGCGCTCTGTAAACGATGGCAGGCAAACCCTGCAGCCTGGTCAATCAACCGTTTTTTCGGTTTGTTATTTGGCTACTGATGATGTTTCGACGCTGGCTACCATCGATCCTGAAAAAGAAAGGACCGGGCGCGAGAACCGGATCGATCAGATCTTATCGCCGTTACAACTTCAAACGCCTGACAGTATTTTGAACACCGAATTTGCTTTTGCTAAGATCAGGGCCACCGAAAGTATCTTTAAAACCAAACGCGGTTACATGCATGGCCCGGGTGGCCTATCCTACTATGCGGCGATCTGGGCCAATGACCAGGCCGAATATGTAAGCCCCTATTTTGCCTTTTCGGGCGATAGCATTGGCAACTTATCAGCCATGAACTGCTACAGGTTATTTGCAAGCTACATGAACCCCGATTACAAGCCTGTACCAAGCTCGATCGTAGCCGAGGGGGATACGTTTTGGAACGGTGCCGGCGACCGTGGCGACCAGGCAATGATTGCCTACGGTGCTTCCAGGTATGCGCTTGCACAAGGCAATGCCGATTCTGCCAGGGTTTTGTGGCCGCTAATTAAATGGTGCCTTAATTATAACAAGAAACACTTAAACGAAAGCGGCGTGGTAACGTCTGACGCTGACGAGTTAGAAGGACGTTTTCCTTCGGGAAAAGCCAACCTGTCAACAAATTCGCTTTACTATGACGCGCTTGTCTCCGCGGGCTTTTTGTGCAAATAGCTCCACCTTCCAAAAGCCGAAGCTGATGGTTATAACAAAGATGCCGCACAGCTAAAAGTCAATATCGAAAAGTATTTTGGCGCTACGATAGAAGGTTATAAGACATACCGGTACTACGAAACCAATACTACGT
>JAQBOP010000213.1 GCA_028287975.1 Mucilaginibacter sp. | reverse complement strand
AGTTATTCGTATGGCGGATGGTGGTGATTGCTGGCCGTCAACCTGGGGGGATGATGATTTAATGTATACTGCTTACGGTGATGGTAATGGCTTTAAACCGCAAACTAATATTAAATTAAGCATGGGTTTAGCTGTTATATCTGGTATGCCACCAAATTTAACAGGCACCAATATCAGAACCCCAGCAGCAGATCGCGTTGGACAAGGGCCAGCCGGTGCAAAAGCGAGCGGCATGATCATGATTGACGGCAAATTATATATGTGGGTGCGCAATGTCAATAACGCCCGATTAGCCTATTCGGCAGATCATGGCAAAACATGGATTTGGGCCGACTGGAAATTTGATACCAGCTTTGGTTGTCCCAACTTTATCAATTATGGGGAAAACAATGCCGGCGCAAAAGATAATTATGTCTATACCTATTCTGTAGATGATGCCAGCGCTTACAAGTATGCGGATCGGATGGTACTTGCCAGGGTGAGGAAAAACGACATCATGAATTGGAAAGCATATGAGGTTTTTGCCGGTTATAATAACTCAGGAAAACCTTTATGGTCTGTCGATATCCGAAGAAGAAAGCCAATATATGTAAACCCCGGAAAAACCTATCGGTCGGGCATGACCTATGATGCCGGGTTAAAAAGATATTTATGGTGCCAGGTAATACCTTTATCAGGCGACAAAGAGGAGCAAGGGCCTCGTTTCAGGGGTGGTTTAGGAATATTTGAATCAAAAAATCCGTGGGGACCGTGGAAAACGGTGTATTATACAAGAGAGTGGGATGTGGGGCCGGGTGAATCGGGTAGCTTGCCAACTAACTGGATGAGCAAAGATGGAAAAACGCTTTATTATTTATTTTCAGGCAATGACTCTTTTTCTGTAAGAAAACTGGTACTTCAAACAAAATAGGACGGATGAAAAAACTCATTACACTATTATTTTGCTGCTTAATGAGCAGTATAATATATGCACAACAGGTAAAATGGCAACACCTTTCAACCACTACCAATGACATTCCATTACCATGGAACAGTGTTGAGCAAACCGGCGCAATAATTGGCGATCTGAACAATGACGGACTAAATGATATTATAATAACCTGCCGTAAAAAAGCCCCGGCAGCTATTTGGTACCAGCGAACAGCTAAAGGATGGGCGCGACATGTAATTGATTCGGCAATGTTGACTGTTGAGGCGGGCGGCGTTCTTTATGATATAGACCATGATGGTGACCCTGACCTGGTTTTTGGTGGTGACTGGCAAAGCAACGAAGTTTGGTGGTGGGAAAATCCTTATCCTAATATTAATCAAACCTGGAAACGGCATATCATCAAAAATGACGGTATGTCGCAACATCATGACCAAGCTATCGGTAAGTTTGAGCATACAGATAAGGCTCAGCTTGTTTTCTGGAACCAACAGGCAAAGACACTTTTCCTGGCTGAAATACCTAATGATCCAAAACAATCACCCTGGAAATATAAAGCCATTTATGTAGCCAATGCTAATGATGAAAAACATGGATCGTATGTAGAAGGCGTTACCAAAGGCGATGTTGACGGCGATGGGTACGAAGATATTATTGCCGGAAACAATTGGTTTAAGTATGATGCAGAAACAGGAAACTTTAAAGCTATTCGTTACGCTGATGCTGCAGGCAGAGTAGCTGCAGGGAAATTTAAACCAGGTAAAACATTGCAAATAGTCGTATCGCCGGGCGATGGCGAAGGCGTGGCTAAAT
Source organism: Mucilaginibacter sp. (assembly GCA_028287975.1). Taxonomy (GTDB): domain Bacteria; phylum Bacteroidota; class Bacteroidia; order Sphingobacteriales; family Sphingobacteriaceae; genus Mucilaginibacter. The sequence goes on along the minus strand of JAQBOP010000213.1, from coordinate 7,197 downwards.
GGTATGAATGTGTAGGCAATCCTGAAAACCCTGCTAATTGGGTAGGTCGTGATTTGATCGGGCGTAAATTGGTACATGGGCATAGCTTGCAAGTGGCTGATATTAACGGCGATGGAAACCTGGATATTTTTGTAGCCGAAATGGCTAAATGGACGGAGAGCCTTGATAAACCGAATAACCCTGATGCCGAAGCTTTTATTTTGTATGGTGACGGCAAAGGCAATTTTAATAAAACCATATTCCAAACGGGCTATGATTTCCACGAAACAGGTGTCGCAGATTTGGATGGAGACGGAGATATGGATGTTTTATACAAACCCTACAACTTAAATACACCCCGTATTGATGTGTGGCTGCAAAACGGTACCGGCAAGCCTTTAAAAAAATTAAATACCATAATCCCGCAAAAAATAGGGCTTGAACTTTATAGTTTCAGGCGTGAGTTTGATAAAGATGCACCGTCAACGTTTACCGAAGTTAATAAAATGGGATTTAAGGAAGTGGAGGTGTCCGGATATTATGGTTTATCGCCATTAAAATTTGAATCGGCTTTAAATACTAACCATTTAGTTGCAAGCAGCATGATATTCCCTTACGAGATGTTTAGGGACAGTATTACAATTATAATTAAACAGGCCAAACTATTTGGAGCTAAATTAGTTGGCTGCGGATGGATTCCGCATAACGGTGATTTTACTAAAACTGATGCCGATAAAGCTATTGCATTATTTAACAATGCAGGAACAAGGCTTAAAAATAATGGGTTGCACTTTTTCTATCATCCGCATGGTTATGAATTTAAGCCTGTAGCCGATAGTTCACTTTTTGCCTATATGGTAAATGGCATGACACCTGGTACAGCCGACTTTGAACTGGATGTCTTTTGGGCATACCATGCCGGTTCCGATCCGGTATTGCTGATGCATAAATACCCCGGTAGGTTTATTGCCATACATCTTAAACAGATGCGCGCAGGCGAGCCTACGGACGTTTATACAGGCACTACTGCTGATGCGGCAAGTGTATCGCTTGATAAAGGCGAAATGAATTTTAATACGATACTACACACTGCCTTACAAAGCGGTATTAAATATTATTATATCGAAGATGAAGCAGCGAATGCAGTTGAACAGGTCAAGGTTTCATTAAACTATTTAAACACACTTCACTAAGCAGGTATTGGCAATTGCATTTAACAATAAGCTAATACAGCTTATCAAATGCAATATCGCTTTATATACCTTTATCTTAAATCGTAAATCTATGTTAAGAGTAAATATTTTCCTTGCCTTTTTATTCACCACTTGCTATTCGTTTGGCATAACAAAAACCAAGCAACAGGTAGTACTATTCGGTAAAGGCAACCAATTAGTTATTGATGCCAATACCGGTTTGATCAGTATAAAATATAATGGCAAATTCATTATCTCCAATGCATCTGCTGCATTTGCTTTGGGCGATACCAAATATCAAAGCAGTGATTTTACAAAACGCACTATAAAAACAGAAACTGTCCATGATAAAATTGGTACGGGTAAGGTTTTAATACTTACCTCAACCAAAGCTGACGCACCTGTTATGATCCAGCGTTTTTATTGCTATCCCAACAAAGAATTTGTTATTACCGAACTGGAGATTGACGGTCACGATCTAAGTTCTAACTATATGGCGCCAATAATAGCCACTAAGGCAGATCTTTATACCAACAGCAAATTACAATCATTATTTGTGCCCTTTGATAATGACACTTTTATCAGGTACGAATCTAAAGATCTAAATGAACAGCCCGTTACCAGCGCAGAAGTAGGGGTTGTATATGATAATGAATCAAGAAAAGGATTAATATTAGGCTCATTAACTCACGATAACTGGAAAACCGGCGTTAAAAGTAAAGGAACTAACAATCATATTAATCAACTTAAAATTTGGGGTGGGCTGAATAGTGTTACTATTACGCGCGATTCGATGGCGCATGGGTCTTTAAAGGGTGATAAGATCGTTTCGCCGAAAATGTTTTTGGGGTATTTTACAGATTGGCGCATCGGCCTGGAAACTTATGCACGTACCGGCAGCATAGTTGAGGGCAGGTATATCCAACCATGGACTAAAGCTACACCGGTAGGCTGGAATAGTTGGGGCGTAATTGCCGAACATATCAATTACGATAAGGCAACAGCCGTGGCCGATTTTTTTAATAAGCAGATCCCTAACTTCCGTAATGCTGACGGAATCGCTTATATCGACCTTGATTCTTTTTGGGATAACATGGTAAGGGGAGGGATCAAAGGTGATTTTTCAAAACTTAAAGACTTTGTAAATTATTGTAAACAAAGAAACCTGCAGCCAGGTGTTTACTGGGCGCCATTTACCGACTGGGGATTTAAATCAACAAACACAGATCGTACAGCCGAAGGCAGTAATTACAAGTTTTCTGAAATGTGGACCAAGACCGATAAGGGGTTTCATGACCTGGATGGGGGAAGAGCACTCGACCCGACACATCCGGGTACACAAGCCCGTATAGCTTATGTATTAGGTAAATTGAAGGATTGCGGTTTTAAAATGATCAAGATCGATTTTCTGGGACATGGCGCGGCAGAATCAAGCAAGTTTTACGATTCGAAAATTACAACAGGTATGCAGGCCTACCGGGTGGGCATGGAGACCGTAACTAAGGCACTCGATAATTCTATGTTGGTTTATGCGGCTATTTCGCCGTCGCTGGCAACGGCAAGATATGTAAATATGCGTCGCATAGCTTGCGACGCTTTTCACTCAGTTAAGGATGCTGAATACACGCTTAACAGTGTCACTTACGGATGGTGGCAAACTTATTTGTATGATTATATTGATGCCGACCATTTGATCTTTGAAAAGGAAAGTGTGGGTGCTAACAAGATCAGATTAGTATCAGGTTTAATTACAGGGTCAGTAATATTAGGTGACGATTATAGTAAGGATGCACCCTGGCAAAAACAGGTTAAAGACTGGATACAACGGCCGGAACTTAAAGAATTAATTAAAAGTGGCAAAGCCTTTATGCCTGTTGAGGGTGGCAAAGCTGGAGCGGCAGCGCAGACTTTTATCAGGAAAGATGCTAACAATATTTATCTGGCTGTATTTAATTATAAAAAACAACCGGTAAATATCTTGTTGACTGCAAAGCGATTAGGGCTTGTTGCCAACAGAAACTATCAGCTAACAGAAATACTTGGTGATAACAAAATTAGTGGCGCTGATAGCTTTAATGTGGTGTTTAATGAGGAGGGAGCCCGATTATATAAGATAACTTCTTTGTAACAGTAAATAGTTATTTTCTATTTACTGTTATGTAATCAAGAAATAATTGCGGATTTAAGCCGCACTCGTTTATAATATTGTTAAAATCATTACTAAGCTGCTTATAAAATCCGGGGGTTGAGTTTTGTAATGACAAGCTTTGCAAAAGCATGGAAGTTATGTATAGCTTGGGGAATTTATACCCGGAATTTACAGCAATATCATTAATTTTTTTCATTTCGTTTGGTACCAGGTTTTCCTGCGAGGTATTTAGCAAGATTTTGATCTTTACGCTATGAAAAAGAATTTTCATATAGGGCGTTAACAGATCTTCATTTTCTTCATAATCAACGGCAATGGAATGATATGTTTCAGAAACCTTTGTCTGCTCGCCAAGCTCTAAATAGGCGTTTGACATAAATATTTTTATGAAGAAGCCATATTGCGAATCATTACCTTCTTTTGCTAAGCTCCCGTAATTTTTGTTCAGGAAACTAATAAACCGGAGCGTTTTTTTAGGGTTATTACACAGTAACATTGTAAATAAACCTAAAAGGTATAGCATATCATTTGAGGCGCTTTTCTTTACACTGATGGTATGAAGATTTCCAAAATATAGTTTGGTTAGATCAATTAATGCTTCGGTTTTAATTATTCCATATTTTAAATGATAATATATAGCATCCAGGCAGCTTAATGGGTTAACAGAAAATGCGTCGTACTCGGCTTTAGGGAATGCTTTAAGTTTCGACAGATTTATTTCAAAGTCGTTAAGGTCAAGCTGTATAGCCGCTATAATGGCGAGCGTAGAATGAATAAGCACTTTCTTTTGATCCGAAAGGTCGAATTTCAATAGGACATGAAGAAACTTTTTATAATCAGTATTGATTAATTCCAAACCAAAGAAATAATCAAATAACTCGTCACTGAAAGAATTTTTAAAATATTTTATAATCGAGTCATTTCCTGTAGTAGATGAGTATTCGGTCTCTAATACCTCACCAAGGAAAGTGATCAATTCAGATTTCTCGTTTATCGTTAACTGAACTTCTATTATATATTCAATGTTTTTTAATTGTCCGGATTTAATAGCATGCATAATACACCATTTCAACACATTTACTTTGTGTTTATTATTAGCTAATAAACTGTTTATTGCTTTTACCAGGTCTATATCCAACAAGTTTCCATTGTTATAAAGCAATGTTTTGGCAATACTATGCTCCATAAAATCCGTATTGCCAAATATGATATAAGTATTGTATGGATAATTATTGTTTTCAGTAAATTCCCTAATAAATCCAACGTTTATAAGTTCCTGATAGGCATGGGGAGATTTTTTAATATCCCCAACAATTTTTAGTTTATTTATCTGGTAAACATTATTTGTTATGTCTAACTGTTCAATCAACGTTTTTATCAACAGGATCTTTTCGGTAGAATAGTGGCCCAGGTATACTTTTTTTAAAATGAAAGTAGACAGGGTTTCATAAAAACTGATATGATCAATATTAGTTTTTATGAAATTTTCTTTATGCTGCTGATAATAGAACTGAAAGTATAATGGATGATTGAAATTTTGTATAATATTAACAGGTATAGAGTTTTCAATACTAAGTTTAATTTGGCCGCATAGGGCTTCAATCTCCAGTAGATTAAGTAACGGAACGTTTATGCAATTTGGGTTTTGATTAAAACCTGTAAACCAGGTGTTGCTATTGATTTCAAGTTCGTGCCTATTATTGATCCAAGTAGCGGTACGGGTTGTCAATATCAGTTTAAACCAATCATGATGCTGGTAAAACGAAAAAATATCAACAAGCTGGTTTAGAATTATCTTAAAATGATCACCCTTAAACATTTGCTCATCAAAACCATCAATGATGAGATAAAACTTAGAATCTTTACGTTGCTTTATATCTAATAAAACGTTGATATCATTATCCGTTCCATATCCAAGTAAAGCCAGCATCCAGTCATGGATATCCCCACCACTAACCAAAACGCTCATAACGGCATTGCTGCTAAATAATAGTATGATATCATTATTGCCCTTTAGTGTGTCAATCGCTGCTTTTTTCTCAATCCACTGGCAAAGCGCTATTGTTTTTCCATATCCTGACGGCGCACACAATATTGTGCCGGTACAATTGGAATTAAGAAATTCATCAAAATGATAATCTATAAATTCGCGCTCAATAGTTTGGTTATAAGGTATGCCTGATTTGTTTTTTAAAGCCTGTAAGGCAAAGCCGGTTATTTTATCAGCATTTTGTTTTAATACTTGCCAACTTAGTTCTTTTACTGATGTAGTTTCGTCGTTTTTATCTTGCTTTTCGCAAAAGGCATCCCAGCTTTTATAGCCACAATATCTGGCTAATACATCCAATGTAAATAGTGAAGGGCTATATTTACTAAAAGCGAAACCATATATACGTTTAAATGTAGTTTCGCTAATGCGATTACCATTTTTCTTAAATATTTTATCAGATAACGTTTTACAATCAGACGGCAGCATGTGCACAATGCCTGAGTTGATAAGCATTAACTTTTTTAATTCCTCATATTTTGGTAATGAAATTTTATTCATTATCTATTCTCTCCACTGTTCTAAACTCCTTTCTTCATTAACTAATTAACACATTGGTTAACAGTAAAATAACTCAATATTATATATTTTTCAATGAATTTTCCCTATGATATATTGAGCAGTAATTACTTAGGCTTGCCGTCAATATTTCGTAATTCAATTGTAATTTACTATAAGGTTGTGTTTTTATAATTGATGGATTTACTATTCATGGTTTTAAAAATGATTGGTTATAGGTTATGATCAATGGTTTTTAAGGTTGTATAAGGTTAATTGCAAAACAGTATTATAGTACTCCTGATAGCAATATAATCAACTAACATCAAAAAAACATAATAGACAGATGCTATTGCAACCTAAATTATAATAAAAGCATAATATATGAAATTATAATAAAGTGTAATATACCTGTAGTTAATAATATTATATAACTATGACTAAAAAAAGTTCACGGTGTTTGTGTGGCGATAAATACGATCTGTAATTTTCGCTATATATTGTACCTGGTAAACAGGTATGGCTCTTTCTGAACCTAAGATGGAGTAATTGTTTGCACTCATAAATATTAGAATTAAGATAAATACAATTATATGCAATAGCTTAATTCTAAACACTAGTTGTTTGATGAATGAATAAAATGAACAAATAATATCAGGGGTAAAATTTTTTGAAGAAAAATTATAGAAGAAAAATAAGTATTATTTGTCTTCTTCGGTCTCTTTTAACTCATCCTCTTTTTTGCCTCTCCCCAAATGTATTTTGGGATTTTCCTGTGTGCCGGTAATGGTCATTGGTATGCCGAAAATGCCCAAAGGAGGTAGGCCTAACCTAAATTGTAAATTTAATTTACCATCTAAACTTACCTGGCCCTCAAACCTTGGTCTGAAACCGGCTATGCGCATTTTTGTACGCTCAATGGTTATGATATTGTTCTTGATGCTCGTTTTAATATCGACTTTTGACACATCGCCGCCTTTACCCAGGCTATCGCGCCCGGTTTGTTTACCTACTACACTAAATAACTTGAATCCTTTTACTTTTACACTTTTTATTGACAATACACCATCACCTTTTAAAGAAGGATAAACTGGTTTCATATCATCGTTGAGTTTGCCGCTTAATTTGTAATCTAAACCCACTATGCCTTGCGCAGAAGCCGCCGAAGACGCCATGTCATGAAATAACTTTACTTCGCGATAAGCTCTTTGTATATCAAAGTCTTTAGCGTTAATATGGTAGTTAAAGTAAGCGCTTTTAGGAGTTATGCTTTGATAGTCAGCATCCATCACAACAGGTGCACCTATTAGGTTGAAACCCGCTTGTTTTAA
>JAQBOP010000204.1 GCA_028287975.1 Mucilaginibacter sp. | reverse complement strand
GTTTCTGGCTTAAAGTATTATTAATAGCTATTTTATTAGGGCTCACCTGCTTGTACTGCTGCACTTTTTGTGCATAAGTTGCTGTTCCTGCCATTAGCAGGAACAGCATTATTTTAAATTTAATCGGCATAGCTTGATCTGAATTTAACACCCCATCGCCCGTTTTCTTTGGTAAGAATATATAGCGACTCGTAGTGGCCAATAACACTACCATCGGCGCGGTAACGCGTAAACTCAGTATCCACATGCACCTTATCTGCCGATGCCTGTACAATGTTACGGTGGTCCCATTTACTGTGGTCCCAGCCTTGCTTTTGCAGTTCGCCAAAAACTTTCTTAGGATCACGCAGGCCTGCTTTTTCTAACACTGTAACTTTGCCGCCGGCCAGCCTGTAGTGCGGGAACTGATAAGTGCGCTCCCAACCGGCAAGGTCGCGGGCGTTAAAGGTAGCCAGGTACTGATCTAATACCTTAATTACCTCAACTTTTACTTTTGGGTCTATTTGGTGTGAGCCTGAGTTTATTACCCCCTTTTGAGCGTAAACTGAGCTAAATAACCCAATAATGCCTATCAATAATATGCTTAGCTTTTTCATATGATTTTGATTAATTCCAACCCGGATTTTGTTTAAGCTTGCCATTACTGTTATCTATTTCCTGCTGAGGAATAGGGAACAGGTAGAATTTATTGGCTACCGGCTTTCCGTTAATGACAATTGGGCTTATGGTACCTTTTGATACATTGGTTTTACCCACGGTTAATAAGCTGGCTTCAAGGATGCCATTGTCACTGCCGTCACGCTCCCTGATCAGATCGAACCAGCGTTGGTATTCAAACACAAATTCCAGGCGGCGTTCAAGGTATATTTCTTGTCTTAACTGATTTTGGGTTAACGTACCAGACACGGCATCCGGCAAAGCCGATAAGCCCGCGCGTTGCCTTACCCTGTTTAATGAGGTGTAGGCCGCGGTAGTAGGGCCATTTAATTCGTTTTCGGCCTCGGCATGAATTAATAAAACATCAGAAAAACGTATAATAGGCACGTTCGCGCTGGATTCTGCAAGGTTGCCTATCGTGCCCGGATCCCAGTATTTATTAAAGAAAGGAATTGAATCAAGTGGGATCTTTGGATCGTTCAGCTTGCCATAATATTTACCGTCTGCAGGGCTTAAAAAGCGGGTTACAAAGGTTTCATACTTACGTTTATCCTGCGCGGCATATAATTTATATACGCTGAAAAAATGGTCTTTCCCATCGGGTTTCGTAGCATCAGGTACTGTATAATATGTTACCTGGTTTGCAAAAGACGCCGTAATGCCCGGGATGCCACTAAGCACAGCCCTTGGAGCCTCATTATTACCCTGTCCTAACGAGTTTGATTTAAATTGTGCCGAGAAGATATGCTCTTTACCGTTTTTGGTTGCCGGAAGAAAAACATCCGGATAGTTGGTAAACAGGTCATAACCATAAGGGCCGTTAATTACGCCCAGGGCAGTTGTAGCGGCCTGCTGCCATTTACGCTCGGTAAGATAAACCTTTGCCAGGATAGATTGCGCTGCGCCCACAGTTGCACGGCCAATATCAGCACTTGCATAATTGTTTGGCAGATCGGCAGTCGCTTCTGTAAGGTCCTTTTCAATCTGCGCGTAAACCGTGGCGTATGGCGTACGCGCGATCTGCAGGTCTGAAAGCTTAATCGATGTCTGGTCATGCAAAACCAAAGGCACATCGCCATATAACCGCACCAGGTTAAAATAATACAGGGCGCGCAAAAATTTAGCCTCGGCAACCAGTCTTTTATTTAAGGTAGCATCAAATTTAATGTGTGGTATGGTATCGATAGCGATATTGGCTTTTTTAATAGCCGCGTAATGCTGCTGCCAGATCTGCAAGATCCGCAAGCCAGATGCCGAGTGGCCCAATACTGCCTGCGACCGCACATCCGCGTTGGTAGCGCCCGGTCCCGGAGCTTCATCATCAGACATAAAATCCATGCCTGTATTGAACAAGGTATTATAAGGGGTCTGGATTGAATTGGCCCCGCTGTTTAGCAACGAATAAGCCGCAGTTACAGCCGCTACCGCGTCGGCCTGCGTTTTGTAGAACTGGCTTGCGGGTATAAATGATCTCGGGTTTTCTCCGAGCTTGGCGCACGAAGCAGCCCCGAGGCTTGCTAATAATATGAAGTATTTTATTTTTTTCATGATTGAAAAGATTATGCTTATTAAAAATTAAAGTGATAAGGAAACCCCTGCTACAATTGATTTGCTGTTAGGATAAGCCCCGTTATCAACTCCTAATGTTATTGATGATTGCTCGTTGCTGCTTACTTCAGGGTCGTAGCCTGTGTATTTGGTCCAGGTAATTAAATTCTGCCCGGTTAAATACACGCGCACCTTTTTGATGGTCGACTTTTTAAGCAGTGATTGCGGGAAAGTATAACCTAAGCTCAGGCTTTTTAAACGCAGGTATGATCCATCCTCAACAAAACGGTCTGAGATAGTAGGTGCAGGATCCTGGAACGCGCTGTGTACATCTGTGTTGGTATTAGTCGGAGTCCACCGTTTTAACAGTGTAGTTGTAGCATTGGTGTAGCCGGTACCCAACTCTAAAGTATTACGCTGCTGGTTGTAAATTTTGTTGCCGTATGATGTTTGCAGGAAAAAAGCCAGGTCAACGCCCTTATAGACGAAAGTATTGGTTATGCCACCCGTAAATTTAGGCTGCGCGTTGCCAAGGATAACCCTGTCTGCAGCCTGGGTAATCTTACCATCGCCGTTAAAATCAACATAAGCCTGTCCACCCGGCGAGGTGTTCGCAGCAGGTGTTAAAGCCGTGCCGCCTGCCTTGATCAAGCCATTGGTTTTATAGCCGATAAAAGAACCAATTGGTTGGCCTACCTTTAAAATTGATGGCAATGATGAGTCAGGGATAAACTGGTTCACGCCGTTGCCGCCAAGGCTAAGCACCTTATTGCGGTTAACCGCGAATACCAGGTTGGTGTTCCACTGGAAAGCACCGACAATATTATGCGAGCTGATGTTTAATTCAAACCCTTTGTTCTCTACCGATCCTACGTTTTCATATTGCTGCGGATTGGTAATAGCGGTATTGGTGATGATAGTTAAACCACTTGTCGCCGGCAGAGGCAGGTATAAAAGCAGGTTGGTGGTTTTTTTATAATACACGTCCGCTACCAAACTGATCCGGTTTTTTAATATGCCTATATCAGCCCCTAAATCATACTGCGCTGTTTTTTCCCAGGTTAAGTTGGGGTTATATAAGCTGTTAGGAGCAAAGCCAATTACAGAGGTGTTGCCAAAATTGTATCGGTAAGATCCTAACTGCGAGTAAGACTGATAAGCCGGAATGTCACTATTACCTGTGCTGCCCGCGCTTACTCTTAGTTTTAACTGGCTTAACCAGTTGAGATCTTTAACAAAATCTTCGCTTGATGCGTTCCACGCAAATGCCGCTGACGGGAATGATGCCCATTGATGCCCCGGTGCAAATTTTGAGGAGCCGTCTGCACGTAAGGTCAATGTTACTAAATACCTGTCGTCATAACCATAATTTATCCTGGCTAAATATGATTTTAATGCCCATTGATTAGATGATGAAGACGGTGCTATCCCAAAACCGCTTGACGTGATTGATGTATTATTGCCAGAACCTAAGTTGTTGTAAGCACTGTAATCACTCACAAAACCATATGAACCGGCAATAGCACCTTGTGCGCTAAATGCCTGCTGGGTAAAGCCGGCTAAAACATTAATTGAGTTTTTGCCGATCTCTTTTTTATAGGTCAGCGTGTTTTCATTAAGCCAGTTGGTAGAATATAAACTACCCACCTCACCGATACCGCCAAAACCCGAACCTTCATAAACCGATGCTGGCAGATACCTGTTTTGCTTATTGTCGATAATATCAACGCCTAACAATACCCTTGCGGTCAGATCTTTAAAGATCTTGTAATCAGCAGCAGCGTTGCCCAATATACGGTTGGTAATGGTTTGGTTAAGCTGGTTATATAAAGTATTTATCGGGTTACCATACACACCCTCATAAATATTCTTTAAAAAGAAGGTGCCGTCGGCGTTATAAATAGGGGTAGTTGGCGTCATCAATAAAATAGCCGGAATTACGCCTTGCGGCGCTATCTGCGCTTCGGTATGCGCGCCGGTAACAAAAGCGGTAAGTTTAAGGTTATCGTTGTAATTGTGCTCAATGTTTAACCTGCCCGAGATCCGTTTAAAGTTGGTGTTATTTAATACTCCATCTTCTTTAAGGTAGTTGCCTGAAAACGCAATGCGGGTCCTGTCTGTACCCGACAAGATGGACAGGCTATGATTTTGCGAAAATGCCTGCCTGAACGCGGCGTCCTGCCAATCGGTATTTACATGGTATGGATTAAGTACGGCATCCGTTTGTGCTGTTTTACCGCTGTTAACCAAAGCGTCGTTTCTTAAAGACTCCCATTGGTCGGTATTTAAAAGCGAGATCTTTTTTGTAACATTTTGCCAGCCGACGCTACCATCGTAGTTGATGGACGACACACCCGATTTTCCTTTTTTTGTTGTGATGATAATTACACCGTTGGCACCGCGTGTACCATAAATAGCCGTAGCCGAAGCGTCTTTTAAAACCTCGATGCTTTCTATATCGGCATTATTAATAAAAGATAATGGGTTGATCTTGGGGCCGTTGGTAACGCCCGCATCGGTAAGCGAGTTACTGTTAGAGGTAGGAAAACCGTCAATCACGTACAACGGTTCAGCAACAGCGTTAACAGAATTTACCCCACGGATCTGAACAGTAACCCCTGCGCCCGGTTGGCCTGTAGCTTGCGTTACCTGGATGCCGGAAATTGTACCTTGCAAAGCCTTGTCAAGCGAGGTTGCGGGTTGCTGTAACGCGAATGTGGGAACGGAAGCTACCGCTCCGGTAATGTCCTTACGCTTTTGTGTGCCGTAACCTACCACCACCACATCATTTAACTGGCCGCCGGCTTCTTTTAAAAGGATTTCTACAGGGCTGCCGTCTACCAGGAGTTCTTGCTGCTCATAACCGATATAAGTGATAACCAGTTTATACGGAAATTTTTGAGCGGTAATAAAAGTAAATTTACCCTGCAGGTCTGTTGATACCGCGTGGGTAGTGCCTTCTATTTTAACGGTGGCGCCCGGAAGCGGTTCTTTGCTTACTGCGTCCAGGACGCGGCCAAAAAGTTTTGAATTAACAGTAGCGTCACTGCTTTGCCCAAGTGATATAAAGGGCAGAAAAAGAAATAGTAGTAACAGGATCTTTACGGGTGTAAAGAAGGATTTAACCGGAAACGAAGTATAAGCCCGGTCAAATTTTGCAATATTTTGCATAACTTTGATTTGTTTAAAATGACATAATTGAAACGGGAGCAACGCCAATTGAGACCTGTTTCGTTGTTTTAACTGATGGGGAAAGAGCAGATGCTTTTTCCCTTTTTTATTGGGGGTATGTATTTATTTTTTCATGATTCCTCCTGTTGTATTAAGCAGCATCACCCTTAGGGGGACGATGATTTGAGTTACGTTAAGTTTTAGAGAGTCCCCATAGGCTAAATGTGCTCGGGATTAAAACACGGATTACCGGCTGATAATTAACAACAACAGCAAGACATGACCATAGTGCCGTTAAGATAAGGCGCTATCAATTTCATGTTTACCGGGTGGATAGAGTGTGTGTTCACGTTCTATATTTTATTGTCTACTATTCCTATAGATTAAGTTGCAATTATAGGTAATTAATTGACTATGTGCAAACTTTATTTAAAAATAATGATGGATCTTGATCAGTTATTTTGTACGCACCTAAAACCCAGGTGCTCCATGCCGCTATCTTCGCTTGTTTTCATTCGGCGGGCTACCCTGTAGCCTGAACAATAGCTGTCATTACATAAAAATGAACCGCCCCGTACAACGCGCTTCGTGACCAGTGGCTCATCAGGATCATATGATTTTGAAGGCCCCTGCGGGTTGCTAACGCCCTGCGGATTAAGGGTGCTGTAATATTTATAATTGTAATAATCAGCACACCATTCCCATACGTTGCCGGCCATATCGTATAATTTATAACCGTTGGGCGCAAAAGAGCTAACAGGGGCTAAATAGTAAAAGTGATCATTAAGCGTGTTTTTATAAGGGAAAGAGCCTTCCCAGGTATTGGCTTTTGGCTTACCTGTATTTACTGACTCGTTACCCCAGGGATATATATTATTGTTTAGCCCGCCTCTTGCGGCCCATTCCCACTCGGCTTCGGTTGGTAACCGTTTATGTGCCCATTTGCAATAGGCAACCGCGTCATAAAAAGACACATGCACAACCGGGTATTTTTCTTTCCCTTTTATGTTGCTGCCCGGCCCGTGCGGGTGTCGCCAGTTTGCACCTTTTTTCCAGTTCCACCATTGCGCATAGTCATTCAGTTCGATCTTGGTTTTTGCAGGTACAAATACTAACGAGGCCGCAACCAATACACTGTCAGGTGGTTTAGGTGTGCCTGGTGGCACCTGCTTTTTTAACACTTCCCAATTGGGTTTTTGCTCGGCAGTAGTAACATAGTTTGTGGCTATTACAAAACGGGCAAATTGCTCGTTAGTTACCTCGGTGGCATCCATCCAAAAGCCGTTAACGGTTACTTTATGTTTAGGATACTCGTCTGGTTGCGCTTGTTTATTATCGCCACCCATTTGGAATGTACCACCGGGGATCCAAACCATTTTATCATGAACGGCAGCACCTTTTACAGAAACGTTGGATAAACTGGCATTCTTTACCTCAAAACCAGGCGCAAATCTACTGGGTATATTTGACTCGCAGCAGATGGCTGTTTTTTGAGTGGGGTTAACCATAATAGGCTTGCCCGCCGCTATAACCTGTACGGGCTTGCTTTTTTCATGGCATGCACCAATCAACAGTGAAACCGGGACCAGTAATAAAATAGAGAACCTAAGTAATTGTGTTTTCATTTTAGTGGATGTATTTTACCCGATCGATTACCGGCGGCTTTGATCTTTACAAAGTTAAGTAAAGATCAAAGCTATACCAAGCCGGCTAAGCATATGGTAAAATCTGATGTAAGCTTATATCGCTACAGGCTGTAATTGTTCATTATGTTCATGTTCAAATTGATGAACGTTTTCTTCTTGAGTGGTTACTGCGTGGTGTTCATTTACAGGATCGTCTACCCTTACCATAGGGCCATCAGCTGCAAGTTCACTGCCCTTAACCGGCGATTTAAATATCGGCCATAACAATTGCGCGTGCCATGGGTCGCCCTCATAATGCGAGATCCCGTATGCGGCCGGGTATTGTCTTGATATATGCGCGGTACCAAATATAATATCCCATAAAAAAAACATGTTGCCAAAGTTGCCTTTGTAATAGCCAACACCGTCGTCGGTTGTAGCGGCATGGTGCGCGTGATGCGTTGCCGGGGTTGATATGGTACGCTCTAAAACCCAGGCTATAGGGTGCAGCCATTTATACTGGTAAAAGGGCTTATCCCATGGTATGCTGGAATGGGCAAGTGTTGTTATAGTACCCTTTATAGCTTTAACTATCACAGCCGGTATGCCTAAGCCAAGATAAACTAACGCGGTAGTAAGATAGGTCTGCGAAAAGAAAATGGTATAGATAACATTTTGACGGCTGGCCATTGCCATACCCATATAATTTGCAGAGTGGTGGGTACGGTGAAAACGCCATAACCACGGGATCTCATGGTGTAGCCTGTGGTACCAGTACTGGGTAAGGTCGTCAGCAATAGCTATGATAATGCACCCCCAGAAAAACGGCACCCAATCGAAGGTATTTTTAAACGCGGGTAATACCAGCGGCAAAAATTTCAACCCAAAATACGCTACTGCCGGCCTAACTACCAATCTTGGTAATGTAAAACAAGCAATATCAACCCACTTTTCATTTTTGTTCCATTTCTTTTTATAAAGGCCAAATGAAAACTCTAATATACCCAGTATCAATACCAATACCGAGAAACCGTAGTCGTTTAAGTTCTTTACGGCTTTTTCTATAAAATCAATCATTGATGTCATTGCTTACGTTTTTTTTAGTGGTTGATGGTTTTGTGTTAACTTTTACATGTTTCTTTTCCCATGGGCGCTGGCCTGTTATATAAAAAGTGCCAAACATAAGGGCCAGGGGTAGTATGTAAATAAACAGGCTTAATAAAGCGTTCTTGATTATTCGTTGTTTAGTTTCCGGTGCCAGTTGCATGAGGTGTTGTTGTTTTAGATTGAACAATAGTTGGCTGCTGATTTTTGGACAATAAGGTTTGTGTAAGCCACAAACCGCCAAAAATGATTACAAAAGGAACGATAGTAACTATAATACCGACCCCTACTTTTTTTGCTATAAGTGTTACGTCATTAAGTGTCATAAGTAATTTTATGAATTAAAAATTATGTTGATTTTAGATGTTTTGCAGGATAACCGGCCGTTTCCGGGTATGCCATAGCAGGCATACGGTTGCCTCGTTTCAAATAGTACCGGGGGTTTGTTGCTTAGCAGCAACAACAATATCGCGATGAACAGCTAAGTTCAACACCGACAAAACCCGGATTGAGCGTACCGGCAAAGGTTGGTAAAGCGTTTTTCATGGTGTGTTTCTATATGTTGTATGCTGTTACAACTGTGCAAACATAAACATTTTTTTAATAAACAATATAATTTCTATAGATTTAGTAGAATATTTATCAATAAATTTATTTTCAATATTGACTCTCCAATTTATTTTTCTCAAATGCCGATTTCTACCCCCAGCCTTTTCATCTAAAGGCTTTCCAATAACATTCCCTTGCTTGGCATACGGTGGGTTATTTTGTGGTTCTTAGACTACAAAACCCCGAACTCTTTTATGGCTGATTTGTACAATGCAGCCGGTTTAGAGGCTAATTATATTGTTTAAGAATAACATCATAAGAAGAGCCCTTCGCCAACAAAATGCTAACGCAGTTTTTATTTATATGCTATCGCCGCGCTTGATGGCCCTGCTAACGGGAGAAGTGAGGTTGATTTAAAACCGACAATATTTGCCCACCTGTTAAAGTCGGCAAATGTATAATCAAATCCTGTTCCTGTTTCAATAAGCATATTTAAACTCATCATCATACCAAAAACGTTTTGTTTTCTTTCATCATCTATTATGCCTTCGATAGCTACAAATGCCCCGCCCACAGGGATTGCGTCATAAGCTTTTCTCATCAATGATATTTTGTTTTCTTCGTTCCAATCATGCAGGATATTTCCCATTACAACAACGTCTGCATTTGGTATTGGCATGGTG
Source organism: Mucilaginibacter sp. (assembly GCA_028287975.1). Lineage (GTDB taxonomy): Bacteria > Bacteroidota > Bacteroidia > Sphingobacteriales > Sphingobacteriaceae > Mucilaginibacter. Next base: position 1,892 of record JAQBOP010000204.1, on the reverse strand, counting down.
AAGAAGTCGCCGCTTGCGGCTTTTACACGATCTGATAAATCGAATTGCTGTATAGTAGCGTTTGCAATAGGCTCAACCGGCGGCAGGTCAAAACTTGTACAATGCATATGGGGGTTATGCTTTGCAACCATCAATGAAAGTAAGCCGGCCGAACCGCCCACATCAATTAGCGTTTTATATTTTGTAAAATCAAATTTTTGAGCAAAGGTCATAAAATTACCCATTTGGATACCGCTCATTGCATTGGTAAATTCTTTCAATTTTTCAGGGTCCTTGTATATCAAACCGAAAAAATCCTCGCTCCTTTTTGCTTCGTTTTGCGGAAGCCCGGTAAGCAGCCCCTCGCCCAGGTTACCCCAAAAACTATATAAACGATTGTTCATCATTTCAAGGATACCTCCAATATACGATGGCTTGTTTTTATCTAAAAATGTATCTGTGTCCACAGTATTTGAGTAAATAGCTGTATCCAAAATACTGTCCCGTTTTAAAAAACCAAACACGGTTAAAGCATCTAAAAAATCATAAACATTTCTGTCTGTGCATTTAAACCCTAAAATGTCTTTAACATCTGTGGCTTTCATAGTTTTCTTTTCAGCAAGCCTGGTGAATAATTGAAAACTCACTGCAGTCAAAAGAATTTTTGAGGCCCAAAAGCCTGTGCCTATTTTCATAATATTTTCAGGCGATGGCTGGTTAGTTTGTTGTTCCATTTTTTTCTTAATTGATTATCGGTTTAATAAATTGGTATTGCCTTCCGGACAATTATACCGGAGGCATGCAAAAATTAGGTTGTCTAAAATACAGTGATTTTATTTGATATAAGAATAAAAAGTTTTGATAAATAACTGATCAGCTGCCAGATAAAGATATCCCCCGTTGGTTAGAATTTATAATCGCTCCATACTTGAAAGCAAAAAGCCTTCAGATTTTCATCTAAAGGCTTTTTACTTATCAGTGGTTTTTAGACTACAAAACTCGAACTCTTTTATGGGTGATTTGTGCAATGCAGCGGGTTTAAAGGACAATTGGTGAAGCTATTTGAAGCAACAAAAATCCCTGTTCCGGAAGAAACAGGGATTTGAAAGAAGCTTATACTTTAGAAACCATTATTTTAGTGCGTTTTGGTGAAACCATTGCCGGCAAATAGTTCCGTCCCTTTATCTTTCATTTTTTTGATTTTATGAATTTAAAAACCATACATACCACCAGAAACGGAAATTTGCTCTCCCGTGATCCAGGCTGCATCATCGGAAGCCAAAAATACGGCAGCTTTCGCAATATCTTCAGGCTGACCTCTGCGACCAAGCGGTGTGTTGGCAACAAACATTTTTTCATACTCACTGCCAGGGGTGACGCCCGCACTAATTGCACCTTCTGTTTCCGTAGCGCCCGGCAAAATAGAATTGATACGAATGTTTTGTGCACCCAACTCTTTCGACAAAGAGATCGTTATGGCATCTAATGCGGCTTTAGTTGCGGAATATAAGGAGGCTCCCGGAAAAGGCATCTTGCTGGCACCCGAACTGATATTGATGACATTCCCGCCCTTATCGCCAAACAGTTTCAAAGCGGCTTGGATCGTTAGTATGGGACCAAGTACATTGACATTAAAACTATTATGAAAAGTTTCTGCTGATATCAGTTCAATAGGTGCATATCCCTGATAAACCGCGTTGTTGACCAAAATATTCAAGGTGCCGAAAGCCCGCTTTGTTTCTTCAAACAGCCTGGTTACATCGGCTTCATTCGATACATCGGCCTGTACCGCGATGGCTATGCCGCCATTGTCGGTTATGGCTTTCACCACTTTATCTGCGCCTTCTTTACTTGAGGCATAATTTACAACAACTTTTGCACCTGCTGCCGCGAAATGTTTTGCGATAGCTGCA
>JAQBOP010000186.1 GCA_028287975.1 Mucilaginibacter sp. | reverse complement strand
ATGCGGTGCACGGAGCTGTTGATGAGGCCAAGACTTATTTTTTCATCCGCGTCAATAAATAACAGGAAGTTTCCCTTTGCCTCGGCGGCTAACTGATAGCACGCGTAGTTTTTACCCAGCCAATCTTGTGGTAGTTTTTTACCTTTTATTACCCTGAAATTTGTATGCTTATCTGCAAAATCAGCACACTTATTATAAGTGTCGTCGGTGGATTCATCATCTAAGATCAACACTTCATAATTCTGATAATCCTGGTCTTTAATAGATTGCAGCAGCGATAAAATATTGCCTGCTTCATTGCGCACCGGTATCAATACCGAAACCAAATCTGTATAGGGCCGGTTTACGCGGCGTAATTTTGGGTCCGAAATAAAATTGAACAACGTCACCACAAACCGCAGAATAATAAAAAAGAAAGTAATGGCAATGGTAATGATCACTATACGGTTATTTGAGTTTGTTGTTGATGCGCGTAATTATAATGCTGTTGATAAGCCTGCTGCAAATCATCGATTGAATTAAAGTCATCCTGATCGGCAGATTTTAGATACATATACGCAGTTGGCTTTTTATGCGCGAAATTCTCAATAAATGTCGCCGAGAATATCAATTGGAAATCGCCGTTGGCTTGTTTCATGATGTTCATAACGCCTTTTTCAAATGCTACATCTGTAACATAATTTGAGTAGAGTTTGCCCTGCGGAAATATCAGCACCATATTACCCGGGTCTTTTAAAAGCCGCGCGGCATAATTAAGCGATTCGATAACATCCCTCGATTTTTTTTGGATAGAAAAAGCGCCGCCATATTTTAGTACCGGGATCCGTTTTGAAGTTTCTTCAAACAGCATAATGTGGAACTTTTTTTTCAGCAATTTACACCTTAGCCAATATAGCAAAAAGCCGTCCCAAAAACCCGAATGATTGGCAATTAATAAGATTGATCTATCCGGATCTATCTCAATGGTGTTAAAGTTAATAGCATTGAAATTACGGGCCACAATGAAGCGCACATATAAATGAAATCCCAGGCGAATGATATTATTTTTTTTAGGATAGATCATGCACCGGCCAATTAATGTTCTACATCTACCTGGGCCTTTAATGCCTGCTGATGAAAGTTGTTGATCCTTTCAGTCAACTCATCAAAAGATACCTCTCCGGCTACGCCGCAATCGTACAGGTGGAAAAACACCGATGGCTTAAGGCTCTCAAAATAATCTATCAGCGCGCACGAATAAACTATCTGGCAGGGGCCTTTGATGTTTTTTATCAGGCGTTCAATGCCTTTTTCAACCACAATCTCGGTTGTGTGATTTGAGACCAACTGCCCCTGCGGGAATACGACCACCAGGTTCTCTTTATCATTTAATAAATTGGCGGCATATTGCAGAGATTTGATCATCTCGCGCGATGTCCTGTTGATAGAAAAACCGCCGAACAGGTTAAGCAGCATCCGTTTGCGCAGGTGGTCTTCCTGCATCATGATATACAGTTTTCGGTCAAGGTGCCAATAGGCCAGGTAATTGCCCCACAAGCCATCCCACCAGCTAAAATGATTGCATAGTAATAATACCGAGTGCCCTTCTTTAGGTTTAAACGGCATCACTACTAACCGTTTAAAATAGCTGCGCATCCTGAAACGCATGTAGCGGGCAAACCAGTTGCTGAACAATTTTACACGGCGTGCAGGTATCATGCGGGTAAATTTACTAAATAATCATCCAACGCGGGCGTTACCAGCCAGTGGCCTAAAGGCGCATCGTGTACATCGGCATTTGCCAGTAAATTAATAAAAGGTATGGCGGCGGTTTTTGGAAACAATTGGTCGTGCTTGCCAAATATCAATGTGCATTTAATTTTATGCTGATTGATCAAATGGGCTATTTTAACAACATCGGGCTTTAGCAATTTTATTAAATTTAAGGTATAATAAACATCAAGCCGTTTTTGTTCGGTATCCATTTCGCTATAGGCTATTTTGTACAGACTTTCGTCAATAAAATGCACTTTGCGCAGGCTTTTGAGCAGATTTGGCGCCAGCCATTTACTTTTGGTCACTTTATTAAACAAGAACTTACCCCAGCCACGATTGGTTAAAATGTCAAAGCCTTTATAAACCGCCAGACCATCGGGGGCCATCAAGATCATTTCGTCAATAAGGTCGGCATATTCTTCAACCAGTATCAATGCTAAATTGGCGCCGATAGAATAGCCCATTACCGAAAAGCGCTGCCGCCCGTATAGCCTGAACCATTCTTCTACATATTGGCGCACCTGGGCTTTGGGCATCCCGGCCAGGATCTGAGCTTCGGTCCAGTTGTCTAACCGGCTTTCGCCGTGAAAAAAATGGTCTATGCCATAAACGTGATATTCCTGTAAAACAGATTGCTTAAGTACGTGAAACTGCCTGCCCGTCATGCCATAACCATGAAAAGCCAGCATAGGTTTTTTGCCCTCGCCATATTCATGAAAATGTACTGTGCCCAGATCAGCAATTTGTAAAAAGCCCATTAAGGCAATATTAAGGATTATGCCGAATAGTTAATTAAGATTTATAAGATTTAAGGCTGACAGGCTAAATTGTAAATTGCTGCAATATTTTGCATTTTTTTGACGCATATGACGGAGGAGACACAAAGTATTGTGCCTCTACAGTTTTTTAATGTGTTTCAACGTTAATAAATTCTGTGCGTTCAAACTATACCCGGTAATATTATTTTGGTAGAGGTTTACCCGCTTGTCATAATAAAGCACCACGACAGGAGCGTTAGCCATGATGATGTTATCCATTTTGCGGTACAGGGCATAGCGCTCTTCATCGCTTTTTACATTGTAGGCCTGCTCAAAAAGTTTGTCAAACGCGGGGTTGTTAAACCCGGTATAATTAGGGCCAAAGGGGATCTTGTTTTTTGAGTAGAATAGCGACAGGTAATTTTCGCCGTCGGGGTAATCAGCTATCCAGGTGCCGTTGAAAAAGTTAATGCCATTTTTGGCTACCAGTTCGCGCAGGCTGGCGCCCTGCGTAACTTCTATTTTGGTTTTTATACCGGCGCGTTCCAATTCACCCTGTATGTACTCAACCAGGTTATGGTAAGCTACCGTGGTAGTAAGGGTAATTATGGGCATATTCTTGCCATCAGGATAACCGGCTTCGGCCAATAACTGCCGGCTTTTGGCAGGATTATAAGTATAGCCTTTAACATCAGCCTCGTTAAAACCGGGCATGCCTTTGGGGACAAACCCCTGATAGCCGGGTGTGCCTAAACTATTGCGCAGGTATTTGATCAGCTTTTGCTTGTCGATAGCGTAGTTGATGGCCTGCCTTATTTTCAGGATGCGCAGGGGCGACTGTTTAACTATCGGCAGTGTGGTATCCACCAACATCCCCAGGTAGGTGGTATTTAGATACGGCCCGGTGCTGAGGATGAATTGTCCCCTGTATTTTCGGGTGACCTGCCCTGATTTGGTCAGGATATCGTCGCGGTAGCTGCCGTCAATGTCGTTAAAGAAATCAAGGTTCTTTTTGATAAACTCCATGAACGATGTTTGCTTATCATCAATAAATGTAGCGCGCACTGCGTTAAGGTAGGGCAGTTGCTGTCCCTTATTATCCTTCTCCCAGTATTTTTCGTTTTTAAGCAGCACCAATACTTCGCCCTCTTTCCAATACCTGAACTTAAACGGACCGGTGCCGACAGGGTGGCTGCGGAAATCCTTGCCATAAAAATCGACCACCTCATGCGGCACTACCGAACAATACTGCGCCGTAAGCATGCTGATAAAAGGGGCAAAAGGTTGCTTTAAAGTGATTTGAAAGGTGCTGTCGTCCAATGCCCGGAAAGCTTCTTTACCGGTTATTTTATCGCTAAAGATCCACGAGCCCGACGAGGCAACTTTAGGGTCTATCAATCGACTAAAGCTGTATGCAAAGTCGGCCGCAATTACTTTGCGGCCAACGCCGTTTTTAAAATGTGGGTCATCCTGGAAACTGACATCATTGCGTAAATGAAAAGTATAAACCTGACCATCGGCAGAAATCTCCCAGGTTTTGGCAATGCAGGGCGTGGTTTTTAAACTATCATCTATCTGTACCAAACCGTTATAGATCTGGTTATCCATCCAGATGGTATTATGGTTGCGGCAAAAAGCCGGATCAAGAGAGGTAAGGCCTTCGTCGAGGTTTATGTTAAATACGGTTTGGTAATTGGTGGTATCAACTGTATTGCAGGATGGTAATATCGCGCATAGCAAAAATAAAATATACAGGCACCCTAACCGATTATTCATTAAGGCTAAAATACTCAATAAACCGATTGTTGAATATTAAAGCTATCCTATTTGACAATGTTATGGTATAACCTTTATCAAAAATAAAACCCCATTATATAATACCTGCCCACGTCGCCGTACCTGCTCTGGGTATCCCAAAGCACCTGGTAATATTGCTTGTAGGTTGCCGGTGTGCCTTTTTTAGGCGGTACCAGTTTCTTTTCATCCACCCCATCAAGTGTGACTTTTGTGGCATACCAGTTAATGTTTTCATGCGGCAGCACCACCCCCAGTATCATGCCGGGCAGCCCGTTAAATGACTCAGGTCCGCCGGGTACATGAATGTCTTCGGCATAAAAAGCAACTACGTAAACCGAGTCGAGTATCAGCCCGTTAGCCCGGCGGCAATTGTAGCCGGCAATTTTGCGGGTTTCATCGGTAAGTTTCCATTTTATTTTCCGCAAACTGTCTTTTATTATATAGGTGCGTTCATAAAATACTTTTTGCACTGTGGTATTTTGGTTGCCAAAATCTGAGTAAATAGTGTTTAACTGCTCGGCTATAGGCGCCCAATAATACCAGGGGAGGGATTTCCCCGGCTCGGGAGTAAATAAGGAGCTGGTTGCGTTAAATATCAATGTGCTTTTATAAGTAATGAATTGCTGCTCGCTTTTTTGATAATTTTCATAGGTGGTTTGATAGTCCATATGTGTTGGAGTTACCTTTTTTTTGAGAATGGCAAACATGTTTTGCGTTTTCTCAAACTCGATGGTACCGCCGGTGATAAAATGTTTGCTTTGTGCCGTTACAAAACCGCTATGGAGCACAAATAGGGTAATGAGTGTTTTACTAAAGTTTTTCATAGGATTATTGCTTTTGGGTTTGAGCTGCTTTGCCAAATTTGCTGAAATCCCAGCTTACGGAGAACATAAAGAAACGACGGATCACATTATTACGCGATTCGGTAAAATTATCAGAGGTGCCATTGCGTGAGTACCCGCTGTTTTGATTCAACAAGTCGTTGCCTGTAATTGCCACTTTAAGATTTTCTTCTTTCAGGAAGTTCTTACCCACATAGGCTTTTAACAAAAAACGGCTGAAGGCAGTAGGAAACACCTGGTTAGGCGCGGTATAGTCATACTGGCCATTAGTGCCGAAAAAGAAGTTAAGAGGCAATTTTGTATACTGCTCAAATTTGATCTGGTAACCTTTGGAATTGTTGGGAACCTGCTGCAAATTATTGTGATTTTGTATAAAGGTGCCGCTGAGATATAAGGCGTACCAGTAAGTAGCTTTGCCTATATGTGCATTAATGCCCGGGTTATAGGTGATATTATGATTTTGGCTCAATTTACTGTTAATATAGTTGTAGCTGCTGTTTCCTGATATGCCAAAGCTGGGGTCGACTAACAGGTCGGTATTTTTAGGGTGGCCGTATACATCTAAATTAACATTCCAGTTGTTGGGCTGCTTACCGGCCAGGTTTGAATATTGATAAGTATTTACGCCGGCGGAGTCCGTTGTGCGGTTGCTTATGATGGCGTTAATTTGATTGCTGTATGATACGTTTATATTGATGCCCCTGTCGTAAGTGGTCTGGTACAGGCGATAGCCCGCAGAAATATTGTTACTATACCCGGGCCTTAACGTAGGGTTACCCAATTGGATATTTAGCGGATCGCTGTTTTGGCGTAACGGCTGTATCTGAGTAATAGATGGTTGTTGTGTGTAACCATTATAGCTAAAATTAATGCTCGCTGCTTTTGATAACTGGTAATTACCCCTGGAAAAAAAATACAGATTGACAAACTTCCGGGTTAATACGGTGTCAGCAATTCTATCGGTTTGCGTTAAAACAGCGTTTGATACATTTCCGCGTATAAATCCCCAAAATTTAGTTTTACTGTAATAAAGTTGTAAACCGTAGTCGTTTGACGAATTATGGGTACTGTAATTATTAGAATATAAAAGATCGGGCACATCATAAACCCCTGAGGCTGATTTGTCAAAAGATTGCTGATTGTTGTTGCTTTTGCTATCAGAAAGGCTATAACCTACCGACAGTGTCATCCCTTTAGTAAAAACCGGCTCGGTATAATTAAGCCCTATCGACCCAAAATGCGAATCAGATGTGTTGGGTTTATATTGGTCTATTAATTTGCTGCGGGTGGCATCAATGATTCCGTCTGCATTATAATATTTCAGGTCAGATCGCTGATAATCGGTCGAAGTGGATTGATCGGCATTACCACTGGTATAAAACGTGACACTTCTGCCGGGCTTTTTAAATTTTTTTGAAATGTTAATGAATGCCCGCGCGTTCTTATTTTGATAGTTATTTGTGGTATTGTTGTTATTGGTGTTTAATAAGGTATCGTTTTCGCGGGTGGTTACCGTATTACTTTGCGATACGCTGTGGCCGTTGGCTGCAGCGCCGTTTAAGCTCAAATACAAGCTGGTGTTAGAATCTAATTTTGCGGTAAACCGTGCGTCAAGGCTTTGATTAAAACCATGAGTGTGCGCGTTGTTGGTATTATCGCTGTGATTAAAGGACCCCGGCAAACTGATCTGTGATTGTGAGTTGCCTTTCTTATCTACATCAAGCGCGCCAACTTTGTAACTGGTATTAAGCGTTTGTTTGTCTTTGTCCCATTTGCCATCATAATGCACACCGGCATCGCGAGCTGCCGGTATCCCAACACCATTGTAAGCGTAACTGGAAAAGCCTCCGCCGTATTTATCATTATCACCGCCGCCCAGGCCTACGTTACCCGTATTACCCAGGTTGCCATAAACTGCCATTTTTTCTGTCGGGGTAAATTTATTGGCCATCAACTGCTCGGCGTATCGCTTGTCTGTACCCACTTCGGCATCGGCTTTGCCAAATACGCCGCGTTTTTTATCCTCTCTAAGTTTTACGTTTATGGTTTTAATTTTTTGCCCGTCGTCAACCCCGGTTTGTTTGGCTGTTTCACTTTTATCATCATAAACCTGGATCTTCGATACCATGTCGGCACGCAGGTTTTTAGTTACCAGGGTGGGGTCATCGCCAAAAAATTCTTCGCCATCTACCAGTACCTTTTGTACCTGTTCACCATTGAACATGATCACACCGCTTTGGTTAATGCGCATTCCGGGCAGCTGCTTGAGTAAGTCTTCTACCTTAGCATTTTTTTCGGTGGCGTATGATGCCGCGTTAAACTCAGTGGTGTCGCCCTTTATTTTTATGGCCGCGGCTTTGGCTTTTATAATAACGTCCTTTAAAAGCGTTGACCGCAAGATCATGGGTATATCGTCAAAGTTTTTTTGAGGATGAGCGGCATCAAGCTCAAAATCTGCCGTGTAATCGGCATAATCGGGATAGGTGACCAATAATAAAAATTTACCCGGCTTAATACCGCTGATGTTAAATGCGCCTTTGTTGGTGTAAACGAATTTTTGAAGGATAGAATCTTTGGCATTCAACACAGTTATTGTGGCGCCATCCAACTTAGTTTTTGTAGTGGTGTCTGTAACAGTACCCTTTATTGCATAATTACTTTGGGCACGGGCAGATAAAATGCAGCAGCAACAGCAAATTAGAATTATTGCGATTTTGTTTGTCATAAGGTGGTTTATGACAGCAAGTTGCAAACTAAAATTTTAGTTTGCAACTTTTTAACAATAAATATTTCAATTAATTAAAACGCTCTTTCAGAAACTTACCCGTATAACTATCCTTCACTTTTATCAGATCTTCGGGTAGGCCTTCAAATATCACTTTACCGCCGCGGTCGCCACCTTCGGGGCCAATGTCTATTACCCAATCGGCACATTTTATTACGTCCATATTATGTTCGATCACAATGATGGTATTGCCATGATCAAGCAGCGCATCAAACGATTTAAGTAGTTTTTTAATGTCGGCAAAATGCAGGCCTGTAGTCGGCTCATCAAAAATAAAGAGTGTTTTATGCGGATTGTTACCCTTAACCAGGAAAGACGCCAGCTTGATCCGCTGCGCCTCGCCGCCTGATAGCGTGTTTGACGACTGCCCCAATTGCACATAACCTAATCCAACCTCAAACAATGGTTTTATTTTAGCGATGATCTTTGGTTCTGACGCGAAAAACGTAAGCGCTTCTTCAATGGTCATGTTCAGTACCTCGCTTACATTTTTATCATTGTAAGTAACGTCCAGTATATGTTGCTTAAAGCGTTTGCCCTCGCAGGTTTCGCAGGTTAAAAAGATGTCGGCCATAAACTGCATCTCTATTTTTACCTCGCCTTCGCCCTGGCAAACATCACAGCGCCCGCCCTCAACGTTAAAAGAAAATGCCGATGGTTTTAACCCAGCGGCTTTGGAAGCCGGCCGTGCGGCATATAAGTTACGGATCTCGTCCCAGGCTTTTACATAAGTAACCGGGTTTGAACGCGATGAGCGGCCAATCGGATTTTGGTCAACCAGTTCTACCTGTTCAATTTTGCCATAATCGCCTTCAATGGCATCGTAACTGCCGGTTTGCTCGCCATTATAGTTGCCCAGCGTTTTTTGCAGGGCAGGGGCCAAAATACGTTTTACCAAACTGGTTTTACCCGAGCCTGATACACCGGTAACTGCTGTAAACACACCAAGTGGAAACTTTGCGGTAACGTGCTTTAAATTGTTTTCGCGCGCGCCTTTTATTTCAATAAAATCGTTCCACTTGCGGCGGCTTGCCGGTATCGCTATTTCTTCCCTGCCACTCAGGTATTTGCCGGTAAGGCTCTTTTCGTCTTTTATAATTTCGTCATAGGTGCCGCTAAATATCAGTTCGCCGCCATGTGTGCCGGCAGCCGGGCCAATGTCTATGATATGGTCGGCAGCTTTCATGATCTCTTCTTCATGTTCTACTACCAATACGGTGTTACCTACATCGCGTAACGATTTGAGCACGGTTATCAGCCGTTGGGTATCCCGCGGGTGCAGGCCAATGCTCGGTTCATCTAACACATAAATAGAACCCACCAGGCTACTACCCAGTGAGGTCGCCAGGTTAATCCGTTGCGACTCGCCGCCCGATAACGTATTTGATAACCGGTTAAGTGTTAAATAGCTTAACCCCACATCATTTAAAAAGCTTAAACGGTTGGTGATCTCGGTTAGCAGGCGCTTGCCTACTTTAACATCCGTTTCATTTAGCGTGAGGTTCCTGAAAAAATCAAGCGCTTTATCCAAAGGCATTAAAACCACATCGGTTATCGAGTGGTCGTTTATCTTAACATAGGTAGCGTCATGGCGCAGGCGGCTGCCCATACATTCGGGGCAGGTAGTTTTGCCGCGGTAGCGCGACAGCATTACCCGGTATTGAATTTTATAGGTTTGCGCTTCCATCTCCCTGAAAAATTCATCAAGGCCGCGGAAGTATTTATTGCCAGTCCACAGCAGCTTTTGCTCTTTGACGGTAAGCTGGTTGTACTGGCGATGGATAGGGAAATCAAACTTTAACGAATGTTTTACCAGCTCGTCATTCCACTCGCGCATTTTCTCGCCACGCCACGGGGCAATAGCACCTTCGTAAATGGTTTTGCTTTTGTCGGGGATAACCAGGTCCTCGTCAATGCCAATAACTTTACCGTAGCCCTCGCAGCGTTTACATGCGCCATAAGGATTATTAAAGCTGAAGAAATTTGGTGTAGGTTCTTCAAACTTAATGCCATCCAATTCAAACCTGTCGCAAAAAAAACGTTCTTTTTCTTCGGACGCGTCAGGCTCCTGGTAGCGCACATAACAATCGCCCTTGCCTTCAAAAAACGCGGTTTGCACCGAGTCGGCTAAACGGCTGGCCGTCTCATCCGAAGTATCCTTTGTTACGCGGTCTATAACGATATGAACGGCGTGGTGAGTGGAGAGCAGTGAGTTGTGAGTGACGGGGGCCGCGTCTACACTATCACTGCCTTTTACCTTTAACCTTTTACCTTTAACCTTCTCTTCAACCTCTTCTGCCTCAAAACTATCCCAGGCGGTATTGTCTAATCCTTCTTCTTCTAACAACGACTCAATGCGCGAGATCCGGCCCTGGTACTCAACCCGAACAAAGCCTTTTTGCATCAGCACGGCCAGTTCTTCTTTTAAACTGCGGTTGTTATGCGGGTATAGCGGGCATAGTATGGTAGCCTGCGTTTCGTCGGGCAGCGACAATATAAAATTGATCACATCTGTAACCGAATCTTTTTTTACGATACCACCCGACACCGGCGATATGGTTTTACCGATGCGCGAAAAAAGCAGCTTTAGATAGTCATAGATCTCGGTTGATGTACCTACGGTCGACCGCGGATTTGACGTGATCACCTTCTGCTCGATCGCTATCGCAGGGGCAATGCCCTTGATATAATCAACATCGGGCTTATTCATGCGGCCCAAAAACTGGCGGGCATATGATGAAAGGCTTTCTACATACCTGCGCTGGCCCTCGGCATATAACGTATCAAAAGCCAGGGATGATTTGCCCGAACCCGACATGCCGGTTACGACAACCAGCTTGTTTTTGGGTATAGCCACATCCAGGTTTTTAAGGTTATGCACCCTACTGCCTTTTATAATGATATGTTTTTTAGGATCCTTATCTGCTTCTTTGATCATTTGTAGTTGTTTGTGTTAGTCCATAGACGATGGTCGATAGTCCATAGCCATTATTTTATATTGTTCTCTTTTCCATGGTCTATGGACTATCGACCATGGACTTTTTTATATTACTGGCAATTAGCGATTAAACCTTTTAAACGAAAGATAGTCTAACAGCATATAGCCAATAATTGAACACTTTTTTTGAAAGGGCAAAAATCCTAAAATAATTAGCAGTATCCAAATAACATTGCAATTGCGGCAAATATTATGACACAAAAAAATTATTTGCTTTTTAGCTTGGAAATTGTTTTATTTGAGGTAACATTTTTTAAACCCCTGAGGAAAATCCATATCGATTAAAGCTATACTTAACAATTTAATTAAAATAAATTAAAGTAAACGCTTTATATGGATTTTCAATTGCAAAGTGATCAGGATCTAATCCATCTGTACATTAACGGCGACGAGAAAGGATTAGTGGAATTGATCCGCCGTTATCAAACCAAAATTTACACTTCTATCTACTTGCTTGTTAAGGACGAATACCTGGCCGAAGATATTTTTCAGGATGCCTTTATAAAAGTAATTAATACACTCAGAGCCGGCAAGTATAACGAAGAAGGTAAGTTTTTACCCTGGGTAACCCGTATTGCCCACAATTTAGTTATTGACCATTTCAGGCGCGAGAAACGAGCGCCCATGGTTAGCAATGGCGATGATTTTGATATTTTTGAGGTACTTGGTAACTATGACGAAAGCACCGAGGACCGCATGGTACGGGAACAAACCCATAAAGACCTGAAAACACTCATACAACTTTTACCATCAGAACAGAAGGAAGTATTGATCATGCGCCATTTCGGCGACATGAGCTTTAAGGAAATTGCCGACATTACCGATGTTAGCATAAACACAGCACTCGGCCGTATGCGCTATGCGCTAAACAACCTGCGCAAAATGATGCAGACCAAAGAGCTGAGTTTAAAAAATTAATATTAAACAATGTGATTTTTAAAGCCTCTCCCCAACCCCTCCCCAAGGGAGAGGGGCTTTTTTTTTATTCGTTGTTTTGAAGTCCTCTCCTTTGGAGAGGATTTAGGTGAGGCTATTGATTTTTCTGAAACGTATAAATAATATAAGCAGTTGTATTACCCAAAGCAATAGGCGACTTTAAAACCATCATTTTACCATCGCTTTGTACAATATTAAGCTGGTATCCCTCGGCAACGTTTTTAGCTTTATCACCCTGGTAGATCTTTTTAAACTGGAATATCGGGTTGCTTTTATCAGCTGTATTGTAGCTCCAGAATATGGTTTGCGATGTACCGTTGGCCAGCGTATAAATGCCATCGCCGCTATTGGTTAGCTGCCAGGTGCTATTCTTAAAATCGCGCGGAGGAGCCTGGTTAAATACGTCTTGTACTGCGCCGGGCAACAGACCGTCATATTTAATATTGGTTAGCGTCCAGGTGCCAACAATGCGGGCACGCGATGCACCGGTAGCCTTGGCCGGCAAACTCTTAACGGTTGAACAAGCTTGGAAAATAAAAGCAAGGGTTAAAACGGTAAATGTAAGTTGGAATATCTTTTTCATATTATAATATATCTACTGCAAAACTATACATAAATCCTGCCAAGATTAATTTAAAATTTTGACGAAACTCAACCCAAAACGGACTTGTTGAGGGAAAATATCCAAAACCAACCCAATCTTTAATCTTTAATAACCAATCTTCATTAAATCAATCTTAATAATTACTTAACTATATAATTAAATTATCCGCTTTGCGTTAAATAAACAGGTGAAAATTAAACCCAAAAGAAAAATTTCATTTAATTTTCATTTAGATAAAATAAAACGAAACGGTGTTGCGTTATATACCGTATAATCTGATCAACAAACAATAGCTTATGGGTGAAACCTTTACTTTAAACGCATTCACTAACCAAAACGAAGTGGAAAAAGGAAGCATAAAAGAAAACCTGGAAGGCGACGAATTGATGTTTTATCATTCATTACGCTCTAACCTGGAACTTTTGCAAAAAAAGCCAAAACTTCAAACTATCCATTACATTCTTGATTATTCAAAAAGCAAGCGGTAGTTCGGTTAAGTAGAAAAAAACGGTAGTCCGAAGTGGAAAGTCAATTTCTGCTTCGGACTTTTTTTTACTTTTGATCTTGTTGTATTTAGTCTGAAGTCGATTATATATTAAAGATACTTTTGACTTAATACTAAGAACTTAAGACTTACTATACCACATGCTCAGACAAGAACGCTACCGACACTTTGTTGAATATTTTTCAAAGAATCAGCCCGAGGCCGAAACCGAGTTGCATTATACCAACCCGTATGAGCTGCTGGTGGCAGTGATCCTGTCGGCACAATGTACAGATAAGCGTATTAACCAGGTTACACCGGCGCTGTTTGCCCGTTTCCCGGATGCAGAAAGTTTAGCTGCCTCAACACCTGATGAAGTGTTCACTTATATCCGCAGCGTAAGCTATCCTAACAATAAAGCCAAACATTTAGTAGGTATGGCCAAAATGCTTACCGGCGAGTTTAATGGCGTTGTTCCGTCTGATATCGATCAATTGCAGAAGCTGCCGGGCGTGGGCCGTAAAACCGCTAATGTTATCGCGTCTGTAGTTTATGATGTGGCTGCCATCGCGGTTGATACACACGTTTTTAGGGTGGCCGACAGGATAGGCCTTACCACCAATGCCCGCACGCCATTGGCGGTTGAAAAACAACTGGTTAAATACCTGCCCAACGATACGCTTGCCATTGCGCACCACTGGCTGATCTTACATGGCCGGTATATTTGTGTGGCCCGGACGCCCAAGTGCGAGATTTGCCCGCTTACCTGGTTTTGCCGCTACTACGAGCGGAACAATACCGAAACCGCCCTGCTAAAAGCCGAAGCGCAAAAAGCTAAAAAGGCCAAAGAAGCCAAAAAGAAAAAGGCGCTTAACGCCATAAGCAAAGAGCTGAAGAAACGCAGTGTGGATAAATGATGGTTGACTGATGTTGGCAGGATGATTAAGTTTACATGCCCGATTGAACTTCTTGTTATTTCGAACGACAGAGAGAAATCTATACACAGCCAAAGTTCTTGTTATGCATAGATTTCCCCTCGGATTCCGACAAATAAAGAAATAAAAATTACTAAAAAAATTAGTATTATTAAAAATAACTATTATATTTGCTAAAGATATTATTAAGATGAGCAACGCAGATAAACTAAAAGCATTACAACTTACATTGGATAAGTTGGAGAAATCATACGGAAAAGGCACCATCATGAAGCTGGGCGATTCTGTAATTGAACCTACCGAGGTTATATCAACCGGATCTTTAGGGCTTGACATCGCTTTAGGCGTTGGCGGTTTGCCAAAGGGTCGTGTTATTGAAATATATGGCCCTGAATCATCAGGTAAAACTACATTAGCTATCCATGCTATTGCCGAGGCGCAAAAGAAAGGCGGCATTGCTGCATTCATCGACGCTGAGCACGCCTTTGATCGTTTCTATGCTAAAAAACTGGGCGTTGATGTCGAGAACCTTTTAATATCTCAGCCGGATAATGGTGAGCAGGCATTAGAGATTGCCGATAACCTGATCCGTTCGGGCGCTATTGATATCTTAGTTATCGACTCGGTTGCCGCTTTGGTGCCTAAGGCCGAGATAGAGGGCGAAATGGGCGACTCGAAAATGGGTCTGCATGCGCGTTTAATGTCGCAGGCATTACGTAAGCTAACCGGTACCATCAGTAAAACCGGTTGCTGCTGTATCTTTATTAACCAGCTGCGCGATAAAATTGGGGTTATGTTTGGTAACCCCGAAACTACTACAGGTGGTAACGCTTTAAAATTTTATGCTTCGGTACGTCTGGATGTACGCCGGATCTCACAAATAAAAGACTCCGACGAAGTATCAGGTAACCGCGTTAAAGTTAAGATTGTAAAAAATAAAGTTGCGCCTCCGTTCCGCATTGCCGAGTTTGACATTATGTTTGGCGAGGGCATTTCAAAAGCGGGTGAGATCATTGACCTGGGTGTTGAACACAACATCATCAAAAAAGCAGGCTCGTGGTTTAGCTATGGCGATACCCGCCTTGGCCAGGGCCGCGATGCGGTTAAACAATTGATATTGGATAACCCCGAGCTAATGGACGAACTGGAAGCAAAAATTAAACAACAAGTTACCGGTGATAAACTGGTAGTTGAAACAGAATAACTATTTAGTTTTTTTTATAAATGATAAAGGCCTCTCCGTTTTGGAGAGGCCTTTTTTGATAGCAATATTTGATATTATAGTATTGCAGGTATAGCGTGATATTATTCCCAGATGCCGTTCTGCGCTGTAAATATTACCGGCTGGCCGCCGGTTACCATCATGGTATGCTCGTGCTGTGCAACAAAACCGCCTTTATTGCCGCTCAATGTCCAGCCATCGGCTTGGGTTTCGGCAATTGTCGACCGTGTTGAGATGAATGTCTCTATCGCCACTACCGAATTTTTTTTGAAACGGTCGGTGTTGTACCTGTCGCAGTAGTTCGCTATTTCGTGCGGTTCTTCATGCAGGCTGCGGCCGACACCATGCCCGGTCAGATTTTTTATTACCGTATAGCCGGCCTTTTTCGCTTCGGTTTCTATCAGCCGGCCTATCTCCGAGATCCTGACACCGCCTTTAATGTTGCTGATCGCCTTCTTCAAGATCTCTTTCGATGCTTCTACCAGTCTGCCATGGCCGTGGATATCATCGCCTAATATAAAAGAGCCGCCATTATCAGCCCAATAGCCATTCAACTCTGCTGATACGTCAATATTTACCAGGTCACCTTCTTTCAAGATTTTATCGGCCGATGGTACGCCATGTGCGGCTTCCTCGTTAATACTGATACACGTATATCCGGGAAAATCATAGGTTAACTTAGGTGCAGAACGGGCGCCCATCTGCGCCAGCAATTCGCCGCCGTATTCGTCAAGCTCCTTTGTTGAAATACCCGGTTTAGCAAATTCACGCATCTTTTTAAGCGTGACGGCAACAGCATCACTTGCGTGCTGTATTCCAATTCTTTCGTCTTCGGTAGTTATAGACATTTTAACGTTTTTATCAGAGGCAAAATTAAACAATTAATAATATAGTACGACTGCCTGTAAAGTGTCATACTCTTTTCTGTAGAGCGTAATTTGTTAACATTAAGAAGCATGAATTTAACTAATTCTTAATCTTTATTTTAAGCTTTACTTATATGTATCAGGTAATTTTGTATTAACAAAATTTAGCAATGATACTTAAAATGCAAGCTGCCATTTTTAAGCTACAATTACTAAAAACAGCTCTTTTTGTTTTAATGCTTTCCGACCCCCTAATTGTAAGCTGCCAGTCTACTCCACTCCCTAACGCTTTTGCTCATAACGATTACTCGCACAAGCGTCCGCTTTTTGACGCGCTTGATAATGGGTACACCAACCTCGAAGCAGATATTTTTTTAAAGGATAATGAATTTGTCGTCGCGCACATCAACCCATATTTTAAGCAAGGCCGGACGCTTGAGCTGCTTTACCTGAAACCGCTAATGGAGCTCATCATAAAAAATAAAGGGCAGGTATACCATGGTTACGATAGCCCGGTTACTTTACTGGTCGACATAAAAACGGATGCAGAGGCAACTTACCGGGCACTTAAACCTTTACTTGAAAAATATAAGTCAATATTAACACGATACGAAGATGGTAAGGTTTACCCCAGGCAAGTGACTATCGTGTTATCGGGTAACAAGCCATTTAAGAGTATCACAGCCGAAAATAGGCGGTTAGCTTTTATCGACCAGGATTTGAGATCAACTTATCGGGATACCAGCAACACAAATGTATATACTATGGCCAGTTGTAAATACTCCAGGTTGCTCAGATGGAACGGTGAAGGTGTTATCCCTGCCGACGAAAAACAGCTACTGCTAAATTATGTAACAGTTGCACACAAATACGGCAAAAGGGTTAGGTTATGGGCATCGCCGGAGAATTTAATGGTGTGGCAAGAATTGTTAGATTGTGGGGTAGACCTTATTAATACAGATAAACTGGCCATGTTAAAAAACTTTTTATTGTCAACCAGGACACTATATGCAAAAGCTAACTGACCGATATTGTTGTTTTATCAGCAAGATAATTAATCCGGATCTTTTCCTCAAGATTTTTTATTGCCTGTATCATACGCTGTAATAAATATTTAACATTTTCTGTAATCAGGTTAATCCGAGATTAGAACGAGATTAAATTTTTTAGAATGTTACTGATTGTCATAGTATAGTCATACATTTATAAAAGTAACAAAATAATACGCTCTAAATGTTAATACCCCTGGTTAACTTATTTTCAAAAAAAGTACTGTTTGTTATATTACTTTTCGTGTCTCCATTTATGGTAAAGGCACAATTTATTACGCTTCCTAACGCATTTGCACATAACGATTATCGCCATAAGCGCCCGCTGATGGATGCCGAAACCAATGGTTATACCCATATTGAGGCAGATGTTTTTTTACATAAGAATAAATTAGTTGTTGCACATATCAACCCTTATTTTAAAGGCAGGCGCACGCTCGAAAATTTATACCTTATACCTTTGCAGGCGCAGGTAAATAAAAATAACGGTTATGTTTATGCCGGCCTTCAGCAGCCTGTTACTTTAATGATAGATATTAAGACCGATGCAAAAAAAACCTATGCCGAATTAAAAACCATTCTTGAAAAATACAGGCCCATACTATCAAGCTATGATACCGGTAAAGTTTCGCTTCGGGCAGTTACTATCGTGTTATCAGGTCACAAACCGTATGATATTGTAAAAAGCGAGCAAAGCCGCCTGGCTTTTATAGATGAAGACCTGCGTAAGGTTGACAGGGACACCATAGCCAATGTGTCAAAAATGGCCAGTTGCAAATATTCAAAATTGTTAAAGTGGAAAGGCTACGGCAATATATCCGAGCGTGAAAAGAAACGCTTATGTAATTACATAACTATAGCACATAAAAATGGCGAACAGGTAAGGCTGTGGGCTTCGCCGGATAACAAAGCCGTTTGGAAAGAGATCTTAAGCTGCGGCGTTGATCTGATCAATACTGATAAGCTTGTCGCCTTGAAAGATTTCCTGCTTTCAAGATCAAATACAACTACCGCCTCTGCAAACTAAAACGCTGCTTACGGTATAATTATACTTCTATGCTCGGTGGTATGTGCGCTAAAATAGCCTAACACGTTATGGTCGTCAAAATTAGTTATTGGGTTAGTTGGCGTTGTAGAACTAAAATCATTTGACTGCTGCAGGCTAAAAGTATACCAATAGTTATAGATGGTTGGGTCAATACATTGCATTTCAATATCTACCTGATCACCGCTTTTGAGTTTAATGTCATCTTCATAAAGCAGTTGTTGTACAGCGCGCCCGTTATTCAAATAATCATTTCGTGCAAATACCTGTTTTACCTGCACTCCATTTATAGTCAACACAAACCGGTACTGGTTAGGTACATTTAACGGATCCTGATAAAATATAATGACGGTTTTTGTTACTTGTGTCCCAAAATACTGTACTGATAATGCTACCGAATCAATACTAACTTTGTCCGGCATAGTTGATACTGCTGTGTAAGTTTTACCATCGAGATGTACCTGCAAAGTATACTTTTGGTTGTGTTTGCCCAAAAGTGATGGCGAATAATAATTGCCCGGAGCACGTTCTGTCAATTTATAGGATGTGCCATTGTAATCAATTAAATTAACTACTGCACCTGTTACCGGGGGGAAGTTATTTGTACTATCTATAGCAACAGACTTGGTAATACTTACAAATTGCCGCCCTAATTCGTCCGTGAGGTTACCCTCTATGACCAATTGCGGCGACGCGGTTTTTAAATTAAGGTCGATCACCTTTTTGCAAGAACCAATGACTATGCAAAATAAAATTATAACCGTTAGTTTATACCTGTTTTTCATACATTAATAAGTAAAGTTATACGTAACCGACGGGATCCTGCCAAATAAGCTTGTTTTAACCGCTTGCGTACGCGACGCATCATTCGGGTCATCCCGGAAAGTAATGGTATAAGGGTTTTTACGATTGTACACGTTATATAATCCAAACGTCCAGCTGGAGTGAAAGCGCTTGTGTGGTTTGCCTTCAAGCGTAGCGCCTAAATCAAGGCGGCTATAAGGCGGTAAACGATCACCATTCCTCTCGCTATAATAAAGCGTGGTTAGGCCGCCAACACTATATTTTCCGTGCGGATAGGTAACCGCGTTACCGGTGCCGTAGATAAAGGTGCCTGACAGTGTCCACCGGCCACTCAATTTATAGATCCCCACTATTGATATGTCGTGCGTTCTGTCTTGCGTAGCCGGGAAATAATTGCCGTTGTTTACCGCATCGAACTGGTTTTCGGTTTTTGAAAGTGTATAACCTATCCAGCCATTTAATTTCCCATAACGTTTCTTAAAAAACAATTCCAAGCCGTAAGCACGCCCCTGCCCGTAAACCAGTTGCGACTCTACATCCTGGTTAGCTATTAGCTGCGCACCGTTTTTATAGTCTATCTGGTTTTGCAGCCTTTTATAATAAATTTCTGAAGAGAACTCGTATTGATTATTTGCCGAGTTTTTAAAATAGCCTAACGCCACCTGGTCAGATATGCCGGGTTTGATATTATTGCTGCTCATTACATACAGATCGGATGGCGAACTGGCTGTCGAGTTTGATATTAAATGAATGTTTTGTGTGTTACGATTGTAAGATGCCTTTAATGAATTTTGATCACTTAACTCATAGCTGACAGAGAAACGCGGCTCGGGAATAATATAACTTTTTACAACATCGCCGGATCCGTAATTTTTTGATGCAATGAGTTGATCGTCGGCATTGTAGGTGTTAAAATTACCCGGGCCTAACAGCGCAAATGCAGAAAGCCTTACGCCATACAAAAATTTTAGCCTGTTGGCTGGTTGCCATTCGTCTGATACATAGGCAGACGATTCGATGCCGTTTCGGCTTTGAATGGTTTGCGGGTTTACTTCAGAAGTTGCGGACGAGGTGATGTTGCCCGGCGATATGGTGTGATGGGTTGCATTAACGCCGAAATGCAACGTATTGTCCGAAAAGAAATACTCAAAATCTTCCTTCAGGTTAAAGTCGCGTATTTTTGAGGTTACCTTAAAATCATTGTTGCTGCCAAAGCTTTGCACCATAAAATTATAATCACTGTAAATAAGTGATGTGTTTAAAAACAGCTTGCTGTTAAAAATATGGTTAAGGCGTAATGTGGCGGTCTGATTGCCCCAGTTTGTCCCAAAATTATTTTTTATACCTAATACGTCTTTACCAAGATATCCCGACAGGTAAATGGTGTTTTTATCATCGATATGATAATTGGCTTTGGCATTAATATCATAAAAATAAAGGCTGGATCCGCGGGTGGTCGTGTCGGTTGATAGCTTTAAGAAAAGATCAGCATATGTCCTGCGTGCGCTGATCATAAACGAACCTTTATCTTTAACAATGGGCCCCTCAACCTTAATGCGTGACGAGATGAGGCCTATACCTCCCTGCAAAGTAAAATCTTTAGCGTTACCATCCAGCATCTTAATGTCCAGTACTGATGATAACCTGCCGCCATATTGCGCAGGCATCCCGCCTTTATATAGGCTTACATCCTTTATAGCGTCTGAGTTGAATGTAGAGAAGAAACCAAATAAATGCGACGCATTATATACAACAGCTTCATCCAGCAGGATCAGATTTTGGTCAGACCCGCCACCGCGCACATAAAAGCCTGAATTGCCGTCGCCGATTGATTTTACACCCGGCAACAGCTGTATAGTTTTTAAAACATCCTTCTCACCAAATATTACGGGTACATTATTTACCTGGCGCAGGTCAAGGCGGGTTAAACCCATCTGCGGGCTTTCTACATTTTCGTTTTTACGGGTATTGCTATTTATGGATACTTCTTTAAGCGTATTGTTACTGGTGAGTAAAATATTTACCTGCGTGTTTTTATCGAGTTTGATAGGTTGATTAATAGTCTCGTAACCAATATAGCTGATAACCAAAGTATAATCTCCTTCGGGGGCTGTTAATGAGAAAAAGCCGTAAGCGTTGGTTGCTGCAGCGTTTTGTTGTAATTCTTGTAACCTTACAGTAGCGCCTATTAGTGTTTCGCCGGTAGCGGCATCTTTAATGGTTCCGTTAATGGTGTATTGTTTTTGAGCATATGCCCCCGGCATAAATAAAACTGACAACAGCAGAACCAAAATAAAGGGCAAGAGTTTGTGCATATATAAGTTCTCCGTCTGTCCTAAATCTCCAAATAAATGAAAATAAAGGCGGCGTAATTGGTGCTGATACCCCAAAGATATTACTCTTGGGTACAGTATAACGCAGAAAACCGACAAATATCATACCGCGTTAAAAACAATATAAATACGGCCAAAAGCACACGCCGGTTGTTTACGCTGCTAAATTAAACCTCTGTACTATATTTAAGTATAATAACCCCCGAAGATAGCGGGTTAGACTGTAGCAATTTAAGTGTTTGCTTATTTTTAAACAATGCTATGCCCCGGCCTATGCTAATGGGGTACAGCCAGAGCAGGTATTGGTCTGCAAGATTATGTTTAATAAGGTATTGCACCAGTTTATAGCTGCCATAAACTATAATATCCTTACCGGGCTGTTGTTTTAGTTTAACAATTTCGCGATGGATGTTTTTTTTAATGACCTGCGAGTTAGCCCAGGGCAGATCGTTCAAGGTTGTTGAACATACAACTTTACGATAGCTGTTCATCATTTCGGCATAGGCCAGGTCATCGCGCGATAGTGAAAAAGCGGTACTTACAGCAGGCCAGTAGCTGGCCATGGCGCTGTAAGTATTCCGCCCTAATAATATGGTATCGGCTTTGTTTAATTGTTCGGCCAGTACCTGGCTCATATCGTTGGTCCAGTTTTGCAGGTGCCAGTCCAGCTCACCATCCGGCCCTGCCATAAAGCCATCAACAGTAATGTTCATTGATATAATTATCCGCCGCATACTACCCCCGCCTGTTTATAATAACCTAAGCTTGTTTGGTTAATGCCAGTTTTTTATGATAATAGATATAAGCTGCAGCCGCCAATGCAACAAAAATTAATGTACCATACCATGGTCCTTCAGGGTTAGGTATGCAGTAAAGTGAGTAAGTTGCTGCTATCAGGTCGAAAGTTAAGCCGGCATAGGCCCATTCTTTTATTCTCGGGAAACCCGGAATAAGAATAGCAATAGCCCCCAGCATTTTAGCCACGCCCAAAAAAGGAATAAAATAGAGCGGGTAGCCCATTACTTCATGCATACCGTGGATGGTAGCTTTAGCGCCAAGTACACCCGGTAAGCCCGAGCCAAACATTACAATTGCAAAAAGGATATTGAATACCCAGTATAAAATTTTTGTAGTTTTCATGTTGTTGTGAGTTTAGTTGTTTTAATTAATTGATTAACGATACAAATGTATAGCGGCAAAATAAGTTGGGTAGCGTGAAGTTGAGACATTGTTAGGGGTGATTTGAGACATAGTGCTTTTTCTTCATTCGCTTTTATTAGATTTGAATTATAGTACCTCAAGATAAGCCGGTTACTGTAATAAAATAAATGAAACACATATCCATATTAGTGCCCTATGATGCTGTTCCGGCAGCTATTGTTGACCCTCGGTATATGTTTACCGCCGTTAACCAGTTTTTGATTGATGCAGGTAAAGAACCGGCCTTTGATGTACAATTAGTCGGCCTTGCACAGCAGGTACAGTTAGTTAATAACGCCTTTGCCGTAAATACCGATAAACTATGCAGCGACATTACTAAAACCGACATGGTGATCATCCCCGCATTAGCGGGCGACATGAAAACCAGTTTGGAACGCAATAAAGAATTAGTGCCGTGGATAATTAAACAATATGAAAACGGGGCAGAGATAACGTCATTATGCCTGGGCGCTTTCCTGTTGGCCGAGACAGGTTTGCTTAAGGGTAAGGAATGTTCAACACACTGGCTTTTTGCAAATAGCTTTAGGGAAATGTTTCCGGACGTGATCCTGACCGATGGCAGTATCATTACAGAAGGCGACAGGTTAAACTCAAGCGGTGGGGCGGCCTCATACTGGAACATGCTGCTGCGGATCATTGAAAGATATGCCGGCCGTGAAATGGCTATACGGGCATCAAAGTTTTTCGCTATCGAGATTGATCGGAAGAGCCAGTCGCCGTTCATTATGTTTAACGGGCAGAAAAAACACGAGGACGAACCTATTAAGAAAGCACAGGAATTTATTGAAGAAAACCTTGCCGAAAGAATATCCATCGAGGATCTGGCTACTCGCTTCGCTATCGGGCGCCGCCATTTTATTCGCCGCTTTAAAAAAGCCACAAACAATACCCCGGCCGAATATATCCAGCGCGTAAAGATAGAAGCTGCCAAAAAGCATCTTGAGAATACCCGCAAAAACATTAACGAAGTAATGTATGATGTTGGCTATACAGATGTTAAAACCTTCAGAACCGTGTTTAAAAAAATAACGGGCTTGTCGCCTATTGATTATAAGCATAGGTATAACAGGGACGGCGCCGGTAATTAGCACATAGTACCTGTTTCTATTTTTTCTGAAGATCCCCCGGAATTGCACAATATTTGGTGTCAGGCCAATCCGTTGAGTTTAAAATTTTCAATCACAATTTACAGATGGGTATCTCCCCCCATGCCTGGTTTTAACTGCCAATATGTAATATATTAAATTGCTTCTGCTGAACAATGTATTAATCAATACGTAAATGTGTTCAATTATCAACAGATAAATAAAATAAATATTATTATAAATTAATAAAAACCACTATTAAAGAAATTTGTTAGACAAACACGGGTAAGCCAATTTTACCTGTAGAGCAAATATTTTTTTATGTCAGTTGTTATTTCCTACGAGATAACTGTGTAATTGTCAAAATTTAGCTGTATAAACCAACAGCAGTACTTGCTCGACCAATAATAAACCAGAGTACCATCAATTAATCCCCAATTAATTAAACTATTTAAACCAACCGGTTGATGGGCTTTCGTGCATCTATAGCTTTTTTATCCGGTTGTTTACAACACATAACTTAAGGTATACCTTATCAATGGCAGGGTTATGTGCTTGTAGTAAATAATATCCCCTTTAGGCTTAAAATGATACATGCCATTTTATGCATTTATTGGGATAATAATAAGCTAATTAGTTTTAACCAGTATAAATATTATTAATAAACCCCCTGTTAGCCAATGAATTAAAATCAGTCTGAAATATCAGTTAAAGTCAGTTATTATCCTACTTATGTTTAATTAGAACAATTATGAAACAGAATTTTATTAAGAAAATACCCCTTACTAAGCACCGGTATTTAGGTAGTATTATACTTTTATTTATTGCAAGCTTAAGCTTTGCTAAAAATCACAATGATAATGCTAATGCAGGCAAGTTAGCAGTTGTTAAAAATGCCGCGCCCATAACCGTAAAAGGAAAAGTGACGGATGCCACAACCGGCGAAACCTTGATAGGTGTATCTGTGAAAATTAAAGAAAGCGGCGAAGGGGTTGCTACCGATGCCAACGGTAACTACTCTATCAGTGCAGAGCCAACCGCAACCCTTGTTTTCTCATACCTGGGATACCAGCCGCAGGAAATCGCCATTCAAAGCAAAGCAACTATCGACGTTAAGATGACAGCCACTAACAAGGCATTGAACGAGGTTGTTGTTATTGGCTACGGTACCGCCAAAAAGATCTCGTTGACAGGTGCTGTTGATGGCGTATCCGGCGATAAAGCAGTTGCGGGGCGGCCGGTTACCAGTGTTACCCAGGCTTTGCAAGGCGAGTCGCCTAACCTGATCATCCAACAAAAAGGAAACGATCCAACCGGCCAGGGAGGAAACTTTAATATAAATATTCGCGGTACCGGTACCACCGGTAATAATGATCCATTAGTAGTTATTGACGGTATTATAGGTGGTGATATTAATACGCTTAACCCGAATGATATCGACAATATTTCGGTATTGAAAGATGCGGGATCGGCGGCTATTTACGGTTCACGTTCCGCAAACGGCGTTATCCTGGTTACTACTAAAAAAGGTAAATTAAACACTCCGCCAAGAGTAACTTATAATGGTATTTATGGTGTACAGACACCTAAAATTCAATTTCACCCGGTTGACGCATGGGTGAATGCCGAAGACAAAAATATGTCGTTAGCTAATTCGGGCAGGCCACCACAATATAGCCAGCGGCAAATTGACTCTATAAAAGCAGCAGGCAATGGCGACTGGCGATTGGAAACTATTTTGCACAATGCGCCGCAAACCAATCAAAATGTATCTATCAGCGGTGGCTCGGCAACTAATACTTACCTGATGTCTTTTGGTTATTTTGACCAGCGCAGCTTTTTGGAGCAAAGCTTAATTAACGGTAATTATGGTATTAGACGTTTTAACTTTCGTTTAAACGAAACTGCTACATTGGGCAAATTTAACACCGCATGGAACTTAACCTATGCAAAAACGCAAACCAATAATCCATATAACGATGTTATTGGCGACGCTTTACGTGCGCCGTTAACCGACAGTTTCCAGGATCCGCAGGGCCGGTACATAACGGGCTTTGTTACCAGCAACCCGCTTTACCTGTTAAGAAACGGTGGTTTCGTTTACAACAACAACGATGAGATAAATGGTAGCTTTACTGCCGGATATCATATTACGCCTTCGTTCCAGATCAGGGCAGTGTTTGGTGGTACTGTAAAATCAAATTCGCAATTGCAGCGCGGGGTGCATTTGCAGTATTACCCGTCGGGCGAGTCAAACACTGATTCACCAACTGCAAATATCGATTCAAAATCACTGGCTACCAATACCAACTTAATTGGCGAGTATACCAAAACACTGGGTAAACATGATATCAATGTTTTGGTTGGTTTAGCTAATGAATCATACATAAATGAAGGCAACGAAATTCGTAAAACATTAACCGACTCGTTATTAGGCGGCATAACCAATACCACATTGGTTGATAAAGGCGCTTCCATCAACTCGGTTTCCAATACCCAGGAAACCACGTTAAATTCTGTTTTTGGACGTTTTTCTTATTCATACAATAGCAAATATTATGTGGATGGAACCTTCAGAGCGGATGAGTCATCTAACTTTCCGAAAGATGGCCGCTGGGGCTTCTTCCCGTCAATAGGTGCTTCATGGCGCATCACCGAGGAAGACTTTATGAAAGATTACAAAGACCGTTATGGTGATTTAAGGTTGCACGCCAACTACGGTATTTTAGGTAATCAAAACGTGGCAGCTTATCAATATACCACTAATTATCTGATTAACTCGACGCCTGCATATGCTTTTAATAATAACCCTGCGGCCGGTTATACAGAATATCTTGCGAACCCGGGTTTAACCTGGGAAAAAGCCGCGACCTTTGACGTAGGCGCTGATTTAAGCTTTTTTAAAGGCAAATTATTGATAGATGCTGATTACTATAATAAGATAACCAGCGATATATTGGCGCCCCGTCAGGATATCCCGTCTATATATGGCGGCAATACTGTAAATAATAACAGCCTGTTCACAGCGATAGTACCTACTTATAATATATCAAAGGTACAAGACAGGGGCTGGGAGGTAAAAATAACCTATAACACCAGGGGCGAGTTATTTAGCCATAACCTTACTTTTAGTATCTCAAACGCTACCAGTAAATTACTGGCGTATAGCTTTAATCAAACCGAGAACGTTTTCCAGCGCGAAGAGTTTGAGTTTGTCAGGCGTGTAGGCTATCCAATTACCGTTTACCAGGGCTATAAAACCGCCGGCTTATATCAAACACAGGCCGAGGTTGACAGTTATCCGCACTTCGCCAATTACAGCACCACGGATCTGGCCCCGGGCGACTGGAAATTTGTGGATAAAAATGGTGATGGTAAGATCGATGCCAGCGATAAATTTATTCTGGGCGACCCATTCCCTCACTATACTTTTGGTTTAAATTATAATGTCAGCTTCAAAAATTTTGACGCTACTATATTTATACAAGGTGTGTTAAAAAGACAAGAGCTAATACGTGGTGAGTTAATTGAACCTTACCACTTCAGTAACTATGGTGGTACTGTATATGATAGCTCAAGCGATTTCTGGACCCCGCAAAATACGGGTGCCAAATACCCACGCCTGGCCGAAAACGGAACCCCTGCAAACAACAACAACTTTCGTACAGGATCAGACATGTATTTGTTTAACGCGGCTTATGGCAGGTTAAAAAATGTGCAAATAGGCTATACGTTCCCAACGGCTATGTTAAGTAAAGTAAGCATCCAAAAGGCAAGGATCTATTTCACTGCTCAGAATCTGTTAACCATATCGCCATTAAAGTTTACTGATCCTGAGGGAACAGAATTTGGCAATAACCTGGATAATACCGTCGGCGCTGATACACCAAGAGGGTATCCGTTGGCTAAATTCTATGGTTTAGGTTTAGACTTAACTTTTTAACAATTAAAATTTAAAATCATGCGTTTAAGCTTTATAAATAGATCAAGTGTCATCATCATGCTTATTGCTGCCGCTTTTGCCAGCTGTAAAAAGATCGACCTTACTCCGAGAGACAGGTACACCGATGATGAGTTTTGGAAAATCAGCGCCAATGCAAACGTCGCTCTTGACAACTGCTACAATCAGCAGATAAGCGGCGGCTATCCTAATTCAAGTTCGGCTTCGCAGGCTTATTTTTATAATGAGGCCCTGTCTGATAACGCGTACTGCCCGCTGGATGTAAACGTGGGCACGCCAACAGAAATATCAAGCGGTAATGATGCCAACTTTAACCCGGGTATAAACCGTGTTAAATATGAGTGGGGCAGTTACTACGCTAACATTAGGTCATGTAACCTGTTTTTAGAAAACATCGACAGAAATACTTCATTAGGCGCGCCGCTCATTACCCGGATGAAAGCCGAAGCCCGTTACTTGAGGGCACAAGCTTTATTCAGGCTGACCAATTTTTATGGTGACGTACCGCTGGTTACACACGTACTAAGTATTGATGAATCAAAATCAATTAAAAGAACGCCTAAGGCAGATGTAGTTACTTTTATATTAAATGAACTTGATTCGTGCGCCGCGGTATTGCCTACCCGGGATGCACAGGCAGCTAATGATCGGGGCCGTATAACAAAAGGTGCCGCGCTGGCTATGAAAGCAAGGGTATTGTTATACAACAGTCGCTGGGCAGAATGCTCGGCTGTATGTGAGGACCTGATGAATAACCAGGGAACAAACGGTACGTATTCGCTGGTGCCTAAATTCCCGGATATTTTTGCCGCAAATAATAAATATAACTCAGAAGTTATAGCAGACCTGGAATATGCTGCACCAGATCGCGTCTGGACAGATTGGGGAGATTTTGGTCCGTTTTATACCGGGCCTAATGCAACCGCGTCAACCAACAGCAATTTAGTGCCAACCCAGGATCTTGTAGAAAGCTATTTGACATTGGATGGTAAAGCGATAACCGATGCGGGTTCAGGCTATGATGAAAACAATCAATATGTAAACCGCGATCCTCGATTGGGATACACAGTAGTTTACAATGGCTATCAATGGGTAAACAACCTGGGCGGCACGCAAACAATTTATATTAAACCGGGTACTACTCCAAGCGGTGGAATCACTAAAAATGAGTATAACAACTCAACCGGTAACTTTACCAGTTCAGGCTATTTCTGGCGTAAATATTATGATCCAACCGCGGTTGGTGGTACGTTCCAATTTGGCGAGAACATTATCATAACGCGTTGGGCCGAAGTATTGCTGATGGAGGCAGAAGCTAAGACAGAATTGGGGCAAATGACTGCCGCGGTTTGGGATGCTACCATTAAACCTTTACGTACAAGAGCGGGGTTCACCAATTCACTTGCGCTAAACTATCCGGGCAACACTGCTATGAGCATGCGTGACCAGGTTAGAAACGAACGGCGAAGCGAACTGGCATTTGAGTCATTACGTTACGACGATATCAAACGCTGGAAAATTGCCGAAACGGTGTTAAATCGCCCGGTAGGTAATGAAGTGCGTGGTGCTAAATTTGCCGCTAACAGTACGGCCTACATTAAACTGGTAGTAAGGCTCTTTAACCCGGCAAAACATTATTTGTGGCCGGTACCAACAGAAAGTTTACAAACAGATCCATCCCTGCTTCCGCAGAATCCGGGTTGGTAATTAAACATTTATATTAATTTACGAAGGCGCTCTTAACGGGGCGCCTTTTTGGTTTTAATAATTGTGAATACGCTAACCCAATTGCGGTAACGTTTGCGTAAAAATCGATCAAAAAGTCATTGAAAAAATTTACTTTTAGCGTCGATACCAAATGAATCTGCTAAATGCAAATACGTGATAAGGCGGCAGTTGCATTTATAACCCAACAAATTAACTATTAAGTGATAATCATGAACAAAGTCTTATTTAAGAAAGAAGTTGTAACACTGTTATTGATGCTTATTTTCAGTCATAAAATAAGCTTCAGTCAGCAAACGGTACCGTTAGGAAGTAATTTTTCGCCTACTGATACAGCTACCGTTCCTAAAGAAATTGAAGATCCCGAAAATATCGGCATTAACAAAGAGGCAGACCACGCCACGTTAATGCCTTACAGCAATTTGGTTGAAGCGTTAAAGGCTAACCGCCATGCGTCGTCTTTAGCTATGAGCTTAAATGGCATGTGGAAGTTTAATTGGGTAGACTGGCCGCAAAAACGCCCGGTTAACTTCTATAAGACTAATTATGATGTGTCAAAATGGAAAGATATAAAAGTACCATCATCGTTCCAGGTACAGGGTTACGGCACGCCGGATTACAGCAATTTTACGCTGATCTTCGATAGCGATTACCCAAGGG
This sequence comes from Mucilaginibacter sp., assembly GCA_028287975.1. GTDB lineage: Bacteria > Bacteroidota > Bacteroidia > Sphingobacteriales > Sphingobacteriaceae > Mucilaginibacter. The sequence continues at coordinate 21,250 of JAQBOP010000186.1, read as the reverse complement.
TAATGACCGAGCCTACCAATAAAAAATATACTACCGTTCACGAACGCAACCCGGTAGGCAGTTACCGCCGCGATTTTGATGTGCCTGCAAACTGGAACGGCCGTCGCATATTTATCACCTTTGATGGCGTAGATGCCGGTTTCTTTATCTGGGTAAACGGCAAAAAAGTAGGCTATAGCGTGAACAGCCGTAACGCTGCCGAGTTCGACCTGACCAAATATGTGCATCCCGGTAAAAATATGCTGGCGGTAGAGGTTTACCGCTTTGTATCGGGCAGTTACCTTGAAAACCAGGATATGTGGCGTTTGAGCGGCATCTTCAGGAATGTAACCCTATGGAGCGCCCCGCAAGAACATATCCGGGATTTCTTTATCAAAACCAAGCTTGATAAGCAATATAAGGATGCCGATCTTAACGTATCAACGAAAGTAAAAAACTACGGCAGCAAAGCCGTACCGGCACGTCAGATCCTGGTGAAGTTATACAATGGTTCAGTGGCTGTACCGGGTGCCGAGGTTAAAAAAGCCGTGCCTGCATTAAAGCCGGGTGAAGAGGTAACCGTCGAAACCAGTTTCCATGTAAACAACCCGCAAAAATGGACTGCCGAAACGCCTAAATTGTATACTACGGTAATTACTTTAAATAGTGGTGGTAGCACTGTAGAAACTATGTCGGCACGTACCGGTTTCCGCGAGATAGAAATTAAAGGACGATTATTCCTGGTTAACGGTACACCTATAAAATTAAAAGGTGTTAATCGCCACGAGAACTGGCCCGATGATGGCCACGCCATTACCGAGGAGCAAATGGTCCGCGATATTGTATTGATCAAACAAACCAACAGCAACCACGTACGTACCTGCCACTACTCTGACGATCCGCGTTGGTATGAGCTATGCGACGAGTACGGTATTTATTTGGTAGCTGAAGCAAACGTGGAGTGCCACGCGCAGCAAAATCAATTTAACGAAGAACCAACCATTAAAGCGGCTATCATAGAGCGTAACGTAGCCAATGTCGAGAATTTTAAAAACCATGCGGCGGTTGTGATCTGGTCGTTAGGTAACGAGTGCGGCCGGGGCGGATCAAACTTCCGGGCGGCGTTAAAAGCCATTAAAGCGATTGACGACAGGCCAACCCATTACGAAGGTTTTGGTATTGGTGACGATAAAAATCCGGCAGATATTGACAGCCAGATGTATACCGGAATTGACGGGGTTGAAGAACACGCCAAAGATGATAAACTGACCAAACCGTATTATTTATGCGAATACGCACACGCCATGTTCAACTCGATGGGCTCGGTTGATCTCTACAATGATTTATTCGACAAATATCCAAACTTATTAGGCGGCGCAATTTGGGAATGGCAGGATCAGGGGATCTACAACAAGCGCGACCCTGACCACCAAATCACGGCATTTGGCGGTGGCTTTGGCGAATACCCTACAGACCATTACTTTATCCACAAAGGTGTAGTGTTTTCTGACAGGACACCTAAACCGCATTTTCCTGAATTGAAACATGCTTATCAATGGATCACCATTAAGGCTAAAGACCTGGACAAAAAGCAATTCACTATTAAAAACCGTTACCAGTTTATTAACCTTAATAGCTTCACCGCTAAATGGGAAGTAAGCGAGAACGGAACCACCATATCAACAGGGCCATTAAATGTTGGCCTGATCAGTCCGGGGCAGGAAAAGGATATCACCTTACCTTATACCATCAGCCCTAAACCGGGTGCCGAGTATTTTGTAAGGATCTCTTTCGATTTAAGTACAGATAAACTTTGGGCCAAAAAAGGCTTTGAAGTTGCCGAGCAACAATTTGAATTGCATACCCCGGTGCCGGCTATACCAAGCCAGTCGCAGGGTGATAAGCTGAGCCTTGACGATTCAAAAAGCAACATCAAAGTGAAAGGCGCTGATTTTAGCCTTGAGTTTGATAAGGTAAAAGGAACATTTACCAAAATGGAGAAAGACGGTGATAATATACTACAGGAAAATGGTGGCCCTATGCTGCACCTATGGCGCGCGCCGCACCAGATAGATGATATGTGGGCATACCGCGACTGGGTTAAATACGGCCTGAAAGATCTAAGCTGGACTGTTGATGAGGTTAAGAGTACCCAGGTTGCCAAAAACATAGTGCAAATAAACGCAAGCTTGACCGGTACAGGTAAAGAAGGCTTCGTGGTACACCATAAAGTAGTTTATACCATTAATGGCAATGGCGAGATCAAAGCGGGTAATAATGTTGACTTTAACGCTGACTCGAAACTGGTGATGGCCAGGATTGGTGTCCGCATATTCCTGAATAAAGATTTGGATCAGTTTGATTACCTTGGCCGTGGGCCGATGGAAAATTATGGCGACCGGAAGAAAGGGTCTGACATTGGCCATTATGCAAGCAGCGTTGTTAAACAAATGACCGGCTATGAAAAACCAATGGATCAGGGCAACCACGAAGATGTTCGCTGGGCCAACCTTACATCGGCAAAAGGCACTGGCGTGAGCATTAAGCAGGTTGATTCGGTATTCCAGGTAGAGGCATTGCCTTACAGTGATGAAGATATGGACAAGACGGAGTATAAAATAGACTTGCCAAAAAGTAAAGGCACGGTGTTAAACATCAGCCATAAAACATTGGGTGTTGGCTCAAACGGCTGCGGCCCAAAACCTTTAGAACCTTACAGGGTTTATGCTAACGCTACAAGCTTTAGTTATAAGATTGAGTTGACTAAAAAGAAATAGAGTTTGCTTACAACGTTTTATTTTAATTGAAACGTTGTATATACAACTTGCTGAAACAGAAAAGGATGCCATTGGCATCCTTTTCTGTTTATATGACTTCGTAATTATATGACAATGTACTATCTTTAAAAACCAAACGTGCAATCACACGCCCGGACAAACCTGATTATATTATAAATTTTACTAACCCTGACTTAAACAATGTTACGTAAAAAACTGATCGTTATTTTGCTTTTATTGCCGGCAATAACTGCATTTAGCCAGAAAAAAGTAGTGCCCACTCCGCAGTGGAGGCCTCGCTACCATTTTACTCCCGAAAAAAATTGGACGAACGACCCTAACGGTTTGCTGTTCTTAAATGGTGAGTTCCAGTTATATTATCAGCATAATCCGTTCGAGAACAAATGGGGCCACATGAGCTGGGGCCATGCCACCAGTAAGGACCTGATCCAATGGAACTACCTGCCGGTGGCTATCCCCGAAGTAGTTACCAGGGATACCACTACCTGGATCTATTCAGGATCGGCAGTGGTGGATAAGAATAACACCAGCGGTTTCGGAACAACTGACAAGCCACCAATCGTAGCCATTTTTACCGCCGACCAGCCCAAGCAGCAAAAAGAGTCGCAGTTTATTGCTTATAGCAATGATAATGGCATGAGTTATAAAATGTACAGCCATAACCCGGTTATTGATCTGAATAAGCACGATTTCAGGGACCCTAACGTGTTCTGGCACGAATTAACCAAACAATGGATCATGACCGTATCCATGGTTAATGAGCATATGGTGCGTTTCTACGGCTCAAAGGATCTGAAAGAGTGGACAAAGCTAAGCGACTTCGGCCCTGCCGGGTATACCAAAAATGGCTGGGAGTGCCCGTCGTTATTGCCATTAAGTGTTGATGATGATCCTAAGAAAATTAAATGGGCACTGTTTGTATCATCAGGTGGCGACCATGGCCCGCTGATCCAGTACTTTGTAGGCGATTTTGACGGCACTACTTTTAAAGATGATAATGATGGCAAAAAAGTATTTCCTGTTGATTACGGCGATGCCTTTTACGCCGCAATAGCCTGGCGCGACGCTCCGCAAAACAAAAAGATCTTATTGGGCTGGATCCAGGACGGACGCAAAGAAACATATCCGTGGAAAGGGCAGATGTCTATCCCACATGACCTGTCATTACGCACTACCGAAAACGGTTTAAGATTAAGGCAGTTGCCGTCGTCAATAGTTACCCAAAATCTTTCAAAATACGCGACGGGTAAAACGCTGCTGAAAAAGAATCTGAAAATTGAAGACACCCGCATCAGCCTAAATAAAGAAAGACCGTTTGCCGGGAACTCTTATTGGATTGACGCAGAATTTGATGTAAGCAAAGCTAAAAAGACCGGTTTTTACATTGTTGAAAATCCTGACGTTACCAAAAATATCATCATAGGCTATGATTCTGATAAGAAACAATTATATGTTGATTGCGGCAATGCGGAAGCAGGTAATAAATCGCGCGAAAACCTGATCATGGCCGCCCCAATGAAAGATGAGAATGGGATTATCAAGATCCAGGTATTGGTTGATAATTCATCGCTTGAAGTATTTGGCAATGACGGCGAGAAAGTGATCTCTACTATGATCTACCCTGATGCAAATGCAACCTCGTTATGGGTATTTGCAGAAGGTAAATCAGTAATAAAAAATTTAAAGCTTTGGGATTTTAGCCAGAAATAAATCAACAACATAGATCATATCAAAATAAATAGCTCTGTGTTTCTCTGTCTCTCTTTGCGAATCTCTGTGGTTAAAATAAACGCAAAGATTCGCAAAGAAGACACAAAGATCGCAAAGAATAAATTGTTATTTAAGGCATTCAATTTATATTTTGATAAACCTAATGCATTGTCATTTCAATTTTTTGATCCACATATTTCTGACCCGGATCTTGGTGATAGATTCGATCTCTATCCCGATATAGCCGGACTGATTATTTGACGATTTTGGGTCGTCGTCTATCATTACCGCCATAACCTGCCCGTTGATAATGTGGATACAAACTCCACCCCGGGCTATCACGGTGTATTGGTTCCAGTCGTCTTTTTTAACAAATTTGGACAGGTCCATAATATCGCCAATGTTACCCATCAGGCGTTTTGATTTGGTGCTGAATCCTTCAACCACCTGCCCGCGCCAGGCCAGTATCCGCATAGGCGTATTTTCTGAATAAAACTGTCCTGTCCAATATTTAGCCGACGGCCAGAAATCGGCCTGCGGGCCGGTCATCATCCAGTTTAAATTAACCGGGCCAACGTTGGCCGTTACGTTATCAGCAATAGGGAAACGCCAAGGAACGCCTGTTTGACTGCGGTATTGAATACCACTGCCGCCTTCACCATCAACCTTGATCTCGAATTTCAGGGTAAAGTCTTTGGCTTTCATCCCCCGGTAAACCAAATAACTATTACCGCTCGGGTTCTTTTCGTTCGACTCGCCTACTATCGCGCCGTCCTCTACCCGCCAAAATTTCAGGTTACCGTCCCAGTCCTTTAAAGTCGATCCGTCAAATAAAGAAACATAGCCTTCATGGTCATTAAAATCTAAAGGCGCTGGCTGTGTAAACGGATCATTATAGTACTTTGGTTTTGCCGGCTTTTTCTGCGCGGATACGGTTGTCGCGGCAGCAAGCAGGCAAAGCATTGCGGCATATTTTAGTTTCATAATTTTGAGATTAATATCATAGACCGGTTGAAGTAATGTTTTTTAAATAGTTGCGCTTTTTGGTGCAAGAAATGGTTGATTATTTAATTCTTCAAGATAATCAGCCTTTTTTAAAAATGGCCAGTAATCATAATCACCTGTTTTCTGAAAATCTATGTACGATTGCTCCCGCTCAAATTTTTTATCCCGATAATGCTGGCCCAAGGTTAAAATAGCTTTAACAAAGTCCTTTAACGAGAATTTAAAGATTGGATGGGTAGAATCAAAATATGGCCATTCGTATTCTTCGTCAGAATGGAGAAATAAAATGCAACGTGCTATCACTTTAAGAGTTTCGTCTGATAATTGGTCTCGTCCCTTAAGACGATAATTTTTCGTGTCACTGTATAAGCCCCAGCACAGCTCTAACATTGGGGTAATTATTGGATCGTCTGACTTTGCTTCTTTAGCACGATAATATTGTTCAGGTGACCAGCCATTAGTAACATCATCCATTACATTGCTCTCGAAATCATCATTAGTTATCACTCCAACAGACAAGTGTCGTAAATGCAAAGCAAGTTTTTTTCTGCGTTCTTGATCGATCATAAATATATATTATCAATTCGTTATATCAGCCAAATTTAAAACTATGGTATTCATTTGCGGCTTTAACCTCAATATAGAACCGTTGTCAGGTTTCGAGAAGTTCCCTTTCATGGCCTTTAACGCGTAGTTGGTATCCTCAAACTTACAGGTCAATGCTGTTGAGCCTATATTTTCAAACGGTAATTTAGCGCCCGGTGTGGCGTGCAGGTCAAAATACCAGTCTGTTTTGGTTTTACTTATCAGGTTCATTTTGATCTGGCTTTCGGCCATGTCAATTTCTAATGTGCCTTTAACGGTTGTTAATGGCCATGAAATGTGCAATGCGCCGGTTTTGGTTTTGCTGAACTTAGGGTCGCCGCCTTCCAGCAAAACTTCCTTGCCGTCAATCATGGCTTTAATGCGTAAACCGGCTAAATCGTTGGGTTTGCTCCAAATATAGCCATCAACAATCGGCAGGGTAAAAAACACGCACTCGTTTGAGGTTACCGGCTGTGTTTCATAAACCGACGGAAACTTCTCGTCAAATAAATGAATATCACGGATGCGCAGGTTATTATGTTCCCAAAGGATATTGATGCGGTAAAAGCGGCTGTTGTACCAGGCTGTTTTCAGGTCGCTGCCCTCAATGTCTTTACTTACCGTAAATGAGGTAGGCGGCGTTACCTTAAAATTCTTTTTGAACCAGGTACCCGATTGCTCCATGGTTTCCACCCTCACCTTATGCTCGTCGCGCAATTTGGCTATCAAAGGCATCTGGATCTCAAAGCCTTTTTTCATAGCATCCCAGGTGAAAGAGTTTTCCTGGCCGGCCTGGGTATAATTAAAGTTGACCGAATTATCATCAGTTAAAGCTTTAAAGAACCAGTTAACCCAACCCGCGTCGCCACCGCCGAAATTATAAACCGGCTCAAGCGTAATTACCCCCTGGCGGGATGAACTGATCCCGGTATCATACTGCCGTACCGGGTCGCTGCCCAACATCCGGAAGATAGGTACCGGGATCTGCTGATCGGCATGTTGCGCCGGCATGTAAGAATTGATCTTGCTTGGGTAATAAGCCTGGTTCCAGTAGCCGCCCCATAAGGTGTAGCCATCGGTGCCATATTGGTCCTTACAGTTGGCAGATGCCACGATATGGTATTTCTGGTACATATAATTCAAACTGTACGCGTCAATAAACCACGACGCGACAGATTTAGGATAATAACCAAATACGTTTTTAAAGTCCCTGAAATAAACGTCTATGATCTTCTCGCGCTCGGCAGGCGTATAGCCTGTAGAAAAGCCAATGTTAGCGCGCCAGTCCCACGGGTAACGGCCGCGCCATTTCATGCCGGCATTTTCAACCAAGGGCTGCGGGATCTCCCACCAGGCGCCAATTTCAAAGCTGCCTTTGGGTAAACCGGCCAATAGGGTTTGGTAACGTTTATCCATCAGGGCATCGTATTGCAACAGGAAGGTGCCGCCCAAATGATATTTCTTCATGATCTCTACCTGCTTTACCACGGTCTGGTACAGCACATCTTCGGTTATTTTTTCATCGCGCGGTTCAAGCAGGCGGATAAAGTTTACAATGTTGACTATTTTGGGGGCGGGCTGTTGCAGTTTAACGCCTTGTGCCGTGGCGGAAAGGCTACCCAGGCATAGTAGTCCCGTCAGCAGGTTTTTGCTGATGTTGTTAATGTTTTTGATCATAAGTGCAGCGATGAATTGCTAAGTGCATAATTTGGATAAACAAACATAATATAAGCAGAGTGATTAGCCGTCCTGTACTGTCTTGAAGGATATATACACCCTCTTTCCGCCACAGGCGCATAGAGCCCCCTCTAAATCTCCCCCGGTAGGGGAGACTTTAACTTCTTAGGCGTTTATTTTTTAAGTCCTCCCTACCGGGGAGGATTTAGGTGGGGCTTATACCGAGCAAGAGGTTTTCTTATTTTAATCTTTTACTATATTAGCAGACCAATTAATTCACGATGAAAACAATAAAAAATATAATATTAACCGGAGCTATATGCGCATTGGCAGTATTTTCTGTTAAGGCGCAGTCTAAAACTGTGGTGACGGAAAAGATCTGGTCGGCTGCCAAAGCTAACCAATGGTACAGCCAGCACCCCTGGATAGCCGGGGCCAACTTCATACCCAGCAACGCCATCAACCAGTTAGAAATGTGGCAGGCCGATACGTTCGACCTGAAAACCATCGACCGCGAGTTGGGCTATGCCGAAGGCATCGGCTTTAATACCATGCGTGTATTTTTACACAGCGTAGCTTACACGCAGGACCCAAAAGGTTTTAAATCGCGCGTTGCCGAGTTTTTGGCTGTTGCCGATAAGCATCACATTCAGCCTATCCTGGTGTTTTTTGATGATTGCTGGAACCCCGACCCGAAACCGGGTAAACAGCCCGCGGTTAAAACAGGCGTACACAACTCCGGCTGGATGCAGGACCCGGGCGTACCCGCGCTTAAGGACCCTAAAGAAATGCCTTTGTTGGAGCATTACGTAAAAGACGTATTGACCACCTTCGCGCACGACAAACGTATTTTATTGTGGGACCTGTTTAACGAGCCGGGCAACAGCGGTAAAAAAGAGTCGTCATTGCCTTTGCTGCAAAATGTATTTGCCTGGGCACATGAAGTGCGCCCTGATCAGCCGGTGTCGGCAGGTTTGTGGGATTGGACATTTGAGAAGTTAAACGCCTACCAGGTTCAAAATTCAGATGTGATCACCTATCATAATTACGACGAAGAAGCGGCACACCTGCGCGTAGTGCAACTGTTAAAAACGCATGGCAAACCGCTGATCTGCACCGAATATATGGCCCGTCCGCGTAACAGTACTTTTGGTACGGTAATGCCGATGCTGAAACGCGAACATGTAGGCGCCATTAACTGGGGCTTTGTAATGGGTAAAACCAATACCATTTATGCCTGGGACGCCCCGATGCCGGGCGGCGAAGAACCAAAACTATGGTTCCATGATATTTTCCGCCAGGATGGTACGCCGTATAAAGTTGAAGAAACTGATCTGATTAGAAAGTTGACGTCGGAGAAATAAATATAATCCGCGGCATTTCATGCGCAGCCCTCTTTTTGTTATTAGCGGATTGAGGGTTGTGCATGAAATACCTTATTCCCGCGCGTCATTGCGAGGAACGAAGCAATCTCTAAGTAAGCTAATCAAATAAGAAAAATCTCAGTCCAATAACGAATCATATAAATCTTTCCATTCCGGATTTAAAGCAGTAACCAATTGCTGTTTGTGCTTTCGGTTGCTTCCCTTTAATAGTTGTTCGGCATTAATAGCTTCTTCAATACGTGGGTAAAAAAAATAATAAACCAGCTTATTGCAGTTATACCTAGCGGTAAAACTTTTAGGATATGTTTTATTTTTATGATCCCATACACGACCTGTCAAGTCAGAACTTACGCCAACGTATAAAACTGAGTTTAGCTTGTTGGTCATGATGTAGACGCATCCGCCTTGCTGAAATACCATCCCCTAAAATAGTGATTTGTGCGATAATCTTAGGACGAGATCACGTTGAGTGAATGTCCGCCGTAGAGATTGCTTCGTTCCTCGCAATGACGTGGTGGAGAGAAGTAGGGATCAGGAAGTGGCGAGGCGACCACAGTCCGCAATTTCACTTAATAAACCTGGCTTTATTTTCTGCCCACCAGCGTTTTTTCGACTCGTCTGCCAGTTTATTGGCTTGCGCATCGGTGCCTGCACTTTTTCTGATAGCTTCCTTGTACTTAAGATAATTTACTATCCGTTCAAATCCGGTAGTATCAATATCAGCAGGTAAGCGAAATATGATCTCGTTATTTGTTTTCTCAATCACCATATATCAAAAATAGCGAAATTAATTTATTAAAAGTAATGTTCAGTTTTAAGAATAGGTTAGACAAACTTTATTAGCGGCCTGGGGCCCTGTGCGATTTCTCCAAGGTTGGCGCATGCAGCGACGACATGAGGTTAGCGTACTCGTGCCTAACAACAAATATATCTCAGCAATGAGCATTAAATACAAAAACAGCATATTAATGCAATAAATTGTTTTTTACTGCAATTTATTGACGGAAACTGACGCAAATTGCATCAACCGGCGCGGGCATGCAGCGGCGAAAAGAACGTTGCGTGCTCACACTCTTAACGGCAAATAGGTAGCAAAGAAGAGTCTTTAGAGCGTTCCTCATATCAACGCAAAACATAAATTGTGCACCATTTGATTATCAACCGATTAACATAATTTGAACCTAACTTTTACTGACTTAAAAGTTGTTACATTTTGTTTCACCGGTTTTTGGCAAATTCTTTATTTACAGGTAATTAACTCAAAATCTTGTTTCACTTGTTTCATCTGTTTCACACTTTCGTGAAACAAAACAAGAGTCTTGTCCGCTTTTGGGTTTACCCTTGGTCCGGGTAATCCATATTTTCAGGTGAGGTCATGACAGTACAGGATGGATTCTATTTTGCTTAACATTATGTTTGATAACTATAACTTACCAGGATTATAGTTAAATTATAAACCAATTATATTCGTACTTAAATAATCATCTCATGAGCTTAAACAGGGCTGTATTGCTTAAATTCTTTTTTGTTTGTCTGTTGTTTTCTGTGGTTTTTACTACCGGCAGCAGAGCGCAGGTTAAAGCCGTGCCCAACGCGGCAATGACCAATTTTAAATCCATCGAAACCGGGTTTATTACCGTGCCTGACAACATCCAAACCAGTGTGTACTGGTACTGGCTGTCAGACAATATCTCAAAAGAAGGCGTGATCAAAGACCTGGAAGCCATGAAACGGGTAGGCATTAACCGTGCCTTTATCGGCAACATCGGTATCGATGATATGCCCTTTGGTAAAGTAAAGATCTTCACACCCGAGTGGTGGGATATTATCCACACCGCCTTAAAAACGGCCACCCGGTTAAACATCGAGATAGGTTTGTTTAACAGCCCGGGCTGGAGCCAGTCGGGCGGGCCATGGGTTAAGCCGGAGCAGGCCATGCGCTACCTGACATCATCTCAAACCATGGTGAAAGGGCCAATGGCTTTTAACAAAATGTTGGAGAAGCCTGTTCCCGTTTTCCAGGATGTAAAGGTGATTGCCTACCCGGTAGCCGATGGTTTTGGCCAAAGCATTACCGATCTGAAACCAACGTTATCATCCGTGCCTTCGGTCGAATCATTAAACAACCTAATGGATAACGACGAGGCTACTAACGTAAAGATCCCGCGTGGTGCGCCGTTTGCATTAACCATCAGCACTGCACAGGCGTTTACCGCCCGCAGTATCCTGATCACTCCCGCTCAGGTGGGTTTAAGCTTTGAGGGCGACTTCCAGGCAAAAGTGAACGGCGAATTTACCACCGTAAAGCATTTCTCGGTCGACCGTGGTAATACGGCGTTGAACGTCGGCTTTTCGCCTTACGGTCCGGCCGCTATTTCTATCCCGGCTACTACGGCTACGGATTTCAGGGTGGTGTTCAGCCGTGTGTCTGACAATTGCAAGATCTCAGAAATTAAGCTATCGGCTACGCCGATGGTGGAGAACTATATCGAAAAGACAGAAGCTAAAATGTGGCAAACCCCGCACCCGTTCTGGGATGCTTACCAATGGGTGCCGCAGCCTGTCGTTGATAACGATAAATATGTGGTCGACCCAAACAAAGTGATCGATATCTCAAAATATATGGCCGCCGACGGTACCTTAAAATGGGATGTCCCTGCCGGAAACTGGATCATTGAGCGCACGGGCATGACCCCCACAGGCGTCAAAAACTCGCCTGCCACACCAGAGGGTACAGGGTTAGAAACCGATAAAATGAGTACCACCCACATCACCGAACACTTTAAAGCGTTTTTGGGCGAGATCATGAAACGTATCCCGGCCGAAGATAGGAAGACCTGGAAGGTTACTGTTGAGGACAGCTACGAAACGGGCGGCCAAAACTGGACCGACGAGTTGATCAATGAATTTAAAGAAACCTATCATTACGATCCGGTACCGTTTATCCCGGTGATGCAGGGTAAGGTTGTGGGCAGCGAAGACCACTCGGACCGTTTCCTGTGGGACCTGCGCCGTTTAATTGCTGACGACGTATCTTACAAATATGTGGGCGGCTTACGCGATATCAGTCATAAATATGGTTTGACCACCTGGTTAGAAAACTACGGGCATTGGGGTTATCCCGGCGAGTTCCTGCAGTACGGCGGGCAGTCGGACGAGATAGGCGGCGAGTTTTGGAGCGAGGGCGACCTGGGTGATATTGAAAATAAAGCCGCGTCATCATCGGCTCATATCTATGGAAAAACTAAGGTGTCGGCAGAGTCATTTACCGCCGCCGGCGACGCGTTTTCAAGATACCCCGCCATGTTTAAAAAACGCGGCGACCGTTTCTTCACCGAGGGTATTAATAATACCCTGTTACACGTTTATATTGAACAACCTAATGATGATAAACTGCCCGGCTTGAACACTTGGTTCGGCGTAGAGTTTAACCGCCTCAACACGTGGTTCTTTGATATGGATATTTTTTTAAAATATTCTAAACGGTGCAACATGATGCTGCAGCAGGGTATTTACGTGGCCGACGTAGCTTATTTTATTGGTGAGGATGCCCCGAAAATGACAGGCGTTGTCGACCCGGCTTTGCCGCAGGGCTACTCATTTGATTACATCAATGGCGAGGTGATCAAATCGCGCCTAACGGTAAAAGATGGTAAACTAACCTTGCCAAACGGCATTAACTACAGCATATTGGTATTGCCGAAACTGGAAACCATCCGCCCGGAACTGCTTGAAAGACTAAAAGACCTGGTATCACAGGGCGCGGTTATATTAGGACCGAAACCAAGTCGGTCGCCAAGTTTACAGGGTTACCCGCAGGCTGATAAACAAGTACAATCCCTGGCAGACGAGCTTTGGGGTAAGATAGATGGAACAAACGTTAAGGTTAATCATTACGGCAAGGGGATGGTGCTGTCGGGCATGGATATGCAACAGGCCCTTGATTTGGTTAAGGTGGTGCCTGATGCTAAAGTAACGCAAAGCGATTCGATCCTGTTTATCCATCGCGCTGCAGATGGCGGGTCAATCTATTTTGTATCAAACCAAAAAACAAAAACGGTAAATATTTCTCCTCAGTTCAGGATCAATGGCAAGCAACCTGAGTTATGGAACGCCGTTACCGGCGATATCCGCAACCTGCCGTCTTATTACCAGGCTAACGGCACAACTACTGTCCCGCTAAAACTGGCGCCGTATGAGAGCGCTTTCATCGTGTTCAGGAAAGATGGCGTTAAGAAAGATACCAGCCGCTCAAACTATCCGCAGGCAAGCAAAGCTATCGCCATAAATAAACCATGGACGGTGAACTTTGACAGCAAAATGCGCGGACCTGCAAAGCCGGTGATATTTGAAACGTTGACAGATTGGTCGCTCAATAAAAATGATAGCATTAAATACTATTCGGGCACGGCCTTTTACCATAATAAATTTAATATAGCTACTTTAGCAAAAGGAACCAATTATATACTTGACCTGGGTTTGGCCCGCGCCATCGCAAAAGTTAAAGTTAACGGTGTTGATGTTGGCGGTGCGTGGACACCGCCTTACCAATTAGATATAACCCGGGCATTAAAACCGGGCGTAAATACTATAGAAGTTAAAGTGGTAAACACCTGGGTTAACCGTTTAATTGGGGACAGCAAACTACCTACCGACCAAAGAAAAGTATCGGCAATAGTTATGCCTAATATGGGTAAAGGATTAGAATCGTCGGGGTTATTGGGCCCGGTAAAAATTTCGGCAATAAAATATTAACGCTGTTGTGTTAATCTGCATAAACTAAAATTAACATGATATCTATAAAAAGATCTCTGCTGATTGCCGGGCTTTTTGGCTCGGCATTTTTACAAGTTAACGCGCAACAAAATAAACAACAGGTTGAGATTGTAGCCACCATAGGCCACGGCCAGCAGCCGCAGGTTGGTGTTAATAATGGCGGAACAATCAGGGTTGCTTACGGTGTTGACGATAAAATATTTTGTGCGACATCTTTTGATCATGGACAGACATTTTCAACACCGGTTTTGGTGGCGCGGGTTGATGGGATGCACCTTGGTATGTCGAGAGGGCCGCAAATAAGCAGCTCGGCAAATTGCTCGATAATTACAGCTATAAATAAAGCCGGAAATATTTACTGGTTTAAACTCGATAACAGGGCTGCCAAATGGAAGCCCATGGGTTATGTTAATGATCTTAAAAATTCGGCACCCGAAGGTATGATAGCTGTAAGTGCCGATAAAAATGATGGTTTTTACGCAGTATGGCTGGATACCAGATCAGGCGGAAAGAACCAGGTATGTTTCTCATCATTATCTGCCAAAACTAATAAATGGGCGCCTAATCATTTGATCTATAAATCGCCGGATATGCATGTTTGCGAATGCTGCCGTCCGAGTATCGCGGTATCAGGAAACGCTGTTGCCATCATGTTCAGAAACTGGCTGAACGGTTCGCGGGATATGTATGTGATGAGGTCGGCTGACCACGGAAGGTCTTTTTCGGATGCTCAGAAAATGGGTTTAGATACCTGGAAGTTAGAAGGCTGCCCGATGGATGGAGGAGGAATTAGGATAGATCAGTCAAACACGGTTCAAACTACCTGGCAGCGCAAAGGCGATATGTACTTTACACAGGGGACTGATCCTGAAACATATATTGGTAAAGGGAAAACCTGTGCAATCGCTGGGGCAGGCACCAAAGTTTTTGTTACATATCGAAATAATGACACTTTAAAACTGGTTACCTTACCCGGTAAAAAAGCAACCACTGTAGGCGAAGGGGATTTTATAAAAGCAGTAACGCTAAATAACGGGCAAAACTTTTTGGTTTGGCAGCAGGATGATCAAATCAGGTACCGGGTGCTATAAATAATGATGAAGAACAACCACAAGCATTTTTTTAAAAAAACAGGGATGTTGGTAGTGTTGTGTGCTGCCGCGCAAATACTCCATGCGCAAAACATTAGTACCGTAAAATTAATCACTGCAAAACCGCAGCTTTATACCAAAACAGAATTTGATATAGGGCTAACTGCCGATTGGCAAAATCCATACTTGCAGGAAGATGTTGCTTTGGATATGATACTGCATTCTCCATCAGGTAAAAAGCAGGTATTGCCTTGCTATTATGAATCAGGCGAAAGCGGCAAGGAATCACTTTGGAAAGCTCGTTTTGCGCCCCGTGAAAAAGGAAAGTACACCTATAATTGTGAGTTTAGCAAGGCCGGGCACATAGCATCTCGATCAAAAGAAGGTTCGTTTACTGTCGAGCCATCGGGCAAAAACGGGTTCCTGCATCTAAAAAATAACTGGGAATTTCAATTTGATAACGGTAAACCTTTTCGTGGAATCGGCGAGAATATCGGTTGGGAATCGCGCAAGAGCGACGACTCGAAGTTTTTTAGCGAGCTGCATCAAAAACCTAAGTATGATTACGAATACATGCTACCTGCGCTGGCTGCACATGGTGGTAATTTTTTCCGTACCTGGATCTGCTCATTTAATTTACCGTTAGACTGGCACCGCGATTTTAACAGCAACCGCTATGAACCGTCCGACGCTTATTACAACCCGAGCGCGATAAGAAAGATCGACCGCATGTTCAATTTATGCGACTCGTTGGGCTTATATGTAATGCTGACGCTTGGGGCGGGTAACTATAACATTCATGATGGTGGGTTCTCGCCTTCGGCGGCTGATTTTTTTGTCAACCCTAAATCAAAGGAGCGTTATAAAAACCGGTTACGTTATTTTGTGGCCCGGTGGGGATACAGCACCAGCGTAGGCGCCTGGGAATTTTTCAACGAAGTGGATAATGTGCAGTTCGGCAATAAAAATAAACCAATTAATGCCGACTCAATAGTTAACTGGCACGATGAGATGAGTACGTATTTAAAAAATATCGACCCTTACGATCATCTAACCACAACAAGCATCTCACACCGCGATCTGAAAGGCCTGGACGCGTTGCCGCATATGGATTTTAACCAGAAACATATTTATAAAAATACTACCGCCATCCCGCAGGCCATCACTCAATATGAACAAAATTTTAACAAACCCTACGTAATAGGCGAATATAGCTACGAGTGGGACTGGTCTAAAAACTTTGATGATTTTGTGGATGAAATGGACAGCGACTATAAACGCGGTTTATGGTATGGCTTGTTCACCTCAACCCCGATATTGCCCATGAGCTGGTGGTGGGAATATTTTGATAATCGTAAAACCGACGAATACCTGAAAAAGATCCGCGGTATATCTGACAGGATGCTGGCGGCAGGCAACGGCTCTTTTGAACAGGTGGCTGTAACCTCTTCAGCCGAAGTCGTAATAACCTACGGCGTTAAATGCGGCAACAAAACTTTTGTTTATGCTTATAATCCATCATCTACAGAACAAAAAATTAGCCTGGCTTTTGATTTTAAAGGGAAGCCCGTTAACGGCGAAATGTTTGATTGTGAGAGCGGTGTAACTAAAAGAATAGCTGAGCCTTTGGTGGTTTCGGGGCAGATGAAAACTAATATTGCGCTGCCGGCTAAAGGTGATGTTATATTGATTGTTGGCGGAAAATGATAAAAGGCATAGTCAATTGAGAAAATAATCTACCGGTTTTTGTCCAATTTGACGAACCATGATAGTCATTGTATATTATAATGACTGATCCCATGGGTAAATTTGATCACATACACCTGTTTAAAACCAATATCCGCACAGAAGAGGATAAAATAAAAATACGGCCGCTGCTTAATAACCGTAAAGAGGTTGAAGAATGGCACATAGACCAGGAAGACGAAGATTGTGTGTTAAGGATAATTTCTTATTCACTTGAAAAACATGCCATTATTTCTCTTGTAAATACCAAAGGGTATTTATGTGTAGAACTGTTATGATGTGGTTTTAGGAGATAGGATAGCGTACTGTTATTTGTAATTCTGTTAAAATGGAATTGCCTGTTAGAAAACATATAGATTTTAACAGTAAATTTGAATAACACTACACTAATCACCGTTCAATGGAATATCAGCAATTGTTAGAAGATGTAAAGCAGTATGTATTAAACTATTTCGATACGCATCATGACCCCGAATTGTTGTATCACGATCTTAACCATACCAAAAGCGTTGTTGCAGCCGCTACCCGCATTGCTAATCACTACCAGTTAAGCGACGAAGATTTTTTTGTGGTGATGACCGCCGCCTGGTTTCATGATACGGGGTATTTTGCCGATAAGACAAATCATGAAGCAAACGGATCAAAATTAGCCGCCGGGTTTTTGGAGCAAAACAAAGTTGATGCAGCCATCATAGAAAAAGTTGATGGCTGTATTATGGCCACAAAAATGCCCCAACATCCAACCGGCCTGCTGCAACAAATTTTATGCGACGCTGATCTTTTTCATTTAGGTACAGAGGATTTTGGCGAGAAAAATAAAGGACTGCGCAAAGAGATAGAAACGGTAAAACATATCGAAATAGACAAGCAGCTTTGGCGACAAAAAAATATAGAGTTGCTGGAATCGCATACTTACTTTACCGATTACGCGCGGCTTCTGCTTAACGACCAAAAAGAAAAGAACCTGCGTAAACTCAAAGAAAAACAGGAAGAGACTGCAAGGGAAAAACCTGCAGATATAAACCCGGATGAAACGACGGTACAGCCTGTAACTGAGAAAGCAGAAAAACCGGAGAAAAAGAAAAAAGACGACCGGCCGGAAAAAGGGATAGAAACCATGTTCAGGATAACATCGGGCAATAATCAGCGCCTAAGTGATATGGCCGATAATAAAGCGCATATTTTGATCACGGTTAACTCTATTATTTTATCGGCCATTATTAGTTTGGTTTTAAGAAAGCTGGAAGAAAATACCTTTTTGGCTATACCCAGTTTTATACTCTTAACCGTCAGCCTGCTATCAATGATATTTTCTATCCTGGCAACGCGTCCGTCAATCCCCGAAGGTACGTTTACCCCGGCCGATATCGATAATAAAAAAGTGAACCTGCTGTTTTTTGGAAATTTTTATAAAATGGGTCTAAAGGAATACACCGACGGCATGTTAAAAGTAATGGACGACCGGGCCTTTTTATATGGCACACTGATAAAAGATGTGTACTCGCAAGGCGTAGTGCTGGGGCGTAAATACCGGTTGCTGCGGGTGGCCTATAACATTTTTATGTTCGGGTTAATTATTGCCGTAGCGGCGTTTATTATATCATCAATTTTTCATGATAACGCGCCTTTAACTAAACATTAATATGGCGTATAAATTTTTTGACAGGGACCTGAGCTGGCTTACTTTTAACGGGCGCATACTTGATCTTGCCGGTCAGGATGATGTGCCATTGATAGAACGCATTAATTTCATGTCTATCTTTTCGTCAAACCTTGATGAGTTTTACCGGGTACGCATGCCGGTACTACAGGCTATGGATAAGCTGGGTAAGCTAACATCTGCTACCAGCGCCATTGAAGACCCGCTAACACTTGCGCAGCAGAAAATCATGCAGCAACAGCAGCAGTTCGGTAAAATAATTGCCGGGCAAATTATACCCTTGCTAAAACAAAATAACATCCATTTACTCATTAATCAGTCGTTACCTGTTGATCTATCCGAAAAAATAAATGATTACTTTTTTAGCCAGGTAATGGCGTTTTTGCGGCCGGTTGAGCTATCAGATAAAAAGCAATTCTTTCCGCAAAATAATGACCTGTATTTTTTGATAATGCTTGAGGATGGCGAAGGGAATGAAAGGATAGTGATACTTAACATTCCGTCAGATCAATTACCGAGATTTTATAAGATCGACGAAGGTGATAAAACCTATGTGTTTTTCCTGGATGATATCATCAGGTAT
This sequence comes from Mucilaginibacter sp., assembly GCA_028287975.1. Taxonomy (GTDB): domain Bacteria; phylum Bacteroidota; class Bacteroidia; order Sphingobacteriales; family Sphingobacteriaceae; genus Mucilaginibacter. The sequence goes on along the minus strand of JAQBOP010000186.1, from coordinate 2,255 downwards.
AACCTGGATAAGTTATTCAGGAAAGAAACGGTTAAAGGTTGCTACACCTTTAAAATAACCCGCGACGCGGAGCTTGACTTGAAAGACGAATACCCCGGCGACTTGTCAGAACAAATAGAAGATCAATTAAAAAAACGCGATTTGGGTATTGCTACCCGTTTCCTGCATCAGCCCGGCATGCCATTGCGGATCTTGCAGTTGGTATGCGATAACTGGGGGATAGAATCATCAAGCCTGGTAGAGGGGGGGAACTATCATAATTTGAAGGACCTGTTTGGCTTTCCGGTTAGTTTGCCGGCCCTCCGTTACGATAAGTGGTCGGCAATATATAATCGCCTCAGCGCGGACGAATCTATCTTTGATCAAATAGAGAAAAAAGATGTTTTGATCAACACGCCTTATCAATCGTATAGCACTATCCTGCGGTTTTTTAATGCCGCCGCACTGGACGAAACTGTCGAAGAGGTGTATGTTACATTATACCGTGTGGCCCGTGACTCACGCATTGCCAATGCGCTGATCAACGCGGCATCCGCAGGGAAAAAAGTAACCGTGCTGGTTGAGCTAAAGGCCCGGTTTGACGAGGCCAATAACATTAAATGGGCTAACCGAATGAAGGCTGCCGGCGTTAATATTATTTACAGCATCACCGCTTTAAAAGTACATGCCAAGGTTGCTCTTGTAAAACGCAGGATAAATGACCGGGTAAAATATTACGGCCTGCTGGCCACTGGCAATTTTAATGAAAATACCGCCGCGTTCTACACCGATCATATTTTAATGACAGCCAATAAAGATCTTTTACGTGAGATAGAATTGCTGTTCATTTTCCTGGCCAAACGGGAAAAACCATCTTCGCCCAACCTGATAAAATTTGAGCACCTGCTGGTCGCGCAGTTTAATTTGCAAGATCGTTTTTTAGCGATGATAGACCGGGAGATAGGTAATGCTGCAAAAGGCTTACCTGCATCTATAATTATTAAACTTAATAATTTGGAAGAGCATACATTGATCAGTAAGCTTTACGACGCGTCGCAGGCCGGCGTAAAAGTGTCGCTAATCGTTCGTAGTATTTGCTGCCTGATACCGGGTGTTAAGGGCATGAGCGAGAACATCACTATAAAAAGAATTGCAGACAGGTATTTGGAACATGGTCGTGCTTTTATATTCCACAACAATGGCGCGCCTGAAGTTTACCTTGGCTCGGCCGATTGGATGAACCGTAATATTTACCGACGCATTGAGGTTTGTTTCCCGGTTTACGACGAACAATTAAAAGCCGACATCACCCATATCATTAACCTGCAGCTGGCAGACAACGTACAAGCGGTTATGCTGAATGAAAGCCTGCAAAATGAACTTGTTAAAACTACCGAACCTGCTATACAATCGCAGCGCGAGGTTTATAATTATTTAAGCACCCGGGCATGAAAAAAATAAACATTATAACATTAACTCTTTTTTTATCGCTGGCAATAATGGCTGGGATTTCCTGTATAGAGCAAAAACCATTTAACAGCCCGCCGGGGTATGACCTGAATAACCCGGTCAAATATTTCATGCCCGAGAGCCTGACCGAGATATCGGGCATCGCTTTTCACCATGGTAAAAATGATACCATTTATGCCGAACAGGATGAAGCGGGTAAAGTGTATTATTTTAAGCAGGGCGATAAAAAGGTAAGTAATGTTAAGTTTGGTAAGGCGGGCGATTTCGAAGACATAGCCATTTTAGGCGAGCAGGTTATTATGCTGCGAAGCGACGGCGTATTGTTTATTTTTCCGTTTAAAGAATTGCGTAGCGGTAACATTCAAAGCGTACTAAAGTATAACGAAATTTTACCGCAAGGCGAGTACGAAGGTTTATATGCTGATGAGCAAGCCAACCAGCTTTATGTAATGTGTAAGCATTGCGCTATGGATAATACGGCAAAGACAAATACAATTTTTGCCTTTAATTTATCGTCAAACGGTGCTGTGAAACAAGCAGCTCAATACACACTTAATGTAAAGGATATCGAGGCGCAATTGGGGCAAAAAAAGATACCGTTCCACCCGTCAGCGATAGCTAAAAATAAAAACACCAACGAGTGGTATATCGTATCGTCGGTTAACAAAATAATTGTTGTTACCGATGCTAACTTTAAAGTAAAAACGGTTTATTCCATCAATCCATCGCTGTTTATACAGCCCGAGGGGATAGCTTTTGATATCCAGAATAATTTTTATATCAGCAACGAGGGCGATAAAATAACG
>JAQBOP010000178.1 GCA_028287975.1 Mucilaginibacter sp. | reverse complement strand
CCTCAAGCTCAGTTTGCAGGTAACTATCCGGCGAGAAAGCATTACCCTGCTGCGATTTACGCACGGCATAAAGCTTGATCAGGTCGCGGGCTATATCTTTAACTTTTTTTTTTGTGGTTTTCTTCAGCTTCTCCCAGGTGTCGGTACCCAGCTTATTCATGCGGGGAACGGCACCTTCCTTACCGCTGTACTTGGAGATGCGGTTAAGCGAGTTGATATTGACATACAACAGGTCGTTATCGGCATAGATCAGCCTGATCATTTCCTGCTGTTTGCCGGCAACCTCAACCTTTTCAAGGCCGGCGTATTTGCCTATGCCATGGTCTATGTGGGTAACGTAATCGCCGGGCTTCAGTTCGCGCAGCTCTTTTAGCGTGATGGCCTGCGAGCGTTGATAACCTTTTTTAAGCTTGTATTTATAATAACGGTCAAAGATCTGGTGATCGGTATAAGCGGCCAGTTGCTGCTCGCGGTCGACAAACCCCTCGCGGATGCTGATGCTGATCGGTGTAAACTTTACGGTTTTATCCAGGTCCTCCAAAATAGCATAAAGCCGCTCTACCTGCCGCGCCGAATCGGTGAGGATATAATTCTCTATCTTTTCGGCTTCGTTATTTTTAAAATTATGGATCAGCAGGCTAAAGTCTTTATTAAACGATGGCTGCGGGCGCATATCAAAGCTGATGGTTTCGTTTGGCTGATAAAAGAATTGTTTGCCAAACTCAATGACGGCGTAGTCATGTAGTTGGTCGGCGATCAGCTTCTCGTCGGTAAACCCAAATTTTGGGTCAATCCATTCGGGGTTCTGGTTCTTTTCGTCGGCCGATAATGCTTTCCATAACTGGGTGGCCTTTTTATAACCCGACTGGATGATATCAAACGTAAACTGTACATCTTTTATCCAGATCTGGGTATCGTCGTCAATATACTCCAGCAACGAGATATTGCTTTCGGTTAAAAACTTCGACTGTACATTGGGTACGATAGTGATGCTCTTAACCTGTTCGACAGATAACTGGCTTTCGATCTCGAACGTGCGGATCGACTCGATCATATCGCCCCAAAACTCGACCCGGTAAGGCAGCTCATGCGAGAAAGAGAAGATATCGACTATACCGCCGCGGATAGAAAATTGCCCGGGTTCATACACAAAATCGACGCGGTCAAAATCATACTCCACCAAAAACTCATTAATAAAGTCGATGCTGAGCTTGTTCGTAACGGCAATCTCCAACGTGTTTTTTTCGAGCGATGCGCGGTCGATCACCTTTTCGGCCAACGCCTCGGGGTAGGTTACGATGAGCTGCCCAAACTCTGACGAGTGATTTAACTCGTTCAAAACTTCGGCGCGCGCTAAAACATTGCTGCTGTCGGGCTGGGTAAATTCGAACGGTTTACGGTATGACGACGGGAAAAGCAGTACTTCTTTACCGGTAAGGTTTTCAAGGTCGGCCTGGAAATAGCCGGCTTCTTCACGCTCCGGCAGTACGAACACCATGTGTTTGTGCTGCAAAAAATACAATGCTACCGCCATGGTCGCATCACCCGATCCGACCAAGCCACGAAGCTGTATCCTTGGATTTTTTGACGCGTTAAGGGCCGTAGCCAGCGCCTTGATCCTATCATCAGCTTTATATCTTTCTAATATATCACGGATGTTCAAAACTGGCGCAAATATATGGAAAAGGCCGCGTTTAAAACCGAATAAAAGTTTTATTAATGCAAAACAATATCCCGCCAAAAACACTTTTTATGGTAGTTTAAACAACGTATCATCACATGGACTCGTATATTAGACTACAACTCACAACTTTTAACCTAATACATAATAAAAATGAAAAATGCATTAATATGGGGCGCTGTAATCGGTGTCCTGAGTACCATCTGGTTATTTGTTACCCATGCGCTGGGCTATGATACTTATAACGAAAACACAGCACCCTTCGAATATCTTTCTATTCTAATACCGATCATCGGTTTGTTTTTTGGCATAAGAAGCTACCGCGCCCTTGATTGCGGAGGCAACATGGGGTTTTTAGAAGCGCTGATACAAAGTTTTAAGATTTTATTATTCGGCGGTATTTTAGCTGTTTTTGCCGGCATTGTTTATATTAACTATATACAGGCAGGCAATAATTTAGCAGTGTTCTCGGGCCGTCTGTTTGGTGCTTTGTTAATTGGATTATTGTCGGCTTTAGCTGTATCTTTGATACTTGCAACAAAGTCAAACAAAGTTGATTAAGTTTTTACGAACAAATTTCGAACTTATATTTTGGGTAGCGGCCATCATAGCACTGGCCATTGCCGATTCCTCTATACAGTCACAATACACCTTATGCCCTTTAAAGCTGATGGGCATAACCTGGTGCCCGGGTTGTGGCATGGGGCACGCCATATCGTGGCTGTTGCACGGCAATCTTACCAATTCATGGCATGCACATTGGCTGGGCGTGCCTGCGTTGGGTGTTATCAGTTATCGCATTTTTGTTTTAGGGCGACGCTTGTTTGTGCCTAAACAGGAATATAATTTTGATTAGGACGATTTGCCTCACCTAAATCCTCTCCAAAGGAGAGGACTTCAATGCAAAGTATTTCGTTTTAGTCCCTATTCCTTTATAGGGAGAGATGAGTAATTCACCGATATCCATCATCAACCTCGCCTTTTCACCGCCTAAATTCCCGCCCTTACCGATTTGTTAGCTTAACCTGCCCATTTTGCATAGGCAAATATTTAATACTACCTTAGTTTTGGGGTATAAATAATAAACAATCACTCAAAAACTATAGAAATTATGGACATGAATCAAAACCCGTATATGAGCCTGTCAGGCATTACATCTGAAGAATTGGCTCTGTTACAACAAGCAACAGCCGGCTTAAATGACGAGCAGAAAAAATATTTTTACATGGTATACTCCGGTAAACGCAAAAGCCCTCAGGACATGCTGATATTTTGTATAATCGGTATGTTTTTGGTACCGGGATTGCAAAGGTTCATCACCGGCCAGATAGGCATGGGGATCCTTTACCTGTTCACCGCCGGCCTATGCTTTATCGGATCGATTGTAGATTTGGTGAACCACAAAAAACTGGCTTTAGAGTACAACCAAAAACAAGCTTTTGAGAGCTTTAATATAGCCAAAATGAGCAACTAATATTCTGTAGAGGCGCCTAAAACACGCTTCGATCTATCATATATTTGGAAACCGTAGAGACGCAAAAAGACATTGCGTCTTTACTTGTTTAGGGATTTTTGATACATTTACCTAATGGCCTTTTGGAATAGAATGAAAAACGAAGATGTCAATACGCCGGTTGAAAACCCGCATCTAAAAAAAGGTTTCAAAAAATTTTCGTCCAATAAAACTGAAGCTAATTTGCAGATATTAACTTCAGCCCTCGCAAAAGCAACTTTTTTAGTTTTAATAAAAACGGATGGTATAAAGTCTTCGCCGATTTCTCCTGCCGGAAAAGTCAAGATTGAAGTCGGCAGCACGTTTAATTTTTTAAAAACGTACAACGAAAATGGCCAAACATTTCAACCTTTGTTTACGGACTGGAAAGAAATTGATCTATGGGTAGAAAGCCGCGATGGTATTGCTGGATGGATGATGTCAGCAAAAGAGGTATTTGAATTTGTGATTAAACATACCAACGATACCGGCATAGTGGTAAACCCATGTTCTGATAAATGGGGAATGAATAAAGAACAAATGATTTTATTTTTGGAAGATATAAAGGCAATGTAACCGTCGTTTATTGTAACGGATAACTAACTTTGATTTCATGAAACTATCACAGCTCATTACTCACCTTGAAACTATTGCCCCGCCTGCTTACCAGGAAGATTATGATAACGCAGGCCTAATTGTGGGCAATCCCGACCAGGAGATCCACCAGGTATTGATCTCGCTGGATTGTATAGAGGCTGTAGTTGATGAAGCTATTGCTACCAATTGCCAGGTCATCATATCTCATCATCCAATAGTTTTTAAGGGATTAAAAAAGTTTAACGGCAAAACTTACGTTGAGCGCGTGGTGGAAAAAGCTATCCGTAATAACATCGCGCTATATGCCATCCATACTAATTTAGATAGTGTATTAGCCGGCGTGAACGCCAAAATTTGTGAGACTTTAGGGTTAGAGAATTACCGCATCTTATCGCCTAAACATGGCATCTTAAAAAAGCTGGTTACCTACGTACCTACCAGCCATGTCGACCAGGTACGTAACGCGTTGTTTCATGCAGGGGCAGGCAATATAGGCAACTACAGCGAGTGCAGTTTTAACGCCGAAGGTACCGGCACTTTTAAAGGTAATGAAAATAGCGATCCGTACGTCGGCGAGCCCGGCGTACGCCATACCGAAGAAGAAACCCGCATAGAAACCGTTTATCCTGCCAACCTGGAGAGTAAAATATTAGTTGCGTTGATATTGGCCCATCCTTATCAAGAGGTGGCGTACGACTTGTACAACCTTACCAACCAGCATCAGCAGGTAGGCTCGGGCATGATAGGCGAGCTGGAACAGGCCATGGATGCCGAGGAGTTTTTATATCATCTTAAAGAAAAAATGCATACCCATGTAATCAGGCATACTGCGTTTACCGGTAAGCAAATAAAAAGGGTAGCAGTTTGCGGGGGTGCGGGTGGCTTTTTATTAAAGCAGGCCATAAGCGCGGGCGCAGATATTTTTATTACTGCCGACTATAAATACCACGAGTTTTTTGACGCCGACGGCAAAACCATCATTGCCGACATAGGCCATTTTGAAAGCGAGCAATTTACCCAGCAGCTATTATATGACCTGATCCGGAAAAAATTTACTGATCTGCCACTACGTTTAACCAGTATTAATACCAACCCGGTTAAATATTTTATGTAGTAATTTTGCTGTTTCAGCTAAGAAAATAGCTTTAAGTCCATTTCCTTTGGAGAGGGATTTAGGGTGAGGCTGAGCAATTTACAATACTATTATAAAATAATTTAAAAAAGTTGTATCTTTGCCATCCGTTTATAAAAAGAAATAAGTATAAATCCCGTCAAAATAATGGAACAAACCGTAGAACAAAAGCTTAAAGCGTTATACGAATTACAAACCATCCACACTAA
>JAQBOP010000173.1 GCA_028287975.1 Mucilaginibacter sp. | reverse complement strand
CAGCCGTACCTGCGGCTGCGGCGAGAGTTTCTCTGTATAAGAATTACACCGATTTTTGATATTGATTGCACCGATTTTGTGAAAACAAGATCGGTTTTTTTGTTTGTATTCTATACACTCCAACCGTTGTCTGTGTCCTCACCAACAAGTACCGGGATGTAGAGATAAGACCCGATAATTGTATCGTCAAGTTATTGATGACAACTCCAACAAAGGCGCGGCTGGGAGAAAATCAATTCGTTAAATTCAATACAATTCGAAAATTCGTGTTTATTCCTCACTTAATCTTAATCACCCCAGACCGGTACAGATCAAGCGCCTGTTGGATAATGGCATCGATAGTTTCAACCGGCAGGTCCAGGTTTGGGTCGAACAGCATGATCTTCATCCGCGAGCGCTTTTCAATGATCAGATCAGGGTGCTCAATGTGTTTACCTTCAACTATCCCGATATATGGCTGATGGCTTATTTTATGCACCCATAAATAACAAAACATTTTGCCTTTATAACAGAAAAATGGCATCCGGTATTTCCATTCGGCGGTGATATGGCTATCCTGATTCAGGATCATGCTTCGCAACGCCAGCAAACAAGAGTTTACCGGTTCTGAATGTTGCAGGTAGAAGTTATCAAGGTCGCTGATCATAATCCAAAAGTTCCCCCTTCAGGGGGTTAGGGGGTTAATCTCTGCCTTATCGCCTCATACAATATAACCCCTGTTGCCACCGATACATTCAGCGACTCAATTTCGCCATACATCGGGATCTTGGCCAAATGATCCGCTATGCGGATGATATCATTGCGCACACCGTCTTCTTCAGATCCCATGATGATAGCTGTCGGCGCAGTATAGTCGGGTTTGTAAATATATTCTTTGGTTTTTTCGGTACAGCAAACCAGTTGCAGGCCCGATTCCTGTAAGAATTTAATGGTTTGCATAAAGTTATCATGCCTGCAAACCGGAATAGTATATAAGGCCCCGGCTGATGTTTTTATCGCATCGGGATTGATCTGTGCCGATCCTTTGGCAGGCACCACAATAGCGTGAACACCGCTACACTCTGCCGTACGGGCAATGGCGCCCATATTGCGTACGTCGGTGATCGAGTCGAGCACCAAAATCAGCGGCACCTCTCCTTTCTCAAAGATCTGCGGAATAATATCTTCAACTTTTTGGTAAGTTATCGGCGAAATAAAAGCGATCACCCCCTGATGGTTTTTCATCGTAATGCGGTTAAGCTTTTCGACCGGAACCTGTTGTGCGGTTAAATTATACTCGGTTAATAAGCCTCTAAGCTCGTTAAGCAACTCACCGCCAATACCTCTTTGAATGTATAATGATTCAATTTCTTTACCTGCCCTAATGGCTTCAATAACCGCGCGGATACCAAAAACTACCTGGTTGCTTTCGCGGGGTTCCCTGTTATTATTATACATTTTATCTTTAAATTAAGGCTGCAAAAATAGCCATATTAATTAACTTTGTACCGGCGCGGGATAATGGTGTTTTGAGTTATAAATTTTCGGTTTAATTAGCAAAAGTATTTTACTAACAAGGCTAAAAAAACGACACTTTACAGCTAAAATTTATATTTACCAACAATCGGCTGTTAATAACAAAGGTCAAAATTTTAACGATTTGGGCGTTTTGCCTTTTGTAAAAAAAAGATGTCAACTATGGTTACATCCGCCATTTTTTAGTATATTTTTGAAGGTATGAATTTTGAGAACGACAACCAATATAACAAGGCCAACACCAACGACAAACGTACCCGCTTAACCAGCCCAACCCCTTATACCGGGCTCGGAAAATTACCCCCGCAGGCAGTTGATTTGGAGGAAGCTGTGCTGGGTGCATTGATGTTAGAGAAAGATGCCCTATCGTCAGTTATTGATATTTTAAAGCCCGAAGTTTTTTACCGTGACAATCACCAAAAGATCTTCAAGGCGATACAATATCTGTTCGAGAAAACGTCGCCGGTTGATATTTTGACCGTTACCTCGCAGTTGCGCAGCCAGGGCGAGCTGGAAATGATTGGCGGCGCTTATTATATTACCGAGCTAACCAATCGTGTGGCTTCGGCTGCAAATATTGAGTTTCACTCGCGGATCATTATTCAAAAATTCATTCAGCGCGAGCTGATCCGCATCTCGACAGAGATCATCAATACCGCTTACGAGGACACGACCGACGTGCTTGACCTGTTAGACAAGGCCGAAAAGAACCTGTTCGATATCGCCCAAAATAACCTGCGCCGCGATTCGCGCAAGATGGACGACCTGTTACAGGAAACCTTAAAAGAAATTGAAGCATTAAAAGATAAAAAAGACGGCCTTACCGGTGTGCCGTCCGGGTTTACAGACCTTGACCGCATGACCTCGGGCTGGCAAAAATCCGATCTGGTGATCATAGCTGCCCGCCCCGCGATGGGTAAAACAGCTTTCGTACTAACCTGCGCCCGTAACGCCGCGGTTGATTTTGAAAAGCCGGTTGTAGTTTTCTCGCTCGAAATGTCATCTGTTCAGTTGGTTAACCGTTTGGTATCCGGCGAAACGGAGATCGAACAGGAAAAGATCCGTAAAGGAACATTAGAAGAATGGGAGTGGCAACAGATCCACTCGAAAATTGGCCGTTTGGAGCAAGCGCCGCTGATCATTGACGATACACCCGCGCTAAATATATTCGAGTTCCGCGCAAAGTGTCGCCGTTTAAAATCGCAATATGATATCCAGCTCATCATCATCGATTACCTGCAATTGATGCAGGGCAAATCGGCAGACGGCAAGGGCGGCGGTAACCGCGAGCAGGAGATCGGCAGTATCTCACGTGCCTTAAAATCGGTTGCAAAAGAGCTGAACGTGCCCGTGATAGCCCTGTCGCAATTAAGCCGGGCTGTCGAGAGCCGTCCAGGTGCCTCAAAACGGCCGATGCTTTCGGATTTGCGGGAGTCGGGCTCTATCGAGCAAGACGCGGATATGGTACTATTCCTTTACCGCCCTGAATACTACGGGCTGGATGTGGACGAAGATAACAACCCGACCAAAGGCGTGGGCGAAGTAATTATTGCCAAGCACCGTAACGGCGAAACGGGTACTGTACGCCTGAAATTTGTTGGCAAGTACGTTAAGTTTACCGATTTGGATACAAGCGATAGCTTCCCCGGAGCAAATGCCGCGTTTACCGGCCTAAATCCATCGCAGGATTTTGACAAACCAAGCAACTTTATTATCCGCCCGTCAAGGATGGATGATATTGATGATGAACCGCCATTTTAAATTAATAATCAGGATATAAATAATTAAGCAACATGGAAAGTAGAGAGTCGGGAGTCAAATTAGATAAAGATCAAATATTATATTGCACCACGTCAAGTAACATAAACAAGTCAGGTGTTTGTTTTACTCCAAACAAGTTAACACATATACCAAAATCAATTGAATCTGATTTGATGGGTATTTTATCAGCTGGTGTGACCAATTTACATTATACAGAGTTCTCGAAGAAAATGGATTTGATTAAGGATGGCAGTTTAAATGCTACTTTAACTTTCCAGTATGAATTCAATATGCCTCTATATATTTCTTTAAGATGTTATCTTAATTATTTGAAATATAATGTATGTATCCAATAAAATAACAATCCTAGCCACCACTCTGACAACAAGAACTATCGGCTTTTTATTTTGGTGAATTGCAATCTTAGTTTTAATCAATTAACTTTGATAGTATGGAAACATTAATTATCAACGTTCCTGAAGAGAAAAGTGCGTTAGTAAAGTTATTGCTGAAGGAATTGGGTATTACTTTTCAAAATCAAACTAAGGCCAAACAACTTGCCGAGGAATTAGACAAAGCTATTAAACCCGGTCCGATACCAACTATGGACGAAATTGTAGCAGAAATAAAAGAATTCCGGGCGGGACGGTAGTATGCTCGTTGTGTTGGATTGTAATATTTGGATAACGCTTGCATTAAACAGTCAATTATACTATTTAACAGATCTGGTAAATAATGGAATTACCATTGCCAGTTGCAGTGAATTAAGGGATGAAATCGCAAATGTCCTTTCACGGCCCAAATTCAACAAACTATTTTCAGAATCACAAATCCTCAAGATAATTGATTTGCATGATTTCATAACTATTTCCTATAAAATAGGGAATATAATTGAGGTAACATCCGACCCTAAAGACGATTATCTATTCGCTTTATCCTCAAAATCGAAAGCTGATTATTTAGTAACCGGCGACAAATTATTACTGGAAGTTATGAAATATAAAAATACCAGGTTAATTACTTTCGCCCAATTTAAAGAGATGGTAAAATAATTAACAATCCAATAAAATGGTGGCGCAACCATGTCAGTTTTTTGGCTCATTTTGGCTCACCGATTTTTATTAAATAACTAAATAATAAGTACTTAATCAAAAATCGTGGCTCACTTGTCTCATCTGGCACACACTCGCGTGAGCCAAACGCAGCATAAATAGTCAATTATTGTTCCCCCTTCGTGGGTTAGAAGGCTGCACATATCTCCAAAAAAAAGCAGGGCCTCTGTGAGAACCCTGCAGGTGCAGTCAAAAACCATCGGTACAAATAATCCCAAGAGACTTCGAATTTGTACTTTATTATACTGTTGCGTTAGATTTTGGATCAAAGTCAACCATCCATTCAATACCGTATTTATCCCTGAAACAACCAAAATATGAACCCCATGGGCTATCACCAATAGGGCCTTCAATCTCTCCGCCTACTGAAAGGCCGTTAAATAATTTATCTGCTTCTTCTTTACTTTCCGCTGTTATTACAATTTTACTTCTGTTTTCGTTTTCGTTTGTTCTTCCCATAATTTCCGGGACATCATTTGCCATCAGGAAACTACCTTTACCAATAGGCAAAGCAATATGCATAATTTTATTTTCTTCTTTTTCTGCCACCTGGAATCCGGCGCCTGCAAGGTCTTTGAAACGAACGACTTTTGTAAACTCGCCGCCAAATACTGATTTGTAAAAGGTAAATGCTTCTTCGGCATTTCCGTTAAAGTTAATGTGAGGATTGATGAGTGCCATTTTGCTATTTTTTGGGATTGTTAAATTTGATTTTTCTCGTTTTCTTTTGCTATTAATTTAATAACACCCAAAGTTAAATTTAACAAAGCGTAAACATGAGGGGCAATCGCGACAACATAAGGGCGTTTTTGCGACTGATTTGCATTTAGGCAAACTGCGGCCATTGTCCCCTCTTCAGTGTGGTCGGGGCCAAGGGCTATAAGCATAACCCAAGTACCACCCCGATCACAATAACTATCGGGGTTTTTATTTTGGTGAATTGCAGCAACAGGAAAGTCGCCACCATTAAACCATAAGCCATCCAGTTACCGCCAAATGGCCTTGTCAGCAAGATGAACGCAGTTGCCATAAAACCGACCGCCACGGCATTGATACCGCTAAGCGAATTCTTTATTCGGGCTATCTTTTTCAGATCCTCCCAAAACGGCACGATAAACAAGATCAGGATCATCCCCGGCAGGTTAATACCTATTACGGCAATCACGCTGCCCAATACTTCGCCTGCGATGCCGTAGCCTTTATTGCCCAGGGTGATGCCGCCTAAAAAGGAAGTGAATGAAAACGTAGGGCCGGGCAACGCCTGCTGCAAAGCATAGCCCGAAAGAAACTCAGAACTGCTGAGGTAATGCTTCAGCTCGACAAACTCGGTGTACATCAACGGCACTAGCACCTGTCCCCCACCAAAGATCAGGATACCGTTGCGGTAAAAATTCTCGAATAAACGGATAGGCAAACTAAACGGCGATGTGCGGTTGATCACCGCGCCCAAAGCCGCAAACGTCAACAGGATCCCAATAAAATAGGCTACCTTGTTTGGGTTGACATTGGCGAATAGCTTTACGCGTAACTCACTCTCCTGCGGTTGTGTCTCCAAAGCCGACGAAACAATCCCACCCAGCAAAATCAACAAGGGGAAAGCATAAGGGTTTTGCAAAATAAGTGTAACTATCAACGACCCTACTGCCAGCATGATACTCACCCGGGTTTTTAAAAACTTATTGGCAAAGGTATAAGTGGCATACCCTACAATACCCACCGCCATGGGTTGGATGTAACGTAAAATATCCGCAATCTTCCCCTGGTTGGCAAACATTTTATAGCTAATGGCCGCCATACACATAATAGCGGCCGACGGCAAGATCCACATTAAAAAGGTAATGATAGCCAGCCATAACCCGCCTACCTTCCAGGCTATTCCCACCAGCGTTTGTGTCGACGACGGGCCGGGCAATACCTGCGCCAGCGCGTTCAGTTCCATGAGCTCTTCTTCAGTAATGTAACCGCGCTTTTGCACAAACTCGCGCAGCATAATGGCTATGTGGCCCTGCGGGCCGCCAAATGCGCTTAGCGTATAGATAAAGGCATCACGAAGAAAAAGAAGCTGGCGTTTTTTCAAAGTTTATATCTATCTAAAAGCAGGTGTCATGCTGAGGCACTCGAAGCATGCGGGCTGGCCTTTACGCTCACCCTTCGACGGGCTCAGGGTGACACCCTACCTGATTTTCCTAATAATCATCGTCATCATCATAACCAATCGCTTCTCGGTATACAGCCTGCAATTCAGAAAAAGCGTGGTTGTCGCGCTTGGCTTTGGTTATTTCCATGCCTTTTTCGTAAGTTTTTACAGCATCGTCTTTGCGGTTAAGCGCCTCGTAAAGCTTACCCAAATGGTAGTAAGTACCAGAGTATTGCGGGTGATTATTAACCAGGTTCTCATAGTACTCCAATGCCTTATCCACCTGGTTTAAACGGAGATACTCGGTTGCCAACGCATATTTTAAAAACTCGTCGTTGGGTTCACTTTTTATAAATTCAAGTAATTTATCTAACCTGCTTATCTCCATTTTTATACGCTATCTTTTTTAACTAAATTTGTAAAAAACCTCTATTATGACCATCAGGAGCTGCAATACAACTTACTTTTGCTCGTGATAGCTTCATTACCATTAAAAAGCAAATAACTATAATGAAAACTCTGGTATGTATAAGTAATGTCCCTGATACAACGACAAAAATA
>JAQBOP010000156.1 GCA_028287975.1 Mucilaginibacter sp. | reverse complement strand
GAAACTCCGTGCTTCTCTGTGCCTTCTTTGCGTGCTTTGTGGTTAAAAAGAAACCGCAGAGTTCGCAAAGAAGACACTAAGATCACAGAGGGCAAATATTATTTTGAATGCCATTTAGGTTTAAGACTTTGATACAGCTTCTACGTTCCCGATGTTGCAGGTGGTGAGGCGGGTGCGGGTGTTTTCTTTTTCTTGAAAAGATTTAATGGATTAGGCGGTGGTGGTGTTTGCGGGCCGCCTGGCCTTACAGCGGCCGCGGTATCCTTTTTTACTACCGTGTCTTTCCCTTTGGTTTTTTTCTTTTTAAACGGGTTGATCTTATTGAAAACTTCTGACGGCGATGGGGGCGGAGGAGGCGGTGACTGCGGCGGCGTTTGCGCCATAGCAGTCGAACCAAAACTTAGTACACCGGCCAGCAACACCTTTGCTGTAGATTTTTTTAAGGATTTCTTTTTACATGACCGCATACCGTTAAGTTTAAAATGAAAGTATAAATATAACATGTAAAACGGGTTTTGGTTTATAAAAAAAGCCAGGCAAATTTGCCCGGCTTGAGGTTTGTTATCGAGATAAGTTATTTTTTTTTAATGTAGCCACGTATTACTATTTCATTAAGAACCAAACCGGTCGGTAAATTATCAATATCCATAGAATTTGGGTTATAAACCCCCGAGTTAGGGTCATGAACTTTAGGTAATTTTTGTGTTATAGGCAGCACGTCTCCACCGTTTCCATCGTCAAGCGTATAACTTATAGGGAGTGTATATTGTATACCCGGCTTTAACATATATAACTCGGTACATTTCTTTAATACTCTTACTATTTCGTCACCCATAGCGTCTGACGGAGTTCGCACTACTTTTGCATATTGCAGATTATGATCAGCATCCACAGCAAAAATAGTAATGACACGGCCAGCAACATGTTGCGCCCTGTCTGTAGCCGGATATTTTACGTTTCCTGCGAAATATTTAACAAGCCAGTCTGGTTTTGCTACTGTATCAACAACATTTATACTGGCATTGCCGAATAATAAAATGACATTCTTGTTTTCGGCTTCCTTGCCCCATTTGGCAACAGCGTAGGTATTGCCTGTTGGGTAGGTCACCATTGAATCCGCTGTAGTCGAAATAAGCGCTCCGGCACTTAATTGTGCTTCCTGTGTTTTACTAAAAACAAACTTTTCACCATCTATAAAAAATAGCGGGCGCGGATGTTTTACGCCGTCTTTATTTAAGTCGAGCGTTGCATTATGGATCCCGATAGTGGTTACCGTACCGCTATGCGGATCTTTATCGTTAATAGACAACTTGTTAGGCGCAGATATATTATAAGCCTTTAAATCAAGCGATGATAGTTTTGAAGGATTAACTGAAGTGGCTTTAGCAATATACAAAAGCAGTTTTTTTTGTGTTTTACTGGCGGCAATTACAATAACATCTCCGGTTTTTTTAAGGTCGTCCATTGTAAAAAAGGCGCTTACTTTTTGATGCCAGTTTAGTTGGGGTGAAGTTTCGATGGTTAAACGTATGGCTAATATTTCTTGTTCATGCATCTTTGCATTCAAACCTAATTTAAAGCCTTGTTTATTTAAACCGTCATTTATTTCCTTTAGATGGAAAATTTCTGTTTGCGGTGTTATAACGTAACTTATGTCAGGCGCGGTTGCAGAAACGATTTTGTCAGGCTTAGGGTGAATTGTTAATTGGTCGCGAACTTGAGAGGCTTTTATCAATGAGTGTGAAATCTTGTTAACATCAGTTTTTACAGGTTTCGCCGGATCCAGATCAACCCAACCATAAGTCTTACTAAAAGCCAATGTCGATACACAAAGCAGGCCCGCAAATAAAGGTAAAACCACCAGGTATTTTAAACGGGCTATCCGGCCTGAACGTCGGCGGTTAAGCATGACGATGCGCTTTTTTAACATATTGTAATTAAAAAAGGAATGCGTAAACGCCGGGCCGTCAGTACCGTAAGCGTTGTTTACCAAAAAGGTAGCGTAGGCCAGGGCATCCGCCTCTAAAGCGGCGGTTTGCTCGTCGGCTATATATTCGTGTACGGTTTTAAGGCTGTTTTGCAACAGGTAAACAAACGGGTTGAACCAGTTGATCACCTTCAACACCTCCAGGAAAATAATATCGAAAGAATGTTTCTGGCGAATATGCACCAGTTCATGCCTGATAATGGTATTGGCTCCCGGCGCGTTGTCGCCTATGAAAAGATAGTTGAAAAATGAAAACGCAACGCCGGTTTTCGGCAGGTAAACCACTTTGTATTTAAGCTCATTAACAGTTTGGGCATTCCGCATCATCTTTAGTAGGGAAAATAGCTTAACCACCAGCATTAAAAATAAAATACAGGCGCCTAAAAAGTAAGCGTATACCATGTAATCCTGTATAGTTAAATGATGCTCGACCACTACCGGTGCAGTATTCACATAGTTAGTTATCAAAGGTTCTGTATAAGCCGGAACCGTGTAGTTTATAGTGCTTGTAACGGCAACCTCCACAGGTTTTAATACACCTACCTGTAAAACAGGAAGGGTAAATGCCACCGCGCAACTAAAAAGCAGGTAAGTCCTTGTTAGCTGGTAATAGGTTTCTTTACTGAGCAATAAGCAGTAGGCCAGGTAAAATACGCCCAGGTAAATGTTGGCTTCCGCGAGATAATACAATAGATTCATGATTGTATGTTTTTCAGGTTTATGTGATAAGGCTTGGTTAGTAATTATGGTTTCTTTTTAGGTTTTGTTGGTGTTACAGGCTCGTCTATTCTTACGTCGGTAACGGGTTCTTTTTTAATTACAGGTTCATCAATTCTTATTTCAGTACCCGGAGCTTTTTTAGCCAATACCGGCTCGTCAATACTAACTATGCCTGGCTCAGCTTTTTTTGCCGGTTTGTCTTTAATAATTATCGGTGGTGGAAACTTGACATCTTGTGTCTTTTTTGCCCGATCGTCTTTAGTGATCACCGGTGGCGGAAACTTTACCTTGCCTTTTGCAGGTGGCGGCGGTGGTGGCAAATTTGGCTTGATACGTTTTCCATCAAGTTTTGCAGGCGCTAAAGGTGGGGGCGGAGCTGAAACAAGACCCTTTGTGCCTTTTTTGGGTATCGCAGGTGGTAATGGTGGCGGAGGTGGCGGAAGCTTCTTTTTATGTATAGTATCTGCAAGTATTGCGGTAGCCGTATTACCTATATTAATAAAGCCGTAGGTTTTGCTAAACCCTAAGGTCGACTCGCAAAGCAGCCCTGCGCAAAGCGGCACTGCAATAAGATATTTTAGCCTGGCTAAACTACCTGAACGTTTTTGATGCAACATGATAATTCTCTTTTTTAACAGGTTATAATTGAAAAATGAATGTGTAAACGATGGGCCGCTGATACCGTAAGCGTTGTTCACTAAAAAGGTGGAGTAGGTTACGCTGTCGGTTGCTGTTAAAGCTGTTTGCTCGTCGGCAATATATTCATGTACAGATTTCACGCTGTTTTGTAAAAAATAAACAGCCGGATTAAACCAATTGATGATCTTCAATAATTCTAATAATATCACATCAGCCGAATGTTTTTGGCGGATATGCACCAGCTCATGCCTTATTATCAGTTTGGGTTCGATAGCTTCTGTACCAATAAAAAGGTAATTGAAGAAGGAAAACGCTGTGCCGGATCTTTCTAATTGGATCAGCGTATAATCATTATTACTATATGCAGGTTTCAAACGCGCCAGTTTTTGCAACCGGTATAGCTTAATAGTAAACTGGATAGCAAAAATTATAACACCCGTTAAATAACTATACAGAAGCCCGTCCTGCCAGGTAAAACTTTTAGCAACAACAGGTAGGTAAATGTTGCCTGTAGTTGCATATTCCGCGGGTTTTAAGAAACCTATTTGTACCAACGGCAATATAAATGCTGCCACGCAGCTAAGCAGCAGGTATATGCGGTTAAAAGTATAATAAGTTTCTTTTGATAAAAAAAGGCAGTAGGCCAGGTAAAATACCCCCAGGTATATATTGGCTTCTGCAAGATAGTGCAGCCAGTTCATGATTTTTTGTTTTTTAAGTCATCTATCAGTTTGGTTAGCTCGTCAAGCTCTTTTATGCCCAGCTTCTTCTCGTTAGCAATAAAGGATACCAGGCTCTCGTACGAGTTGCTGAAATAGTTACTCATCATTTTATCAAAAGTGAATTTGCGGTATTGTGCCTCTGTGATGAGCGGGAAATAAACATGCGAGTTACCGTAGGCTTTATGGTCAATAAACCCCTTACCCTCTAACACCCTTACCACGGTTGATACGGTGTTATAAGCAGGTTTCGGCTCGTTCATTTTTTCGATAATGTCTTTTACAATGGCTTCGCCTAATTGCCACAGTATCTGCATGATCTGTTCTTCGGCTTTGGTCAGTTCTTTAATATTCATGGCAAACTATTTTTATAGTTAAGTAAAGGTAGAACTATTTTTATAGTTTGCAAACTATTTTTATAGTTTTTTTTAAATGTTTGAAAATAAGTAATGTGTAGTTACTCACCCGGTCATTGCTTCGCTCGACCACCCTCTCTTCCGCAAGTGGGAAAGAGGGTTAAAAAAAAGCACAACCCTCTTTCCGCCGGAGGCGAAGAGAGGGTCGACCAGCGTAAGCGTGGTCGGGGTGAGTACTCGCCGCAACATAAAAAACAACAATTGCTAAAATTTATAGTAATATTTTTCTATTTTAGGTGCACGAAACTTTATGTCACAACTTCATCAAATAGCCCTCACATTCTTAAAAAATATTGGTCATGGTATGGGCAAGGTGCTGGTTAGCCATTTGGGCAGCGCCGAAGCCGTGTTTAACGCCTCGTCAAATAAATTATTGAGCATCCCCGGCGTCGGCGAGAAAACCATACGCGAGCTAAATTTTGATGAAGCGTTGCAAAAAGCTGCTGACGAGTTAAAGTTTGTAGAGAAAAACGGGATAAACGTGCTGTTTTATACGGATGCCGGTTATCCTAAGCGCTTAAAGAATTGTTTCGACTCGCCCGTACTATTATATTATAAAGGGAATGCCGATCTGAATAACCGTAAGATTGTAAGCATTGTAGGCACCCGTAACGCTACCGACTATGGCCGCCGGCTTTGCGAGGAACTTATTACCGAACTACAGCAATATGATGTGTTGGTAGTAAGCGGCCTGGCCCATGGCATAGATGTAATTGCGCATAAAGAATGCCTTAAAAACAAAGTAGCTACGATAGGGGTATTGGGCCACGGGCTTGACAGGATCTACCCGGCGGCTAACCGTATTACGGCCGATAAGATGCTGGAGGATGGCGGTTTACTAACCGAATATCCGTCAAATACCATCCCCGGCAGGGAAAACTTCCCCGAGCGTAACCGCATAGTTGCCGGTATGGCCGATGCTACCATTGTAGTAGAAGCCAGTGTTAAAGGCGGCGCGTTAATTACTGCCGAAATAGCTAATTCTTATAACCGCGATGTTTTTGCTTTCCCGGGCAGGGTGGGCGATGTATATTCTGAAGGGTGCAATTTTTTGATCCGCAATAACAAGGCGGCATTACTAACCTGCGCGGCCGATCTGGCCTACAGTCTTGGGTGGGAAAAATCCGACGATACCAAACCGGTAGAGCAATTTTTATTGCCGCTTGATCTGTCGGCCGAAGAGCGAACCATTTTTGAGATCCTGCAACAACACAGTGCAGCGTTAGCCATTGACGACCTGACGATAAAAACCAATATGCCCATGAGCCAACTGGCCATGAACTTATTGAATATGGAAATGCAGGGTTTTATCAGGTCACTGCCGGGTAAGATGTATAGGGTGAGTTAGCAGCCCCCTCTAAACGGCGTAGCCCTCATGAACGTTTTAAAAATTAATCAACCGTGAATAATCTCCCCCGGAAGGGGAGACTTTTTGATTTTTTATTAACTATATATAGGTTTTCAAAGTCCTCCCTACCGGGGAGGATTTAGGAGGGGCCGTTTTATCAAGCTCTCCTTATCAACCCTAATAGTAACGCTATAATTGCGATAACCAATAATACGTGGATGATGCCGCCGGCAGAATAATAGAAGAATCCGAATGCCCAGCCTATAACAAGAATAACAGCGATAATGTACAGTAAGCCTCTCATGATGTGTATGTTTTAGTTGTGAATAATATTATTATAATAACCAAAACTATTCCAAATCGGCATAAAAACAAAAAGCCTTGCATATACAAGGCTTTTTATATAGATCTTAAGTATTATTAATACTCGTCTTCGTTAAAAAAGAAGTCATCTTTTGTAGGGTAATCAGGCCATATCTCT
>JAQBOP010000140.1 GCA_028287975.1 Mucilaginibacter sp. | reverse complement strand
TCAGGGTAATTTTCAACAAACCGGTAAAAGTATGGCAAGCCCTGCTCAACGCGCGTTTGTTGCAAAATAATTTCAGAAAGCCAGATAATGTAAGCATCATCAGTATTGCGCCAGGGCAGGTCGCGTTTGTTTTGGTTGTACCAATGTACCAGCTCATCAGAGAAATCCATGCCTAACAAAAGTATAGTAATATACGTTTAATTGGGTAGTATTTGTAAAGATTATGTAGCACTTTTTAGACTAATAAAAAAAAATGCTACAATTATTTCGCTCTTTAGGAATAAAGAGATACTTTTGCAACCCCAAATAAGTTAAGTAATTACAAATTAAATAAAAGAAAATCAGATATGACTAAAGCAGAAATTATAACTGAAATCTCATCTAAGACTGGAATTGAGAAGGTTGATGTACAAGAAACAGTTGAAGCGTTTTTTAAAGTTATTAAAAATTCAATGGTTGGCGGCGAGAACGTTTATGTAAGGGGATTTGGAAGTTTTGTTGTTAAAAAAAGGGCCAAAAAAACAGCACGTAATATCTCAAAAAACACTGCTATAATTATACCTGAGCATTTTGTACCAAGCTTTAAACCGGCTAAAACATTTGTTGAGAAAGTAAAATCAGGAAACAAAACAGCTAACGCAAAATAAGCAAAATGAATAAAAAACAAATAGTTGTTGGTGTAGCTATTGTAGCTATTATGGGCTATTTGTATTCATTGCCTGTTAAGGGCCTTATAAAAGCTGGTGCTGCGCGTGATAACGCCAAGTCTGCCCCGCCACAGGCGGCAGCCAAAGCGGCATCAAACGTAACTGTCGAGATGGTGTCAGAGCCCGCCAAAACTGCCATAGGTGCAGCATTAGCGGCTAAGATCACTGATCTTGAAGGACAATTAAAGAACGCGCAGGGTGATGCTGAAAAGTTAGCTGTCGACAAAAAATTAGCTGCCAGTTGGGACGATGTTAATCAACCCGCGCCGGCAGCATTTTATTACCAGGCTGTTGCCCGCAAAGACAACAGCTTTACAGCATGGTTAAACTCGGGCAGCCGTTTTAACGATGCTTTTAAAATAACGCAGGATACAGCATTAACCCCGGCATTTATTACGGGCGCTGTTGAAGGTTTTACAAACGCTTTAAAACTTAAACCGCAAAGCCTTGATGCTAAAACCGGTTTAGGCGTTGCTTATGTAAACGGCGGTGCAAGCCCTATGCAGGGAATTGCGCTACTGCGCGAAGTTGTTGCACAAGATCCTGATAACGTTAGCGCAAACCTTAATTTAGGTTTGTTCTCGATGAAATCAGGACAGTTTGACAAGGCCGTGCAGCGGTTTAAAACGGTTATTGCGCATAATCCGGGCTTTGAGCCTTATTTTTACCTGGCCGAAACCTATAAACAGTTAGGCCAGAAACCAGAAGCCATTGCAGCTTACGAAAAATGCAAAGAAATGATGCCCGACCCTGTATTTGGCCAGCGCATCGATCAATATATTAAGGAATTAAAAAAGTAACACATTAAAAAATTATTATTATGCCGAGCGGTAAAAAACGTAAAAGACACAAAATGGCTACTCATAAACGCAAAAAGCGTTTAAGAAAAAACAGGCACAAAAAGAAATAAGCGCTGCTTTTTAGCACCTTATTTACCTGCTTTTTAAGCGAGTAAAAGCGCATACAGTATTGTTTTTTACCCCTATAGTAAAAATTCGGGCCCGGTAAAACTGCCGGGATACCGTTAAAGAAATGGAGTAGCAGTTGATAAAAGAATTAATTATCGATTCATCCCCTAACGGGGCTACTATTGCATTATTACAGGATAAACAACTTGTAGAGCTACACAAAGAGCAAATCAGCAACAATTATACTGTTGGTGATATATACCTGGGCCGGATCAAAAAGATCATGCCCGGGTTAAATGCTGCCTTTGTTGATGTAGGTTATGAGAAGGATGCATTTTTGCATTATCTTGATCTTGGTCCGCAGGTGCAAACGCTCCTTAAACTGGCCAAGCAAGTGCGTGGTGGAAGTTACCAATCTAAGCTGTTAGATAATTTTAAGCTGGAGGAAGATATCAGTAAGGGAGGAAAGATCTCTGACTTATTGACCAAAAACCAGCTTATCCCTGTGCAGATAGCCAAGGAGCCTATATCAACAAAGGGCCCCCGCTTAAGCTCAGACCTGTCTATTGCCGGTAGGTACGTAGTATTAGTGCCCTTCTCTGAGGTTATATCTATATCTAAAAAGATAAAGAGTAACACAGAGCGTAATCGCCTGCGCAAAATCGTAGAGAGTATAAAGCCTAAAAACTTTGGTGTAATTATCCGTACCGTATCAGAAGGTAAGGGCGTTGCAGAAATGCAAAAGGACCTGCTTGACCTGGTATCGAAATGGGAAGCATTTATGACCCGGCTGCCATCTGTAGAGCCGGCTAAGAAAGTTTTGGGCGAGATAGGCCGTACATCGACCATCCTGCGCGATATCCTGAACCCGGACTTCCAGAACATATACCTTAACGATAACACCTTGTATGAGGAAGTTAAGCAGTACGTAAGGGATATCTCTCCGGACCTGGAAAGCATCGTAAAGCTGCATAAGCACAAAGAGCCGTTGTTTGAACACTTTGGTGTAGACAAACAGATAAAAGGCGCTTTTGGCAAAACGGTTAATTTAGCCGGCGGCGCATACCTGGTTATCGAGCATACCGAAGCGCTGCACGTTATTGACGTTAACAGCGGTAACCGTACTGCCAACAAAGAAAACCAGGAAGAGAACGCTTACCAGGTAAACCGCGAAGCGGCAAAAGAAATTGCCCGTCAGCTGCGCCTGCGTGATATGGGCGGTATTGTGGTGATCGACTTTATTGACATGCACAAGCCAACCAACCGTAAGGACCTGTTCGACTACCTGCGTGCCGAAATGGCGCTGGACCGTGCCAAGCACACCATTTTGCCGCCAAGCAAATTTGGGCTGGTACAAATTACCCGCCAGCGTGTAAGGCCCGAAATGAATATTGTTACCACCGAGGTTTGCCCTGCCTGCCACGGAACCGGTACCATACGCCCAAGCATTTTACTGCTTGACGATATTGAAAACAACTTTAACTACGTTTTAACCGAGCAAAACGAAAAAGGCATTACCCTATGCGTACACCCTTATATCGAGGCTTATATACGCCAGGGCTTTATCATGACCCGCCAGGTAAAATGGTTCTTTAAATATGGCCAGTGGATAAAGGTTAAAAGCAACCCGGCCTACCAGCTTACAGAATTTCACTTTTTCTCATCAAAGGACGAAGAGATAAAATTGTAATGTGCAGATATGCAGATTCAAAAAGAGCAGTTATCGATAGGTAGCTGCTCTTTTTGTTTTTGGTCCGGTTTAACCGCTTCCAATCCACACCGGCATAACACATATAACCGGTAGTAAAAAATATCGTTTATCGAGCATCGGCTCTGATGCTGGTAGTAAAAAACACCATTTATCGGGTATGAGACTATATGTCGGTAGTAGTAATTTTAGTTAATCAGCTGACCATCAATAAAATAGATAAAAACACACTCAAAGAACGCTTAAAAAAGATATTAGAAAAATTTGACTATTGGAGAGTATTACCCAGGCAGGTAGCTGATCAAATATACGAAAAATTGGCGGGAGCGGCAATAGTAAGCTTATCTAACCAGCTTACGGCATATCCTTTTGTTTTGATATAAGGTTGTTGATTTTACAATGGGGTGATCGCCCTTTACGGGTTCTGCTATTTTCTTTTTAGGCAGGACCTTTTCCGTTGCCGAATAGGCATTGGGGATCCATTCTAAATTGAGTTTCTTACAGACTGACATTATCCCAATATAATAATTAATCCTTTTCCAACATAGCCAGATCAGTACAAATTCTGATTAGCCCTTTATCTTTTTGTCAGTTTGTAAAAATAAATAAACATTACATTTATGGAAATGCAGGTATAATCACATCCTTACCAGAAAATGAAAAAAAATCTTTTTATATTATATATTTTATTTTTTAGTCAAGGCACTTTATGCGCACAGCAAAAACTAACAAATTTATTGCACCCGGCTACAAGAGATACCAATATTATTATTAAGAAATTCGGCAAAAACGGTTTAGCCCCGTTTATGATCAAAGCTAAAAATCCGTTTAATTTAAAAGACAACCGGGTTGGTTTTATTGATACAACCGGGCAGGTTGTTATTCAACCCCTGTATTCAAATTGCAGCTATTTTGTTGGGGATTATGCATTTGTATGCGATACCTCAAAAGAATTAAGGCAAGGTTTAATAGACAGATTCGGAAAAATAGTTATACCACCTGTCTATAATTGGTTAAGCCAATGCGAAAACGGATTGTTCATGATAGCTAATCGGCAAGGGATAGGATTTATTACCATTACGGGAGATACTATTGTTCCGCTTGGAAAATATTCAAATTATGCCTCTCCTATTTTATTTGAATTTCGAGAGGGCGATGATGTTGGATACATGGATTTTCGATGGGGTAATCTGCCTTTTTATGAATACGTTCATTTTGGAAAATACTTGGGTGTAAAATCTGGTGATAAATGGGCTGTAATAGATAGCACAGGGAAAGAGGTTATACCACCAACTTTTGACGGCATTGGCATATTTGACCGTAATTACGCAATTATGAGAATTGATAAAAAATATGGGCTTATTGATGCATCAGGGAAAACAATTGTGCCTGCATTATATGATAAGATTAAACTGGCTCCTAA
Source organism: Mucilaginibacter sp. (assembly GCA_028287975.1). GTDB lineage: Bacteria > Bacteroidota > Bacteroidia > Sphingobacteriales > Sphingobacteriaceae > Mucilaginibacter. The sequence continues at coordinate 5,669 of JAQBOP010000140.1, read as the reverse complement.
TAATGATGTTTACGTAACACTAAACGGAAAGGCTGGCGTAATCTCGCTTTCAAACAAAATTATTATCCCGTTTAAGTATAATTACGTTAGCCCCTTTGGCGATGCCTATACAGCACTTGCCTCAGATAATAAAGCGGTTTTGTACAGCGCAGGCGGTGAACGTGTTTCCGAGCCAACCTATAACCCAACCGTGAGGTTTCCGGTATGGGGTAATGCAGAGATTGGCTTTTTTATGTATAACAGTAATGATAAAAAATTTCACGCTTATCAGAATATAGTCAAAAAAGAATATGACTCCGATTTCACACAAACCGGTTTTTATATGCGCAAAAATAAGTGGGGGCTAATTGATAATAGCGGCAAAGAATTAACATCGCCATTATTCGACAGTTTTAATTTTGAAGAACTTGCTTATCTTAATCATCCGCACGAATTGATATCCGTAAAAAGAAAAGATAAATGGGGTATAATAAATGGCAGTGGTAAAATTGTTTTACCCGTAAAATACGATGGTTTATTAGCGAACGAAGGAAGACTATTTGTTAAAAAAGAAAAAAAATACGCAGTTTTTAATAATAGGCTACAGCAATTAACTCCGATAAAATATGATACCGTGTTAATTGCTCACCCCTCAGAAATATATAATGCAACCGCCAGGTCATTAACTTTTATTCGTGCTCGTATTATTAACAAATGGGGGCTTATTGATAGTTCTGGAACCGAAATTATACCATTTAACTACGATCGTCTGTTGTGGATATACCATAACTTTTGCCTGATAGAAAATAATAGTAAATACGGTTTGATAGATATTAAGGGAAAACAAATAGCCGATTGCCTGTATGATGCCATTTTTATAAGTAACGATGCCAGAAGCAAGGTGCCGAGATATAATGGACAATTTACTGTTAAAAAAAATGACTTATTTGGGTTAATAGATTCTACCGGACGAAAAATTGCCGATCCTGTATATGAAGATATTACACAACTGCATTCGCCATACAATGGCCGGTATAAAGTTAAATACCAAGGTAAAGTAGGGCTGCTTGATGAATTTACTGCGAAAATGATTATCCCTTGTGTTTATGACGATATTGTGTTTTTTCCTTATGAAAGCAATGCCTTTCCTTGGGAATTACAAAGCATAACAATGCCTTACATAATAGCCAGGAAAAATGGCCTATATGGACTAATAGATACTGTTGGAAATACCCGTTTACCGTTCGTTTATCAAGTTATTCGCCCGGAAGGTCGTAACTATTATTTTATCTCTATGGGATATGATCAAGCCGGCTTGCTTGACAGAGATCTTAAAACAATAATACCACCAAAATATTCTTACATATCGCCTAAAGGCAAAGATCTGTTCATCGTACACAGTCAGGGTGGAGTGGGTCTCATAGGCTCGTCCGGTAAAGTAATAGCCGAAGCAATCTATCAGGCAATTGTCAATTTTTGTGGAGATAAAATAATATTAAAAAAAGACAACAAACTTGGTGCTATTAATACTGACGGCAAAATCATTGAACCGTTTATATACTCCCAGATACTTTGCAAGAATGGCCAACTAATTAAAACTCAATAACACTATAAAGTACAGCAAAGGGAAGTGCTAATTATTTTAGTATTTCCCTTTGCCAATCCCAATTAAATCTGCACATTTGCACATCAGCATATCTGCACATCCAAAACATGGCTAAAACCAAGATCGCGTATTTCTGTCAAAGCTGTGGCTTCGAGTCGGCAAAGTGGCTGGGCAAATGTCCGTCATGCCAGCAATGGAACACCTTTGTGGAAGAGGTTATTGAAAAGGATCCAAAATCTGTCCCTACCTGGAAAGTCAGCAGCACTACACAACAGCGTGCGAATAAACCTGTAGAGGTGGCTGATATTACCTTTACCGAAGAGGACCGCCTGCTTACCCCTGATAAAGAATTTAACCGCGTACTGGGCGGCGGCATTGTCGCAGGCTCATTGGTACTGATAGGTGGCGAGCCCGGCATCGGTAAATCAACCCTGATGCTGCAACTGGCGCTGAACATGCCAAATATCAAAGTGCTCTATGTATCCGGCGAGGAAAGTGAGAAGCAGATCAAAATGCGGGCGGAACGATTGACTGAAGTTTCAAGTCAAAAGTCAAAAGTCAAAAGTCAAAATGAGTTTGATAGTCACAAAGGGTGTTTTATTTTAACCGAAACTTCTACCCAAAATATATTTAAGCAGATAGAAGAATTAGAGCCGGACCTGGTGGTGATCGATTCGATCCAGACTTTACATTCGTCACATATTGAATCAACACCGGGCAGTGTGTCGCAGGTGCGTGAATGTACTGCCGAGCTCTTACGCTTTGCCAAGGAGAGCGCAACACCCGTATTCCTGATCGGTCATATCACCAAAGACGGGGCTATTGCAGGCCCTAAGATCCTGGAGCACATGGTTGATACCGTTTTACAGTTTGAGGGCGACAGGCACCATGTTTACCGCATATTACGCACGGTGAAGAACCGGTTCGGGTCGGCATCAGAGCTGGGCATTTATGAAATGCTGGGCGAGGGTCTACGTGAGGTATCTAATCCGTCAGAGATCTTATTATCGCAACGCGATGAGCCATTAAGCGGCATCACCATATCTGCCACTTTAGAAGGCATGAGGCCCATGCTGATAGAAACCCAGGCGCTGGTAAGTACATCGGCCTATGGCACGCCCCAGCGTAACGCAAATGGCTTTGATGCCAAACGCATGAGCATGTTGCTTGCCGTGTTAGAGAAGCGCTGCGGGTTTAAGCTGGGCGCGCAGGATGTTTTCCTGAACATCACCGGCGGCATTAAGGTAGAGGACCCCGCTATTGACCTGGGGCTTGCCGCCGCCATCATATCATCTTACCAAAATATCCCTATCCCCTTTAAAACCTGCTTCGCCGGCGAGATAGGCTTGTCGGGCGAGATCAGGGCGGTTAACCGGGTTGAGCAACGCATTGCCGAGGCACAAAAGCTGGGCTTCGAACAGATTTATATCTCAAAATATAATATGCCGTCGGCAGCGCAGGATAAAAAGCGCATGGACCTGTCGCGCTATACCATCGAAATAAAAATGGTGGCCAATATTGAAGAGGTTTTCGAGTTGCTGTTTGGCTGACCCCAGACAAAAAAAGCCGGACTATAAATATGATCCGGCTTTTTTGTGAAAATGAATTTCTTAGCTTATTGTACAGCTACGGTAACTTTACGTATAACGTTGTTGCTAAAATCGGCAACATATAAATTGCCTTGTCCATCAAGTGTTAACGATTGCGGGTTACTAAAACGTGCCTGTGAACCTACACCATCGGTATAGCCTGATGAATTTGCACCGGCAAGCACATACAAGATCTTATTTTTCGTGATCTCAAGGATGCGGCCGTTGTTGTCAGAGATAAACATATTGCCCTGCGCGTCAAGGACAACTCCATTGGGGCTGCCCAATAAAGTCGGGAAAGTTAATCCGCCTGCATATGTAGTTATGCTACCGGTAGGTGTAACCATCCTGATAGCGTTATTTCTATAATCTGCAACATATAAATTGCCTGATGCATCTATGGTAATCGCTACCGGGTAGTTAAACGCCGAGGCCCCGGCAGCGCCGTCTACATAACCAGGTACTGTTGATTGCGCGTAACCGGCAGGCGCAACGTAACCTGCGAATGTGCTTACCACACCAGCCGGGGTAATTTTACGGATCAGGTTATTACTCCTGTCTACTACATAAACATTTCCTGTGGCATCTACAGCGGTTGCGGTAGGGTTATAAAATTCGGCCTTGGCTGCCGCACCATCTAAATAACCAACTAACGCGTTACCGGCAGTGGTGCTTACAGCGCCGCCCGTTGTAATTTTGCGGATAACGTTATTGCCTAAATCGGCTACGTAAGCATTTCCCTGCGTATCAAAAGAAATTCCTCTTGGTCCGTAAAAAAGAGCAGATGCGGCATCGCCGTTGGCATAACCTAAGCCGGTGTTGATCATAGTACTTGTCTCGCCCGACGTTGTTATATTACGGATAGCATTGTTAAACGAGTCGCTAACATATAACAAGCCTGTTACAGCGTTAAAAGAAATATTTTGAGGCCCGTTAAATAAAGCCGCTGCGCCGGTACCCTCTGCAAAGCCCCCGGTGCCGGCTAAACTGCCTGCAAAAGTGGTGACCGTACCGGTGGGTACAGCATTGGTAGCAAGTGTCTTAAATGTTATAACATCACTGTAACCGGTGCCGCTGTCATTCGTAACATATGCCCTCACATAATAAGTAGTATTGGGTGTTAAGCCGATTATTTTGTTTTGCCAGCGCGCGCCTACTGTATCGCTTAAAAATGTATCGCTGGTGGTTGGTGTTGTATTTGTAGCGCTATAGCAAATGCCGTTCGCAATAACAAAAACTGAACCTCCGGTACGCGCGCCTACAATTACCGAGGTTGATGTCAGTGAGCTTATTATCGGGTTTATTACCGGAATCGGTAACGGTAATGCAGTATTGCCATTTTTACTACATCCTGTTACTGATGCAATGACAGCTATAAAAAGTATAATTAAAAATGAGCTTTGTAGCGATTTTTTCATGTGTGTAAATGGGTTATTTCAATTTCGTTTAGTTCATCCCGGCCTTTTATACACCGTCAAGATCCTGTTTTACGCGGATGCAAAGATAACTGTTTATTGTGGCTTTAAAACTAAACTGTTATTTACGCCTTTTCGTGCTTTAAATAATTTTTTAAATATAAATCATTCATGCATATTTAAGCAGGAACCGCCTGTTGTTAGCGGTTTTTTAACAAATATTAACATTACGATTTGGCTAAAGAGCAACTGCCTGCTGCTTTACATTAATTTTAAAACCAGGGCCGACATTTGTTGTTCTTTAAATAAATGGCAATTGTTATGAAAAAGTTATTGTTGATAATTACACTCTGCACCACCTTGCCAGCCTTTGCCCGGCAAAATACAGCCTTGCCACACGGAACAGTTTATGGCGTAAAACCAACCAGCACCGCGCCCGTTGCTGCCGAGCGCCTGGAAGCCTATATGGATAAAAAAACACGCATCAGCACAACTATAAAGGGCCGGGTTATCGGGGTAACAAAACCAAAGGGCGGCTGGTTTGATATAGACGCAGGCAAAGGCAAAGTGATAGCCGCGCATTTTAAAAACATAGGCACTAATCTTCCTGTGGACCTTAAAGGTAAGACCGTGATAGTTGAAGGCGTAGCCGCGAAGGAGTTTATAGCCGATGACCTGCAGCACTTTGCAGGAGATACGGTAAAAGGTAAAAAACAGCACACGGTTAAAACCGACCCGAAACACAGATTAACGTTTGAGGTGACGGGATTGATGGTGGAGTAAGCCCCCCTCTGCCCCCTGAAGGATAACTTTCACCGCTAAGGGTTAAAATAAATCGTCCCACCCAAAAGGGTACTGTAAACCTATATTCGTATAAGACCAATTTATTAAATAATGAGGCGTTTAGTTTTGCGTTAAATTAGTACTTTAGAAACATTAGTGAATTAGTACTATCCGGATACCATAATTTAATACGCCATGAAAAAGTGCCTTGTTTTATTGCTGAGCTGTGTTGCATTTATAAACGTAACCCACGCGCAGAGTGTTGACAGGACCTCATTTATTAAAGACAGCATTGAT
>JAQBOP010000134.1 GCA_028287975.1 Mucilaginibacter sp. | reverse complement strand
CCTTGCTGATTATCCTTAATGATCTGTAGTTTAAAGTCAGCTGAATGCTTTCTGTTTTTTGCCATAAAAATGCCCCCAAATAGTGTCTAACTTTTTGGGGGCAGTCCACAATGCGGGTCTTTTTTGTTTGTAACTATTTGACTTCCTATCTATTTCGAATTGGTTCGCCATGTTTACCTGTTATCTAACATTTCTGTTACTACTTAAAAAACTTATTTTTTACAATTATATTCGGTGATATTAACTGACTCATATTTTATCACATGAAGAAACTATTACTTTGTGGTTTTGCAGCGTTGTTATGCAATTTTGCAAGGGCACAGCAAACCTTCCCGGTAAATGGCGTCCAGGACATTCGGCCCGGACTATACGCGTTTACCAATGCCACTATCGTAGTAAATGCGCAGCAGACCATTCAAAATGGCACATTATTGATTAAAGACCGCGTAATTGAATCTGTAGGTACAGGCACAGCTGTTCCGAAGGGATATGTTGTCGTCGACCTGAAGGGGAAATATATCTACCCCGGCCTGATCGATGCTTACACAACTTACGGTTTACCGGAGGCGCCACGGCAGGCTTTTACCGGGCGCACCATCACCCCGTTATCTACAAAGCCCGGGGCTTATGGCTGGAACGAAGCCATTCGCCCCGAAATGAATGTAAAGTCGATCTTTCATGCTGATGGATCAAAAGCCGAGGCATTTAAAAAGAATGGATTTGGCGCGGTACAGTCGTTAATTCATGACGGTATTGCCCGCGGCACTTCAGTTGTCGCTACCTTGGGCGATGAACGGGATAACCTGGTAGTTTTGAAGGATGAAGCGGCTGCAAATTATTCTTTTTCGAAAGGTACCGCGGCTACTAATTATCCATCGTCATTAATGGGCAGCATTGCGTTGATAAGGCAAACTTACCTTGATGCACAATGGTATAATGGTCAGAAAGAAGAATATAACATATCGCTTTCAGAATTTAACCGCCAACAAAACCTACCGCAGATCTTTGAGGTAAGTGACCAGTTGATGGTATTGCGTGCCGATAAGATCGCTAAAGAATTTGGTAAAAAATATGTATATAAAACTGATGGTGAAGAGTACCGCCGCCTGGATGCTATGAAGGCAACCGGCAGCAGTTTTATCATCCCGCTTACTTTTCCTGATGTTTTTGATGTCGAAGATCCGCTGCAAGCCCGTAAGATCTCTTACGAACAGTTAAAGGATTGGGAGCTGGCGCCAAATAACCCGGCAATGATGGAGAAAGCAGGTATCCGTTTTGCGATAACCTCATTCGGCTTAAACAATTCGCGCGATTTTTGGACAAATCTGCGCACTGCTATCGATCATGGCCTCACCGAAGCACAAGCGCTTAAATCACTTACAGAGATCCCTGCGGAAATGCTGGGTGTAAGTGATAAAGTAGGTACACTCGCCAAAGGTAAAATGGCCAACTTCCTGATCACATCTGACGATCTGTTTAAAAAGGAAAATGTCATTTATGAGAATTGGGTAGAAGGCAGGCAATATATAGTAAGCCGTGTAAGCGCTATTAACCTGGCCGGTATTTATAAATTAAGTGGCGATGGGTTGGCAGGCATCGATCTGAAAGTTACAGGTAATCCCGGTTCGTATGAATTAAGCGTACAGCGTGCCGGTGCTGATAGTGTTCATGCCCGCGGTACTTTTGTGCGCAACGGCGACGTGGTTACCTTATATTTCGACCTTAAAAACAAACCTGCCGGGACTATCCGCTTAAATGGGTACATATCAAATACATCGCCATTAACTTTAACCGGCGGCGCTACTTTGCCTGATGGAAGTTCAACTAATTGGTCGGCTGTTTATTCAGGTCCTGTGCCCGCTGCCGAACATCGTGAACAACCAAAACCTGATCTGAGTTACGGACCCGTTGTGTATCCGTTTGCCGCGTTTGGTAACACAGGTATACCAAAGGCCGAAACGGTTTTGTTTAAAAACGCGACAGTATGGACAAATGAAAAAGAAGGTATTATTAAAAATGCTGACGTATTGATTGAAAACGGCAAGATCAAAGCGGTGGGTAAAAATCTGCCAGCGGGTAACGCCAAAGTAATTGACGCCACGGGTAAACACATTACTGCAGGTATTGTAGATGAACATTCGCACATTGCTGCTACAGGCGGTATTAACGAGGGAACACAGTCTGTTACCTCAGAGGTCAGGATAGGCGATGTTTTGGATTCGGAAGATATTAACCTTTATCGTCAATTGGCCGGCGGTGTTACAACGTCGCATATCCTGCATGGTTCTGCAAACCCTGTCGGTGGTCAAACCATGCTGATTAAACACCGCTGGGGCCTGCTGCCTGAGCAATTGAAAGTAGATGGTGCTGTGGGCTTCATCAAATTCGCGTTAGGCGAAAATGTTAAGCAAAGTAATTTTAATATACCAGGCGGGCCTAACACCCGTTTCCCTCAATCGCGCATGGGTGTCGAGCAGGTTTATGTTGATGCTTTTACCCGGGCTAAAGAATACAAGGCGGCGCTTGCTGTAAAAGGCAATCATGTACGCCGCGACCTGGAACTGGATGCGTTATTGGAAATATTGGAAAATAAAAGACATATCACTTGTCATTCGTACGTGCAGTCAGAGATCAATATGCTGATCCATGTGGCCGACTCGATGGGTTTTAAAATAAACACATTTACTCACATCCTTGAAGGCTATAAAGTGGCCGATAAAATGAAAGCGCATGGTATTGCCGGCTCCACTTTTTCAGATTGGTGGGCTTACAAAAGTGAGGTTAACGAAGCCATCCCATATAACGGTAAGATCATGCACGATATGGGTGTGGTTACCGCGTTTAACTCGGATGATGAAGAGATGGCCCGCCGCCTTAACCAGGAGGCAGGTAAAGCGGTTACTTATGGCCACATGAGCGAAGAAGAAGCATTGAAACTGGTTACTCTTAACCCTGCAAAAATGCTGCATGTTGATGATAAAATTGGGAGCTTAAAAGCAGGTAAAGATGCCGACCTTGTTGTTTGGTCGACAGACCCATTATCCATTTACGCCGTTGCCGAAAAGACTTATGTAGATGGTGTTCCTTATTGGGATTATGATAAAGATGCTGCTAAACAAAAAGAGCTGAAGGCTGATGAAGGCCGCATTATCCAAAAGATGTTAGCGGCTAAAAATAAAGGCGCGGCTACCCAGCCGGTTGGAGCCGGTGGCCGTCGGCGCCCGGCCTATGACTGCGATACAATTGAGGACGGCGCGTATGTGGTAGCTGATGATTATAACGGAATGCTTAACTCTAAATAAGAACACAACAACATGAAAAAGATATTAATTTTTGGAGGATTGTTGCTAAGCACCCTCCTTACGTATGCGCAAGCTACAATATCACCTGCCAAACCGCAGTCAAAACCAATTGTCATTACCGGTGCTACGATACATGTGGGTAACGGCAGGGTGATCAACAATGGCTACATCGCCTTTGATAAAGGTAAGATAACAGCAATAGGCGAGGGCGTGATACCTAATTCTGATGGCGCTGATGTAATTAACGCAACAGGCAAACAGGTTTATCCTGGGTTTATTTGCCCGGTAACTACTTTGGGTTTAGTTGAAATTGAAGAAGGGGCAAAGGGCACGGTTGATGACGAAGAGACCGGCGATCTGAACCCGAATGTACGTTCGATCGTTGCTTATAATACCGATTCAAAAGTTATCCCGACTGTAAGATCAAACGGTATTTTGTTGGCGCAGCCCACGCCTAATGGCGGCACATTGTCAGGCCAGTCGTCCGTTGTTCAGTTGGATGCCTGGAACTGGGAAGATGCAGCTTATAAAACAGATATCGCAGTACATTTGAACTGGCCGGTGATTAGGCCACCGCGCCGACGAGCGCCCGTAGCTCCTGATGAATCGCCGGATGAAGCAAGGTTAAAGCAATTTGATGAAATCAACAACCTTTTTACCGCCGCAAAAGCTTACGCCGAAGCAAAACCAGATGTTGTGAACTTAAGATTTGAGGCATTAAAAGGATTATTTAATGGAAGTAAAAAATTGTTCATTAATGTTGATGGTGCAAAAGAAATTATTGAAGCGGTATCTTTTGCTGGTAAATTAGGTATCAAAGCCGTAATTGTAGGTGGTAAAGAATCTTATCTGGTAACCAACCTGTTAAAACAAAATAATGTCCCAGTGATCATCCGCGAAACACAAACTTTGCCTGCCAGGGATGAAGATGATGTGTATCTGCCATACAAATTACCTAAAATATTACAGGATGCCGGCGTTGAATATGGCCTGACGGGTATTGGTTTTTGGCGTCAGCGCAATCTACCATTCGAGGCTGGCCAGGCGGTAGGTTATGGTTTAACCAAAGAACAGGCATTAAGTATGATCACAATTAATAATGCCAAGATTTTAGGTATCGATAAAACCACAGGAACTTTAGAAACAGGTAAGGACGCTAATCTGTTCATATCAGGCGGCGACGCTTTGGATATGATCACGTTGAACGTAGAGCAGGCATTTATCCAAGGCAGAAATATTAACCTGGATAACCTGCATAAACAACTTTATAAAAAATTCAGTGACAAGTATGGTATAAAAGCTGATTGACAGATCTTAGTTAAAACGAAAACGCCCCCGTTAATTAACGGGGGCGTTTT
>JAQBOP010000107.1 GCA_028287975.1 Mucilaginibacter sp. | reverse complement strand
GTTAATGTACCGATAGATACTAATGTAGCGATGATAGTTAAGTTTTGCTCAAGCATTGGCATTTCCAAAGCTGTAGCTTCTTCAATATCTTTTTGGATAGCTAAAGTTTTTTGATCAACGTCAAGGTTTGGTTCAGCTTCCATTTCGCCGTATTTTTTCAACGCTGATTTGATAACGTTTGCAACAGAACCTTTTTGTTTGTCGCACTCTGCAGCAGCACCTGCAATGTTACCTGCATTTAAAAGGGCCTGAATTTTCCTTACAAAGGCGTCAACACTACCAGTACCAGAAGCTTTACCGATAACTACGAAGCGCTCAATTGAGAAAACGATCACCATTAATAAAAATGACATGATCAAAGGTACAATTACCCCGCCTTTGTGAATTGTTCCGAAGATATCAGAAGGATAACCGTTAACTACGTCACCGCCTTTGAAGTGGCTTGGATCACCAAGGATAAAAACGAATATTAAAATAGCTACTGCTATACAGATAGGAATAGTTAAAGAAGCAAACATGCCCGATGCACTTGAGCTTTCTTTCTTAACAGGAGTAGTTGGTTTTGTTGGTGCGTTTGCCATTACTTTTGAATTTTTAGTTTTTGTTTTTGTTTATTTTATAAGTTAGTTAAAATGCGCTGTTTGTTGGGAATAACAAAAATAGAATTTTATTGAATTAAAAAAACCATTTATGTTATTCTTTACAATTTTTTAATACAGAATATCATTCTGTGTATTGTTGGTGAATATAAACGCAACATTACAATTTTATTGTGTGTTGCGTTTACAATTATTTGCAATGAAAACCATTTTTTTTAAAAATAGCAAGTGATAACATATAAAATTTGTGTTACCAAGCTAAAATAGCCCGCTTTTTTTAAAAGTTTATAAAATATGCCTATACCTTTTAACTACGATGCAAGCTTTGTAACACATAGTTGTGCATTTTGTTTAAATTGCATCTTTCAAATAATTCTGTTAAACTACGGTTTATAATTGTTTATTTAATGCTATCCGCCGGCTTTTTTGGCTTTATATCCATCGGCTTGTAATAATGTTAATACTTTATCCCTGAAATCGCCCTGGATCAGGATCTCGCCATCCTTAACCGAACCGCCAACCCCGCATTTTGATTTCAGCTTTTTTCCTACCGCTTCCAGATCGGCATCAGCGCCGATAAAGCCGGTAATACGCGTAACCAGCTTACTGCCGCCTTTACGATCAAGATATATTTTAAGGTTTTGCTGTTGTGGCGGTAAGGTTTCGGACTCCCCTCCCCCATTTTCCCGGTATTCAAAATCCGGATCGGTTGAGTAAACTACGCCAGTAAAATTTTTCTTAGCCATATTGATCAATTTTTAAATGACGGGCCAACTATAACTTTTAATGAATTTGGCAATATATTAATATCTATACCAGTGCCTGCCATCTGGGGCTCGCCATCAAGATGGATAGGGCCGGTATGTTCTCTTTTTATCAGGATCTGCTTTCCGCGGATAATTTCTACATATTTTGAACCTTCGGTTGCTTTAACCAGCATGCGCAAGCTCATCTCCGGAAACCGCCACAACGGAAAAGGCTTTATCACGCAAACATCCAGCAAACCATCCTGCAGGCTTGCTTTGGGCGATATATGCACATTATTACCATATTGCGAAGAGTTAGCTATACTAAGCATAAATGCTTTATAGTCGTATTTCTTTCCGTCGATATCAAGGTGGTAGTTTTGCGGCTGATAACCAACCACCTCTTTTACAGATGATTTGATGTAACTGATAAAACCACGTTTTTTACCGTGCGAAAAGATCTCGCTGATGTGGGCATCAAACCCCATGCCTGCCATGTTAAAAAATGGCTGCCCGTTAACCCTGGCCGAGTCAATAATTTCTATACGGCCCGAGGCAAGGTTTTTAATAGCACTCTTTGTATCCATAGGGATTCCCAAAAACCTTGAAAGCCCGTTACCCGAGCCAAACGGCACAATACCAAGCGATGTATCGGTACCTACAATGGCCGATGCTACTTCATTAACTGTGCCATCGCCGCCAACAGCAACAACTGTATCAAATTTACCAACAGCTTCAGATGCGATAACCCTGGCATGCGACACGCCATCACTAAAAGCTATAACCGGCTCCATTATCCCGGCATCAACAGTATCTTTAATCAGTTCAGGCACCCCGTCCTTCTTCTTCCCGCCCGAAATTGGGTTTATTATAAATAACGCTTTCCGTTTCAACTATATATATTATTTCAATCGTCAAAAGTAAATGTATTTTCGGCTTTGTGAAATTTGTTTTATTTTTACCGGCCGAATGTGGACTGATTTAATGTTTCTATATATTAGGAACCGGATTGCAACCACGTAAAAAAGTGCTAAAACCATGCTTCTTTTTACCACTCGATCCGCTTTAAAGCCCTTCCGCTCGATTTTAACTTTACTTATTTAATTTTATGTCATATTTATTTACTTCAGAGTCCGTATCAGAAGGGCACCCGGATAAAGTAGCTGATCAAATCTCGGACGCGTTGATTGATCATTTTTTGGCATTTGATGCCGAATCGAAAGTTGCCTGCGAAACGCTGGTAACCACAGGCCAGGTTTTTTTAGCCGGCGAAGTAAAATCAAAAGCCTACCTCGATGTACAGAAGATTGCCCGCGAGGTGATCAACAAGATCGGGTACACCAAAGGCGAATATATGTTTGACGGCAGTTCATGCGGTGTACTATCTGCCATCCACGAACAGTCGCCCGATATTAACCAGGGGGTTGACCGTACTGCCAAAGAAGAGCAGGGCGCAGGCGACCAGGGTATGATGTTTGGCTACGCAACCGTTGAAACCGATAACTACATGCCGCTTGCCCTTGATATCGCTCACGCCTTATTATTAGAGCTTGCAGCCATCCGCCGCGAAAACAATGAGATCAAATATCTTCGCCCGGATGCAAAATCGCAGGTTACCCTGGAGTACAGCGATGACAACAAACCGCAGCGCATCGACGCCATTGTTATATCAACCCAGCACGACGACTTTGATGAAGAGCAAACCATGCTGGCCAAGATCAAAACTGACATCATCAGCATCCTGATCCCACGCGTTAAAGCCAAATACCCTAAATACGCCCACTTCTTTAACGACGATATCAAGTACCACATTAACCCAACCGGTAAATTTGTTATCGGCGGTCCGCATGGCGATACCGGCTTAACCGGTCGTAAAATTATTGTAGATACCTACGGTGGTAAAGGTGCGCACGGCGGTGGCGCTTTCTCGGGCAAAGACCCTTCAAAGGTTGACCGCTCGGCAGCTTATGCTACCCGCCACATTGCTAAAAACCTGGTTGCTGCCGGTTTGTGTGATGAGGTACTTGTACAGGTATCATACGCTATAGGCGTGGCACAGCCAATGGGCATCTACGTAAATACTTACGGTACTGCCAAAGTTGACCTGCATGATGGCGAAATAGCCAAAAAAGTAGAAGGCATTTTTAATATGACCCCATACGCCATTGAAACCCGCTTTAAACTGCGCAACCCCATTTACAGCGAAACCGCAGCTTACGGACACTTCGGCAGGCTTAACGAAACTGTTACCAAGGTATTTATTGGTCACGATGGCAGCAAGCTTGAGCGCGAGGTTGAACTGTTTACCTGGGAAAAACTTGATTATGTTGACAAGGTTAAAGCAGCCTTCGGGTTGTAATTAGCTACACCTATATAATATAAAGCAATAGCGACGGGTAACCCCGTCGCTATTGTTGTTTAGGAGTAGGCTTGACATTATTCTCCCGTCAGCAGATAAGTTTCGGATGAAAGCGGGCAGAACAATGGTGGCCTACAGCGCAGGAAAGGGCATAGCAAGTTTTTGCAGAAGCGGGGGATAAGAGCGAGCAAAGCAGGGCAAAATAATTGCAGCCGTGGTTCTGTCCGGTTTGCAGTACAGACGGGGCGTGCGGTAAAGAAACCTCTCTGCTGACTTGAGT
>JAQBOP010000060.1 GCA_028287975.1 Mucilaginibacter sp. | reverse complement strand
GATTATCTGCAAAGCATAAAAGGCGAAATTGAGGAGTTTGCAGCGCAGCTTCCTTTATAAACTTAAGTTCCCCTCTCAGAGAGGGGGGCGCGGCGGATAGTGCGGCAGCAGGGGTGTGTTATACAATCGAAAGGACACACCCCTCCACCCCTCTCAAGAGGGGAATCGCACCGCCCACCGCTTCTTTATAAAAACAATACCAAACAGTCCAAATCGTTTCATAATAACGAAACGATTTTACGTTAATATACAGTTGGTACCTTGCCGGCTAAACCAATTACAATGAACCGCAGGAAAATAGAGATAATGGATACCACACTCCGCGATGGCGAACAAACATCGGGGGTATCATTTTCCATATCAGAAAAATTAACTATTACCCAATTATTACTTGAAGAGCTGAACGTAGACCGCGTGGAGATCGCATCTGCACGTGTATCTGAAGGCGAGTTCCAATCGGTAAAAGCTATTATGGATTGGGCGGCAAGCCACGGTTATACCAACAGGATTGAAGTACTATCGTTTGTTGATAACGGGGTATCTATCGACTGGATGATCAACGCCGGCGTTAAGGTGCAGAACCTGTTGACAAAAGGATCGTTAAATCATCTTACCCATCAGCTTAAAAAAACACCCGAGCAGCATTTTGCCGAGATAAAGCAGGTGATTGAACTGGCTGCTAAAAACGGTATTGCTACCAATGTTTATTTGGAGGATTGGAGCAACGGCATGCGGAACTCGCCGGACTATGTTTATCAGTATTTAGATTTCCTGACCACCCAGCCAATAAAACGGATCTTGTTGCCTGATACCCTGGGCGTGTTAACCCCGGCAGAAACTGCAAAGTTTTTAACTGAATTGCTATCAAAGTATCCAAACATCCATTTTGATTTTCATGCACATAATGATTACGACCTGGGTACTGCCAATGTTTTAGAGGCTGTTAAAGCTGGTGTGAGCGGTTTGCACCTCACTATTAACGGAATGGGCGAACGTGCCGGAAACGCGGCCCTTGCCAGCGCTGTTGCGGTAATAAACGACTTTGCACCCGAGGTGGAGATCGCGCTTAAAGAATCGTCCATTTACAAGGTAAGTAAACTGGTTGAAACATTCTCTGGCGTTAGGATCCCGACCAATAAACCAATTGTCGGCGACAACGTATTTACCCAGACAGCGGGCATCCATGCCGATGGCGACAACAAGAACAACCTGTATTTTAACGACCTGCTTCCTGAACGTTTTGGCCGTAAGCGCGAATATGCCTTAGGTAAAACATCAGGCAAAGCCAATATCGAAAAAAACCTGCAGGAACTGGGCCTGAAGCTTAACGATGCCGATCTGAAAAGAGTTACCCAACGTGTAATTGAATTGGGCGACAAAAAAGAAACAGTAACGAAAGAGGATCTGCCCTACATCATATCAGACGTTTTGGATAGCAGCCAGTACGAACAGAAAGTAATTGTAGAATCGTACGTGTTGATGAACGCCATGGGCCTGCGCCCGTCGGCTACCATATCTGTGAGCATTGACGGCGAAAAGTTTGAAGAGAACGCGCAGGGCGATGGCCAGTTTGACGCTTTCATGAACGCGCTTACCAGGGTATATGCCAAGAAGAAGCGCACATTGCCTACATTGGTTGATTACGCGGTGCGGATAGCCCCCGGAAGCAGCTCGGACGCGTTATGCGAAACCATTATCACCTGGGAAACCGCCGCGAAAAAATTTATAACCCGCGGCTTAGATTCAGACCAAACCGTGTGTGCCATTAAAGCCACGCAAAAGATGCTGAACATAATTTAGAGGTTAGATATTAAGAACTACGGCAGCGCGCGGGATGTCATCCTGAGCCTGTCGAAGGAAAGCGGGCAAAGGCCCTCGCACAGATGCTTCGACGGGCTCAGCATGACAACGCTCCTGGATTGAAAAAGAAGAATTAATAAGTATATAAAATCAAATATAATGAAACTATATATCGACCTTTTGGCAGGAGATGGCATCGGCCCGGAAGTTATTGACCAGGCCGTGAAAGTATCAAATGCTGTAGCAAAGAAATTTAATCACGAAATTGAATGGACATCGGCCCTAACCGGCGCTGCCGCTATTGACGCCGTTGGCGAGCCTTACCCGGATTCGACACACGAAATTTGTATGGCTGCCGACGCTGTTTTGTTTGGCGCTATTGGCCACCCACGTTTTGATAATGATCCGACCGCTAAAGTACGCCCGGAGCAAGGTTTGCTTAAAATGCGTAAAAAACTGGGCCTGTTTGCCAACGTACGCCCTACGTTTACTTTTCCATCATTAATTGATAATTCGCCGCTTAAACGCGAGCGCATTGAGGGTACCGACCTGATCATTCTGCGTGAATTAACCGGCGGTATTTATTTTGGCGAACGTGGCCGGTCGGAAGATGGCAATACCGCTTTTGATACCTGTACTTACACCAAAGACGAAGTAGTGCGCTTAGCCAAATTAGGTTTTGAAATGGCCATGCAGCGCAGCAAAAAACTTTGCTGTGTAGATAAAGCCAACGTATTGGAAACCTCGCGCCTTTGGAGACAAACCGTACAGGGTATGGAAAAAGATTATCCTGAAGTTACCGTTAGCTATGAGTTTGTTGATGCTGTTGCCATGCGTTTGGTACAATGGCCAAGCAGCTATGACGTATTGATCACCGAAAACCTGTTTGGCGATATCCTGACTGACGAAGCATCGGTAATATCAGGTTCAATGGGCTTAATGCCATCGTCATCAATCGGCATTCACACTTCTTTATTCGAGCCTATCCACGGTTCATATCCACAGGCTGCAGGTAAAGACATTGCTAACCCACTGGCAACCGTACTATCAGCCGCAATGATGTTCGAGGACGCGTTTGGTTTGAAAGAAGAAGCAGAACTGATCCGTTCGGTAGTAAATAAATCATTAGCCGAAGGTATAGTAACTGAAGACCTTGCCGGCAAAAACAAAGCCTACAAAACCAGCGAAGTCGGTGATTGGCTAGCGGCAAACTTGTAGCCCCCTAACCCCCTGAAGGGGAACAAATAATAATCTCCACTGTCATTTCTCGCTATCGCTTGAAATGACAGTTTTTTTTAAAGGCTATGGTTCCTACCTTTACAGCCATAAATAACACTCAAATATGTCAGGCAACACCGTTAAATTAGATTTTGAAGCCGCTGCAAATCGATTAAAGGATGTTGTAAAACACACTCCCCTGATTTATAATCCCAGGCTATCAGAAAAATACGATTGCGAGATCTACCTGAAACGCGAGGACCTGCAAATTGTACGCTCGTATAAATTGCGTGGCGCTTATAACATGATCAGCCAGTTGTCTGCCGAAGAATTGAGCCGCGGGGTTGTTTGCGCCAGCGCGGGTAACCACGCGCAGGGTGTAGCTTTCTCTTGCGATAAACTGGGTACCAAAGGCGTAATTTTTATGCCCGAGATCACCCCCAAACAAAAAGTACAGCAAACAGAAATGTTTGGTAACGGCAGCGTTAAGCTGGTTTTGGTGGGTGATACTTTTGATGATTGCCTGATGGAAGCCCTGGCCTACACCAAAGAACATCAAATGACTTTCATCCCCCCTTTTGATAATTACAGCATTATTGAGGGGCAGGGAACAGTCGGCGTAGAGATCCTGGAGGATTTGCCCGGTACGGAAGTGGTGATCATGCCTATTGGCGGTGGTGGCCTTTCCGCCGGTGCCGGAACTTATATGAAGGAAAAAAATCCTGACATTAAATTAATAGGTGTTGAACCCGAAGGCGCACCATCCATGCTCGAAGCATTTAAACACGGCGGACCGGTGACTTTGCAGCAGATAGACCGCTTTGTTGATGGCGCATCGGTAAAACGGGTAGGGAATTTAACGTACGACTTATGTTTACATGCCCTTAACGATGTAAAATTAGTTGCCGAAGGAAAAGTTTGTACCACCATATTAAAACTGTACAACGAAGAAGCTATAGTAGTTGAACCGGCAGGCGCTTTATCCGTAGCGGTGTTAGACCAATGCAGGGGCCAGATAAAAGGTAAAAAAGTAGTCTGCGTGATCAGCGGCGGTAATAATGATATTGCGCGGATGCAGGAGATCAAGGAGAAATCTTTGTTATACGAAGGACTAAAACATTACTTTATTGTACGTTTCCCGCAACGCCCGGGCGCACTTAAACTGTTTGTGAACAACGTATTAGGGCCGCATGACGATATCACCCGTTTCGAGTTCATCAAAAAAACAGAAAAAGAGCAAGGCCCTGCACTGGTGGGTATCGAGCTAACCAACAAAGAAGATTACGAAGGTCTTTTAAAGCGCTTTGAAGAACACCGCTTTGAGGTTATCGAACTTAATAAAGAACAGACCTTGTTTGAATATTTGGTATAAGCCCCCTCTAAACCTGCCTGTCGGCAGGCAGGTCTCCCCTGGTTGGGGAGACTTAAAAAAAACAGGATGAATAATAAAGTAAAGTCCTCCCTACCGGGGAGGATTTAGGAGGGGCTATTGCCCATTATTAAGCGCCGGCAATACCCTTTTATCAGGCGGCAAAGCTTTATATTTCTTGTAGGAGTCGTTAACATACACCGCAAGTGATGGCCCGGTATTACTTTTTACATAGGCGTAGCTTGGGCGGTATAACGCCATAAATGTTCTCAGTTCCTCCCCCTTTAATGGCACAAGCGAGCCTACATAGGTTGTAGTATAATATTTATCTACATAGCGTTCCCTTTCTTCGCTGTCAAAATATTTTTTTAAACGCCTTGCCCTTTTAGCTTCCCCCGAGAACCAGGTACTTGGCGAAAGTATATAGACCTTACTTTTCTCATATACCTCGGGGTACTCAGCCCGCGGATCAAATGTGGATACTCTTGTTGAAGTAATATCTACCTCGTTCAAAACAGTACCCATGGGTTTAAGTTCGACCTTTATTGGCCTCATGTCAGCCACAAATAACGTATCAGACACATAGCCCGGCGAATCAAAAACTAGGGTGTGGCCGGTTGCAGTATTAATTTCAAACCTACCTTTATTATCTGCCAGGCTTACCTTTTTGCTGTTAATATCATGTATAAAAACAGTGCTTATTTTTGAGTTAGTACTCAACTCAACTACGGTGCCTTTTAATACATCTTGCGCGTTAGCAGTATAGGCAAAAAAAAGTATTACAATAAATACCAGGTAGCGTTTCATGGGTTTATATATTATCGGGTTAAGTTAAATCAATTATAGTACCAATAGTTATACTATAAATTTATTTAACAAATACATTACAAACAAAAAACCCGGCTTAAAGCCGGGCTGTTTTGTTATTGTTTTTTCCAAACGTTATTTGACGGATTATAGTCAGGTAATGTTGAGTCGGGGTTATAAGTAACCGATTCGATTTCTTCGGTAGATGGATACCTAAACGACCATGTTGCGTTACGCTCCCAGATCTCGCCGGCAAAGTTTACGCGCTCGGTTTTACCGCTAACGGTTTTGATCTCTAACACAACAGGCATCGCCATTTTCTCCAGGTTATCTAAAGTAATGATAGCGCCTTTTGCCGGGTCGTTATCTATATATTTAACACCGCGCACGGCAACATCCAGGCGCCAGTTGTTTTCAAACCAGCCTCTCCAGAACCATTGCAGGCTCTCGCCCGACGCGGCTTCTATCGTACGGAAAAAATCATCAGGTGCCGGGTGTTTAAATGCCCAGCGGTTAATGTAAGTTTTAAACGCGAAATCAAATCGCTCAGGGCCTAAGATCTGCTCGCGCAGCATAACAAGGCCGGCGCTTGGTTTACTGTACAACAGTGTACCTGTATTAGGTTCCTTCAAATTATCCGGGTTACTCAGGATAGGCTCCAATCCGGGACGGGTAAAAGCTTTCCACATGGTCAGCAAACGTTCAGGCGTGGCAGGTTTATAAAACTCGCCGTTTAAAGAGTTTTGAGTTGACAGTGTGTTAATAAAAGTATTAAAGCCTTCGTCCATCCAGCCATACAAACGCTCGTTAGAGCCTACGATCATCGGGAACCAGGTATGGCCAAACTCGTGATCAGTTACGCCCCAGCCGCCTTCTAAACTACAAAATACAAGGCCCGGATATTCCATACCGCCTGCTTTACCGGCAACGCCTGTAGCATTAGGGTAAGGGAATTCAAACCATTTTTTTGAGTTATATTCTATCGATGCTTTGATATATTCGGTACCGCGACCCCACTGTGCTGTTCCCTGGGCACTTTCAATTGGATAGGCAGATATGGCCAAAGATTTTTTTCCGCCTGGCAGATTTATCCTGGCAGCATCAACAATAAATGATGATGAAGCGCCCCATGAAGCGTCGCGCGCGTTGCTGATCTTGAAATGCCAGGTAAGCTCAGTTTTTCCTGCCGGGCGCGAAGCCGGGTTGGTAACTTCATCCGCTGTGCGGATCATTACTGTTTTATCACTTGCGGCAGCTATAGCCCACCTTTTTTGCTGCTCGGGAGTATAGACGTCTTTGGCGTTCAACAACTCGCCTGAGCAAACTACGATATCTTTGGCTGGCGCGGTAATATTGATATCAAAGTCGCCATACTCCAGATAAAACTCACTTTCGCCGGTATAAGGCAAAGTGTTCCAGCCTTGCAGGTCGTCATATACACACATACGCGGGTACCATTGCGCCACCTGGAAGATCTTTCCGTTTTTCGATTCGCCCTTGCCTGTACCCTGTAAAATTATCCCCATACGGTCCGACCCGTAAATAGGCGATACAAATGAATATTCTATTTTCAATTTCAGCTTTCCGCCATCGGCAGCAAGCAGCGCTGGCAAAAACACCTGCATCCGGGTATCATTGATCAGGAATTTAGCGTCAACAGCGGTAGTGCCTTTAACACCCTTAACCTCGGTCAGTATCTTTACCGATTTGATCTTATACCCGGCGTCAAACACCTGGCCCTGGCCCCAGTTACGGCTTCTTGGCGTACCGGTAGCATCTAACGGAACTTGCTTGTTACCTCTCGAATCAAGCTTAAACAAGTTCTGGTCTAACTGCATCCATATAAAGCCCAGCTTTTGCGGGCTGTTATTGGTATATGTTAAAATTTCTGTACCTGCAATTTCATTGTTATCCTCGTGCAGAGTTGCGTTTAGTTGGTAGTCGGCACGGTTTTGCCAGTATTTTGCGCCGGGTTGTCCGTCGGCTGCACGTAAATCGTTACCATTTTTGGTATAGAAAAACGGTTTAAATGTATCGTGGTAATCGTATTTTGTTTGGGGTGCATCCGGGTCCGCTACTTCGACAGCGCGGCCGGTACGGAGTTGTTGGGTTGCAGGAGGTGGTGTGGTTTGAGCCTTAGCGGTGGCTATACCTGCAAAAAAAGCCAGTGCTATACCGGCATTAAATTTCAATTTCATCAGCTAATTTTTAGTTTGAACTGTAAAAATATAAAAATTAGCGATTAGAAAAACACGTAAGCAAATTATTACGAAATCAGTCCATAGAGACACCCCGATACATCGGGGTGTCTCTACGTTGTTATTTATTAAAATGCTGTTTATATGCCGCCTCATCAAAACCGAAGAACAGGAAACCGCCGTCTTCAATAACAGGCCTTTTTATCATGCTGGTTTTATGTCGCAACAGTTGTAGGGCATCTTCTTTGGTTTTGACATTGTCTTTTGTTTCCTGGTCGAGTTGTTTCCAGGTAAGCCCTTGTTTGTTCATGAATTTTTCGTAACCGGCTTTGTTGTCCCATTCCTGTAGTTTCTCTGGCAATACGCCCAGCTTTTTAAAGTCATGAAATTCATAAACTACCTGGTTAGTCTTAAACCAGTCGAGCGCTTTTTTAACCGTATTGCAATTGGTAATGCCGTAAACTTTCATGGGGTAAATTTAATTGATTTATACGATCAACTTAATATTTTCAAACCAGCTATCCGTTTAAAATGCTTTTTATTCAAGGTAACTATAGGAATTTCGTTGACAATGCAGGTAGCGGCAATGAAAATATCCCTAAATTCAATCATCTGATTGCTAAGTCTCAACTGATGATAGATCTGTGCTGCTTTTTCGGCAACCGTATCAGTAAAATGCAGTACTGAAAGATCTCCAGTAATATTTTTAACATCATTTGCCTTGTCTTTATTTGTTGCACCCATATACAATTCATATAAGGATACTGAAGAAATAAAAAGGGCGGTATTATCAGAAAGTTTATATAATGTCGTGCCCAATTTATCTTTAGCACGTAAGTGTTCAATAAATATACCGGTATCTATTACCATTGCTGCGGTTTAAAGTTTTCGAAAGCATTTTTTCCATCTTCTAAAAACTTCAAATCATCATCAGACCAAACCGATGTTTTAGCCAATTTCTTTTTGTAGACAACCGCCTTAGTAGCAGAATCATTTGGATCAACCTCTGTATAATTGCCGTTTTTCTCTGCTTTTTTCACCATTGCCACAAACTCAGGATCGTAGGGACTTGTTTCCACACTAATTTTCAAAGCCTTAGCAACCGCCTTTAAAGCATTAAGCTGCTCTTTATTTTGAGGGTGCATAATTAACGTCGTCATATTCAAATTTAACTAATTATATCCAAAGCTTCAATTTAATTTATGATGATAAAATATTGTCCTCACGCAAGCAAAGCAACAATCCACCGCACACCCCCGCGCAGGTTCCCCTCCGGGAGAACGCTGCGAAGACGGGAATGGTAATATGATATGTTATGTCTACTTATTAAACTTAGTCATCGTCAACTCCGTCCCTATCGTAGCAAAGCTTTTTATCATTTCTATCGATCTGTCTATCAATGCAGGCAGTTCGGGTTGTTCGTCGTCGTCAAATCCGCTTAGTACATAATCAACCTGGCGGCCTTTGGGGTAGTTGTCGCCAACGCCAAAACGCAGGCGGGCGTAATCATTATTACCCAGTGTGGCTTCAATATGTTTTAGCCCGTTATGACCCGCAGCGCTGCCTTTGGGCTTAAGACGAAGCGTGCCTAACGGCAATGCAATGTCGTCAACCAATACCAATACATTTTCTATCGGGATCTTTAGCTCCTTCATCCAATGATTTAAAGCTTTACCGCTTAAATTCATATAGGTTGTCGGTTTGATCAGGTGCAGGGTACGGCTTTTATGGATTACTTCGGTATAATAAGCCAGGCGCATGTTGTGGAACTTCGCCCCCTCCTGCTTTGCCAGCTCATCCAGGATCATAAAACCGATATTATGCCGTGTATCTGCATACTCGGGCCCAATGTTACCTAAACCTACTATCAGATATTTCATACTACTATTAACCGGTGCCGGCCTGGGCGCCGGTTTTGGCTTTTTTAAAAATTTGCTAAAATATGGTCTAACGCTCATGCTCCACATCCCCTAAAGTGGGAGATGGTTAGCTGCGAATATAAAAACAAAAAAGCGATGACAATGTCATCGCTTTTCAAATTACTCCTTTATTCCCCCTTCAGGGGGTTAGGGGGCTTATTTTTTACCAGACGCTGCTTCTTGCTCAGCCTGACGTAATGCACGTGAAGTAGTTACCGATACGATGGTATCTTCTTTAGTGTTCAGGATAGTCAACTTAGGGAAGCTTAACTCGGCAACCTTAACTGATTTACCAACTTCTAAAGCCTCGATGCTAACATCAATAAAGTCTAAATGATCTTTAGGTAATGCTTTGATGCTTAATTTACGCAATTTTTGCACCAGCTTACCACCTACTTTAACACCCGGAGAAGTACCTGTTAAACGTACAGGGATCTGGATAGTGATAGGTTTTTTCTCATCTAATAATAAGAAGTCTACGTGTATGATCTGCTCAGTTAATGGATGGAACTGAAGATCTTTAATAATAGCCTGTGATTTAACACCGGCAATGTCAAGGTCGATGAAATGAACAACCGGAGTATAAACTACGGGTTTCAAATCAGCTGCGGACACTGAAAAGTGGGTTTGTGTAGCACCACCATAAAGTACTGCCGGTACCAAAGCCTGGTAACGCAGCTCTTTAGCGTCTCTTTTCCCTACGTTCTCTCTTGGAGAACCGCTAATAGCAATTGATTTCATTTTTAATTATTTATTTGTTTTTATTTAAAGCCCCACATCGCGTAGGGATATTTTTACTCATTTTAAAGTCTCCCCTACCGGGGGAGATTTAGAGGGGGCTTAGTCCACCTTAAACAACTGGCTGATAGAGCCGTGCTCATTCACATTCATTATCGCTTTTGCAAACAGTTCGGCGGTTGATAACACGGTTATCTTAGGGCTTTGGTGTTTAAGCGGAATGGTGTCGGTAACTATCAATTCTGCTAAAGCAGAGTTCTCTACAGTTTCGTAAGCATCGCCTGATAATACCGGGTGCGTACAAACCGCGCGTACACTACGTGCACCACGATCCATAATTAACTGCGCCGCTTTAGCCAGCGTACGTGCCGTATCGCAAATATCGTCTATCAAAACAATATCCTGGCCGGTAACGTCGCCTATCAGCGTCATCGATTCAATTTCGTTGGCACGTTTACGTTGTTTATCACAAATTACAACCTCGGCATTAAAGAACTTGGCAAAGCCACGTGCCCTGTATGACCCGCCCATGTCAGGCGAAGCAATGGTCAGGCTTTTTAAGCCCAGGCTTTTAATATATGGCACAAAAATTATCGAGCCATCCAGGTGATCAACCGGGATATCAAAAAATCCCTGGATTTGCGCAGCATGCAGATCCATGGTCATAATACGATCAATACCTGCGGCTACCAATAAATTGGCAACCAGTTTAGCGCCGATGGCAACACGGGGCCTATCCTTCCTGTCTTGCCTGGCCAAACCAAAATAAGGGATAACGGCATTTACGTGATGTGCTGATGCACGACGGGCGGCATCTATCAACATCAATAACTCCATTAAATTATCAGTTGGCTGATTGGTTGACTGGATCAGGAAAACATCGCTACCGCGTACAGACTCGTTAAAATGCGGCTGAAACTCGCCATCACTAAAACGGGATAATCCCGATTCGCCCAAGTCACGGCCATATTCTTTGGCAATGTTTTTTGCCAGCTCTATTGAACCAGAACCTGCAAATAACTTAACCGGGTTAAACTGTAATGGCATCCTTTTATTTCGAATTTCGAATGTTCGATATCGAATTTTTTAATTTGTTACTGTTTGGTCTAAAAAACAATTCGGATTTCAATTTTCCATCAGACCTAAATCCGAAATTGAAAATCCGAAATCCGAAATTCTTTATTGTTGCCCGACCAGGATTCGAACCTAGACAAACGGTACCAAAAACCGTCGTACTACCATTATACTATCAGGCAATCTCCACCTCCGAAACATACGTCCCGAAAAGGAATGCAAATATAAGACGAAATTTTCAACTTCAAAATGTAAATTAAAAAAAATAAATCGACCCCTCCCAACGTCATTAAATTAATAACCGGCAGGTGCGCCGTAGGTGCGTAACGTCGGTAGGAAATGCAAATAAAGGAATTATAGCGTGCCGTAGGTACGCAACTTCGCAAGTTTCGTACCTACGGCACGAGTTTTGGTTTGTTGTTTTTGCTACCGACCTTTAACACCTATAGTGTTTGCTTAATTTGAAAATATTGCCTAATCCTCTCCTAAAGGAGCAGATTTACTGGCTATGCCATTTGTTAAATTATGCAAAATCGCACCTACTCAACTACAACATCTTGTTAGTTTTGCTATTTTCGGCACTGATAAACCACCAACCTTAGTAATTTAGAGATGAATTATAATAAGATCAACAACCTTTTTGGCTGGATAGCTTTTGTTATCGCATCGCTAACCTATATTTTAACTTTAGAGCCATCGGCCAGTTTTTGGGATTGCGGCGAGTTTATTGCCTGTATCTATCGTCTGCAGGTAGCGCACCAGCCCGGCGCGCCGCTGTTTACCATGATAGGTAAGGTTTTCTCGTTATTATCCATGGGCGATGTTACCAAAGTGGCCTACTGGACCAACATGGCATCGGCCCTGGCCAGCGGCGCCACCATCTTATTTTTATTCTGGACCATTACCGCGCTGGCCAAAAAGATCTTGATTAAAACAGCGGACGATCTTCATCTTACCAATATTATCCTGATCATGGGCGCCGGTTTGGTTGGCGCACTGGCTTATACTTATTCTGACACTTTCTGGTTCTCGGCTGTCGAGTCTGAAGTTTACGCGCAATCATCCCTTTGTACAGCCATCGTATTCTGGGCCATATTAAAGTGGGACGCTCATGCAGATGAGCCCCATGCCGACCGCTGGATAGTTTTTATTGCTTATGTAATGGGGCTGTCTATCGGTATCCACCTGTTAAACTTACTTGCTATACCCGCCATAGCGCTGGTTATTTATTTCCGCAAATCAAAAACTGCCAGCACCTGGGGCACCATTAAGGTATTTTTATTAGGCGTGGTAATTGTGGCTGCAGTACTATGGGGTATTATCCAATACACCGTAAAAGGCGCTGCTTTTTCTGACCTGTTTTTTGTAAATACACTGGGCTTCGGTTTCGGCAGCGGCGCTATCGCGTTTTTCCTGTTGTTGTTTGCCACCATCATTACCGGCATAGCTTACACGGTTAAACCATCTAATAAGATCATCATTGCCTCGGCAGTATGTTTTGTTTTAACCTTAACTATCGCCGCTGGCATAACAGGTTTTATTATGGCGATAGTTATTGCTGCCCTGTTAGAGTACGGCGTTAAAATACGTACCAAACGGTTTGCCTTAAATAGCTTTTTAGTTTGTACCGCCTTTATACTTTTTGGTTACAGCTCTTTTGTGATGATCGTGATCCGCGCGAAGGCCGGCACTAACCTTAACAACAGTAACCCGCAGGACGCCTTTGCTTTGAACAGTTACCTTAACCGCGACCAGTACGGCGATACGCCTTTGCTGTACGGCCAATATTTTGATTCGAAAGTTACCGAACAAAACGACGGCGCGAACATTTACCGTCGCGGCGAAAAGAGATATGAAATAGCCGGTAAAAAGCTAAACTCGGTTTACGACAGGAATACTATTTTCCCGCGTATGTTTAGCGAAAAGCCCGGCCATGCACAGTTTTACCGTAATTGGACCGGTTTAAGCGAAGGGCAAAGCCCGACATTTGCCGATAACCTTTCGTTCTTTTTTAGCTGGCAGGTCAACCAAATGTACACACGTTATTTCCTGTGGAATTTTGTTGGACGTGCCAATGACCAGGACGGGCAGGAAAAAGGCATAGACGGCGACTGGATAAGTGGCTGGAACTTTAATAAGGCATTACCTTACTCGGTAACCCAAAGTAAAAGCTACAACCGTTTGTTCTTTTTACCGCTGATATTAGGTTTACTGGGTGTATACTTCCATTTTAAACGCAACCAAAAAGATGCCGGCGTGGTTGCAGTGCTGTTCTTTTTTACCGGCATAGCCATATTGCTTTACCTTAACCAGGACCCCTTACAACCCCGTGAACGTGATTACGCCTATGCGGGCTCATTCTACGCTTTTGCAATTTGGATAGGATTAGCGGTTTTATGCATTGCCGACCTGTTAAGTAAAAAAGAAAGGGCTAAAAACGCGGCTATCCTGTCAACCGTGGTTTGTTTAAGCGTTGGCCCTATTTTAATGGCTAACCAGGAATGGGACGACCATGACCGCTCTACCAAGCTTACACCGCATGATATGGCATACAATTATCTTAACTCGTGCGCGCCAAACGCTATTTTATTTACTTATGGCGATAATGATACCTTCCCTGTTTGGTATATACAATAGGTAGAGTATGTGCGCCCGTATGTACGTATTGTAAATCTGAGTCTGTTGGGTACAGACTGGTATATTAAGCAGATGAAAACCAAAATGAACGAATCTGCCCCGCTGCCAATCACCATGGACGACAGTAAATTTAAAGCAGGCACACGCGATGTCATTTTTTATAATGACGCCAAAATACCCGGATCATTAGAGTTAAAAGATGTGTTTGACTTTATAACATCTGACAATAAACAGGTAATGGCGCAAATGCAAAGCGGCGAAGAGGTGAATTATCTGCCTACAAAAAATTTCAGGCTTAGCATTAACCCCGACCAGGTAATAAGCACCGGCACTTTATCTGCCGATAAAAAAGCACAGATAGATACGGTGCTTAACTTTACTTATCCGGGTGCTTATGTTACCAAGGATAACCTGGCCCTGATGGATGTATTAGCGCACAATAACTGGAAACGCCCTATCTATTTTGCGGTAAGCGTGCCCTCTGACAATTTCATGGGACTTAACAAATATTTATATAACGAGGGCTTTGCCTATCGCTTATTGCCATTAAAACCGGATACCGCGGCCGCGGCTTCAGAATCAGGGCAGGCCAACAGCGTAGTAATGTATAATAACCTCATGAACAAATTTAAATGGGGTAATTTAAAAACTGCCAAATATTTAGATGATGTATCACTAACCCAGATGTTTCCGCTCATTACCCGCTCTTATTTAAGCCTGATAGATAACCTGCGGAAAGAGGGCCGCGCCGATCTGGCAAAAAATGCACTGGCAAAATATCGTGAGGTAACGCCCGACATTATACCCGCACCGGAAATTGCCTGGCGACAGTTTTACATGGCCAAACTTTCTTATGAATTAGGCCAAACCGACTCGGCCGACAAGGAAATTAACAAGATAGCTGATTACATAAACAACTCGCTGGCTTATAACTATCTTCAGTTTAAGGATGGTAAACCGGCCAATAATAACCAGATCCGCTTTAGTTTATCACTTTTAAACCAAATAGTAACC
Source organism: Mucilaginibacter sp. (assembly GCA_028287975.1). Classification (GTDB taxonomy): domain Bacteria; phylum Bacteroidota; class Bacteroidia; order Sphingobacteriales; family Sphingobacteriaceae; genus Mucilaginibacter. Next base: position 1,183 of record JAQBOP010000060.1, on the reverse strand, counting down.
TATACCAAAACCTATAATCCTGCCTTGAGCGAAAAATGGAAAGCTCCGCTTGACCATTATATTAAAGATTTTGGGGCGACATTGCAGTATTAAGTTTTTACAAAACAGCGTAATAACAAAGGGCATCATGATTATCATGTTGCCCTTTGTTATTTTGAAATAGTTACACTGTGTTAATAAATGTTAAAGAAAACACAGTCTTAAATAGTAGTGCTATATTTACATAACAACAACATTATCAGTCACCTAAAACCTGCACTAATGCTTAAAATTATTTTCATCGCCGTCATATCTACATTTTGCACCAATATGGCCGATGCGCAAAAAAGTTTTAACATCAATATTAAATTAGACAGCAACATTAACCTGTGAAATGACCACGACAAATTACCTAAAATATCCGCTACATTAAACTAAACCGCATAACACGCAGGAGCAATAACTTATTCTTACCTAACCTTAAACAACAAAGGGCATCACGTTTATTATGATGCCCTTTTATTTTTGAATACTATTTATCTTTTAACCTTCAAGCACCACGCCCATCGAACAGAATTTGTCGATCCGCTCGGTAACCAGTTCGTTAACGTCGCGCTCTTTAAGGGCTTTAAGGTCTTTTAATAATTGTTTCTTTAAGATATTGGCCATAGCTACCGGATCCTGGTGTGCGCCGCCAAGCGGTTCTTTGATCACGCCGTCAATCAGCTTATTCTTATACATCTCGGTCGATGTTAGTTTTAGCATTTCTGCAGCGCGTTCTTTTTGCTCCCATGTTTTAAACAGGATGGTCGAGCAATTCTCGGGCGATATCACCGAATACCATGAGTTATCCAGCATCATCACCTTATCGCCTATACCAATACCCAATGCACCGCCTGATGCACCTTCGCCAATGATCACACAAATAACAGGCACTTTTAATACGGCCATTTCCAGCAGGTTGCGTGCTATGGCTTCGCCCTGGCCACGCTCTTCGGCCTCAAGGCCCGGGAACGCGCCCGGCGTGTCAATTAAGGTAACTACAGGCTTGCCAAATTTCTCGGCAAGTTTCATCAGCCTTAAGGCTTTGCGGTAACCTTCGGGGTTGGCCATACCGAAATTACGGTACTGGCGCTCCTTGGTGTTGCGCCCTTTTTGATGGCCTATAAACATCACTGTTTCGCCGTTAAGTGTGCCGAAACCG
>JAQBOP010000044.1 GCA_028287975.1 Mucilaginibacter sp. | reverse complement strand
AATTCGGCTGCTACCGGCGGAGGTGTTGATCACTCTTTTGCTGTGCCATTGTTGCGTTCGGCTGATATTTATTTATTGGTGGCCGAGGCTTTGATCCGTACCAATGGTGCGGGTGCAGGCGACGCATTGATCAACCAGGTAAGGCACCGAGCTTCGCCGTTGCTAAAACCTGTTTCGGGAGCGGGTATGAAAGAACTGATCCACGAACGTAGGGTTGAACTTGCCGGCGAAGGCGAACGCCACCAGGACCTGATGCGCTGGGATAAAGACAAAATTGTCGATATCGCAGCCATATATGCCTTGCCTGTTTCAAAGGCTCCTATCGACCAAAACAAAACTGTAACCTTTATAAGGCCTAAAAACTATTATTTCCCATTACCTCAAGTCGAGATTGATAAGAGTAAAGGAGTTTTAGTACAAAATCCTAACTTTAAATAATTTTTATAATTGCCGAAAACCGCATTAAAGGTTGATTAAATTCAACCTTTAATGTTTTCGGTATCCAGAAACAGCGTGCCGCTGGTTTCCTTTTTTTAACCAAAAATGATGTTGGCGATATCTTATTAATAATTGATGCCGGGCCACAATAAATAAGCGAACCAGCCGTTTATATTAAAGTCTTTTAGACGTATAAGTACCTGCTGTTTTTTGGCCGGTCAGTGCACAACTTAATCATTACCGCGCTGCCTATCCAGGCAAAGTCCCAGGCCACAGTGAACCATTATCCTCTCTGTTTACTACCAACGAATTATCCATCACCGGCTATGCTATGTCCGGGAAATTTCCATTGCTATTTAAGTTAATTTTGCCATCAGGGAACAACTACAGGTTTTAAACCCAGCCGGGCGGGATATTGTTTGGCCTCTTGTTCATTTTAAATAAAAAAGACGCGGGAGCTTAAACAATACTTGTACCGCCTTGTTTATCAAAAACTCTCGTTTTGCAGTTACATACTGTATATCACCCGTTCCGCACCAGATTTAGCCGTTCATTTGATGATGACACAGCGGTGGCCTGTCCTTTTGCCACATTTTTTATTAAATAATAAAAGATATGGCAACAAAGGAATTAACGCTCAAAACTCATGTTACCCAACTGCTGCGTACCGAGTTGGGTGATGCGGGTGAAGTGACCTGCCCGGATGACCCGGTAACGGTTATCATCAGCCGGAATAACTGCGAACAAAATTATGGTACTATCCTACAGTAGATCCACCGGGTCATCGACGAACATTGTCCGGACAGAAACAAAAACGTATTTATCCTGGTACGCGATGAGGCAGATTCCTTTAAAAATATATTGAAAATCTGGAAGTCGGCCTTACCGCTTTTTTAACCACACTTCATCATGAGATTGGATGAAAAAATAAAACGAGCCTGGGACGAAGTTCTTTTCTGGATCAACAGGGAAATGAGCCTGACGCTTATCTTCTGGCTGGTCGTCTTCCTGGCGGCTTTCATCAGGTGGTTGTATTTTTAATAACCGGTCATGAAACTCAACCAGCATATCCGGCTCAAACAAACTATCTGCGCTTGTCTTTTAATTAACCGGGTTTTGTTCCGTAGGTTTATGCCGATTTCCAAAATAACCTGACTGGCATTACTCAACTTGTTATTTGTTCCTGGTTAGTGCCAACCTGTTCCAACTATTTTACCTGCTATCCTATGACGAACATCATCACCCCAGACGAAGCAAAAGACAATGACAACCTGTTCCTGCAAACAATACATGTTAAATTAGCCTAACAAAAAATTACAGGACCTTGATATTATTTGCTACCAAACTGAGATCGTTACCGAACTGGTGTCCACAGCTTTCCATTTCGCGAAAGGTCGCCGCCGGAAGCTTATGCCGGTAAGCAGCCAACTGATCAAATGGTACCTCTCCGTCATCACGGCAATGGTAAAAGAATATCCGGCTATTTTCCGGCAGCTTTTCGGCGAAACCTTCCTGCAATTTTAATCCCTGTATCCATTGCTCGCTGCCACCCCAAAATGGCGTAGCCAGCAAAAAAATACCGGCTACCTTTTTCTGAACCTCATTTTCAGCAAGGTATTTCAGTAGCAATGACGCGCCTAAGGAATGGGCGACCAGAATTATAGTACCATTGAGTTGACCAATTGCAGCGCTGATTTGCTTCAACCAGCCAAAATCCGGGGCAGCCTCATCTGTTTGCACCTGGGGATAATGGAGCTCATAAGCCTTCCCCAATGCCTTTTGCAGCGACGCCACCAATTTGGCGTCAGCCCCATAACCACCGTTGCCCCCGCCTTGTATAAAAAGCACTTGTTTGCTCATATGTATGAATTACACTTTGAATAGTAAAAGGTTTTGACCAACAGCAAAGAAGCCTGGTAAGTTTTCGTAAACAGATTAACTGCCCAAGTGGTTATACCTATCAAGATATGTTATGAAAACGAAGACGGAACGAAAATACCTGGCTAAGGAATGGCGGTCTATGAAAGGCCATCTCGAATCCTTCGTCAAAAAAGGCGAACAGGAAGAGTTGCACCACTTTCGTACCCGCGTCAAAAAGCTGCGCGCCTTTTTTATCCTGGCGGACAGCGCGGCAAAAGAACCCGCCCTGGAGCAGCACTTCAAACCCGTCCGCAAGGTGTTTAAACAGGCCGGTGAGATCCGGAACGCCTATATCAACCAGGAACTGGCCAAAGCACAGCCCGGTGACTCCGCCAGCCTGATCCGGGATCAGCGGCTGCTGATGAAAAGGGCGGCCAAAATATTTAACGCCCGTAGTGGACAACACCTCGCGCGACTTAGGAGAACACGCCGCAAGCTCAGCAAACGGATCGTTTCCGTCAACAATTTGCACATCAGCCTGTATTACCGGCAGCAGCTCAAAGCCATGGCCGCAATTTTAGCGCGGCACCGCTTTGATGAGGAACTGCATAATTGCCGCAAGCAACTAAAAATACTGATCTACAATTACCAGCTGGTCTGCCCCAAACTAGACCTGCCTTTTAACGGAGGTTATCTCGAAAAGGTGCAGACCGCAATCGGCGACTGGCATGACAACCAATTGGCTATCCAGCTTTTTTCCAGGGCAGAGATCGGGAACAGCGAAGCCTTAAGCAACTTAAAAAAGGAAGGAACCAGGCTCAAAAGAGCGCTAACCCGGCTGACCAGGGATTTTCAGCAACAGGCGACCACCCCAACGGCCCTGCCGCTGGAACAAATAGATTAACCAAACGACCTTAGCGAATGCTAGGCCGTTTTTATTTTCAATTTTTGGATAGATTTACAAGATATTAATAATCTATAAAGTAACTAATGAATAAAGCTGAATTCGAGATTTATCAGGGTATGATAATCCCTTTAAGAGTTGAACCTGTTGAATGTATCGAATTGATGAACAATTTAATTTCTGAATTATGTATTTTGGAAATAAATTTTCCAGTTGATACGCAAATTGTAAAATTAAAAATAGAGCAATTAACTGAACTAGACCAGGGTAAAAAAGTATTGTGGAATCTACATAAACAGTATGGCAGAGACGAAGTGATTTTGAAATTTTCAGCTACTATTAATTTTGACGATAAGAACTATGAAGAATTTGAATCAAAAGATATTAGTTCTAATGATTTTTACATAAAATATATCCTATCTGATACCTTTGAAAAAAGGTTTTATGATTTTATGATTTCCTTAGATATAGCAAGAATGGGAGCATTTCATCACGGTATAGGATTAATGTTTATGAATAGAAAATTTATTAAAAAATTAACCGATTTAAGGTTTAGATCAACCGAAGTTTTAGCTAGTTCTCTTGAGAAAAAATGGCCTGTGTTTGAATCTCTTGATCTATTAAAAACTTGGAATTGGTACTTGACTAAAGTATCGCCTGCAGGCATTGATGAACTATCAACCAATAGTTTAGGTAGAGCAATAAATGCATTCTCACATTTATATAGCTCTAAGGAAAGTGAAATTGAAAACCTTTTTTGGTCAATGGTAGGAATTGAGGCTCTGTACGTAAAAGGGAAAGAGGGAATTGGTGAACAGGTAAGAAGAAAGGCTCAGGTTTTTTTAGGCGAAATAAAAGAATTTAAGAATCGATTAACAAAAATGTATGATTATCGATCAAGTTTTGTTCATGGTGGTAGAGACTTTCCAAATTATTTTCATATACATGACGGATTAGAAAGCTACAATAAATATATAAATGAGTATTCAGATGCTTTAATTATATCTCAAGCCTTGTTGGTTGCAACCATACAAAAAATGGCCAAACTTGATCTCTGTGAATTAAATTTTAAATATATTTTAGAATAAATTACGGGGAATTATTTCTCATTAAAAACAATTACTGCCTATGCTTAAACTTGCCAATCTTTCCAAATCATCAATAAAATGGTTCGAGAAGCGCACAGACATGTGCACAAAGTAGGTCAGTCTTGCTCATAAAATATATTAAATCAGCGATTTAAGATATTTTTTCATGAATATAAAATTTATTGACATCCCGCGCTTTATGCCGAAAACCGCATTAACTCACCCACACCAAACAAAAAAGCACCGATTTTCAGTGCTTTTTTGTTTTATATGGTTAAGATAAAATTGTTGAATCGTCAAGCAGTGCCCTGTGATTTAGAATCGGTCCAGGTTCATGACCTTATTCCAAGCTATCGCGAAATCCTTGACAAATTTTTCCTGCGCGTCTGTACTGGCATATACTTCTGCAATAGCGCGAAGCTCAGCGTTTGAGCCAAAGACAAGGTCGGCGCGTGTAGCAGTCCATCTAAGTGCGCCGTTAGCACGGTCACTACCTTCATAAACTTCTTTGTTGGCGTCTTTTGCTTTCCAGGCAATACGCATATCGAGCAGATTGATAAAGAAATCATTGGTGAGCTGTCCAGGGCGTGAAGTAAATACGCCATGTTTGGAGCCATCAAAATTAGTATCCAGTACCCGCAGCCCGCCGATAAGTACGGTCAACTCCGGCGCGGTCAGCGTAAGTAGCTGGGCCTTATCAATTAGCAGGGCCTCGGTAGCTGCCGGCATTTTTGATTTGCGGAAATTACGAAAGCCGTCAGCTATAGGTTCCAGGTAGCCGAAAGATTCTACATCGGTTTGCTCCTGCGAGGCATCCATACGGCCAGGCGTAAATGGAACAGTAAGGGCATGCCCTGCATCTTGAGCTGCTTTTTCGACGGCTGCGCCACCGGCCAGCACGATCAGGTCGGCAAGCGAAACTTTTTTACCGTCTGACTGGCCGCTGTTAAATTCATTTTGAATTCTCTCTAATACGCCCAACACTTTTTGCAGCTGCGCGGGGTTGTTTGCCTGCCAGTATTTTTGAGGTGCCAACCGGATACGGGCGCCGTTGGCACCTCCGCGTTTGTCGGAACCACGAAAAGTGGAAGCCGAGGCCCAGGCGGTAGAAATTAGTTCGTTTACACTTAATCCAGAGGTTAAAACCTTTTCCTTCAATGTCACGATATCGTTTTCAGTGATGAGCGGATGGTCAAGTGCCGGAATAGGGTCTTGCCAGAGCAAGATTTCCTGCGGTACATCCGGGCCAAGGTAACGGGCATGCGGGCCCATATCGCGGTGCGTTAATTTGAACCACGCTCTTGCAAAAGCATCAGAAAATGCTTCGTGGTCTTCCAGGAAATGCCTTCCTATTTTTTCGTAGGCCGGGTCGAACCTTAAAGCGAGGTCGGTGGTCAGCATCGTAGGCAAATGTTTTTTACCGGCGTTGTAAGCATCAGGAATGATCGCTTCTGCATTTTTAGCTACCCATTGATGCGCACCAGCCGGGCTTTTGGTAAGCTCCCATTCAAACCCGAACAGGTTCTCAAAGAAATTATTGCTCCACTTGGTCGGCGTCGTTGTCCACGTCACTTCCAGTCCGCTGGTAATGGTATCTGCCCCTTTGCCGGAACCATAGCTATTCTTCCAGCCAAAGCCCTGCAAATCTATATCAACCGCCTCCGGCTCCTTGCCCACATTATCGGCTGAAGCAGCACCATGGGTTTTGCCAAAGCTATGCCCGCCTGCAATCAGGGCAACTGTTTCTTCATCATTCATCGCCATGCGGCCAAAAGTATCACGGATATCTTTCGCGGCGGCTATCGGATCTGGGTTGCCGTCAGGGCCTTCAGGATTGACATAGATCAAGCCCATTTGTACGGCAGCCAGTGGTTTTTCAAGGTTGCGGGCATGGATGTCGCCATCAGCATCGTCGTCTGATACGAGTACGCCGTGGTTTTCTACTACGCCTTCTGAGCCATGCGCGTAACGCAGATCGCCGCCCAGCCAGGTCGTTTCAGCGCCCCAGTATACCGACTCATCGGCTTCCCAGGCATCTTCACGTCCTCCCGCGAAGCCAAAAGTTTTAAAGCCCATTGATTCCAGGGCTATATTGCCGGCCAGGATCATGAGGTCGGCCCAGGAGATCTTGCGTCCGTATTTTTGTTTGATGGGCCAGAGCAACCTGCGGGCCTTGTCAAGGCTTACATTGTCGGGCCAACTGTTCAGCGGGGCAAAACGCTGCAAACCAGCGCCTCCTCCTCCGCGACCGTCTGTTACCCGGTAGGTCCCGGCGCTGTGCCAGGCCATGCGGATAAACAGGCCCCCATAATGTCCAAAATCTGCAGGCCACCAGTCCTGCGAGTCGGTCATCAATGTGTGTAGGTCGTTTTTTACGGCTTGCAGGTCGAGGCTGTTAAAAGCTTCGGCATAATTAAAATCTTCTCCCAATGGATTAGAGAGCGAAGATGGCTGTCGTAGTACACTGACTTTAAGCTGGTTGGGCCACCAGTCATGGTTCCGGGTGCCAGCGCCTGCAGTATTTTGTTTCATACTGCCATTGTGAAACGGACATTTACTGATGTCATTTGATTCGTTTTCCATGTTTTTAAGTTTATGTATTGGGATGGTAATACATATAAAATTAGGTGATTACTTAAGATAAACCTAATCAATAAATTCGATAGGCTATCAGGTTTTTTGATAACGTATGTTTACTTGTAAGTGTTCTCGCAACGGATCAGGTTTCCAAAATATTTCAATGAATTGGTCAGTGAATTTAGATCATAGGCGACGATAATCGTCAATTAAAATCGATTTACGACAATATGCGTCAATTTTTTGCAGTTAAACAACCCAACCGGATTTTGTGAGATACATTTATTAACTTTCAAAAAATTTTATGGAAAAAATCAGAAATATACTTTTTGTAGCTTTTGCGCTAATATTAATAACGAGCCATGAGCCGGTATCGGCACAGGTACGGCATACCTTTAAATTAAGCAAGTCTGAATTTTTATTAGATGGCAAGCCATTCCAGATCATTAGCGGCGAAATGCACCCGGCACGCATACCACATGAATACTGGCGGCATAGAATTAAAATGGCCAAAGCAATGGGTTGTAATACCATAGCGGCTTACGTGTTTTGGAATTACCAGGAAAGCAAACCCGATATTTTTGATTTTACCACGGGCAACCATAACGTAGCAGAATTTATAAGGATCTGTAAAGAAGAGGGTATGTGGGTTTTACTGCGTCCGGGACCATACGTATGTGCCGAATGGGACTTTGGCGGCCTGCCATCTTATCTGCTTAAAATCCCTGATATTAAGGTAAGATGTATGGATCCGCGTTATATAAATGCGCTTACCGGTTATGTACAACATTTAGCTAAAGAGGTTGCACCATTACAATGCGTAAATGGCGGCCCCATTTTAATGGTGCAGGTAGAGAATGAATACGGAAGTTATGGTAATGACAAACAATATTTAAAGAAACTGCAACAACTATGGGTAAGTAATGGCATTAAAGTGCCTTTTTACACTGCCGATGGTGCCACTCCATATATGCTGGACGCCGGACATTTGCCGGGCACAGCCATTGGCCTGGATAGCGGTACCAGTGACGCTGATTTTGACGAGGCCACAAAAGCCGACCCTGATATGCCATCTTTCAGCAGTGAAACCTACCCGGGGTGGTTAACACATTGGGGCGAGAAATGGGCAACTGCCGATACCCCATCTATTCGCAAAGAACTTACTTACCTGTTAAAAAATAAAAGATCATTTAACCTTTATGTTATTCATGGCGGTACCAATTTTGGTTATACAGCGGGGGCAAATGCAGGTTCGGCAACAGAGTACCAGCCTGACATAACCAGCTATGATTATGATGCACCGATAGATGAACAAGGCAATGCCACACCAAAATACCGGATGATGCGCAAACTCATCGGGGAGTATGTGTCTTATAAAATTCCTGAAATCCCGAAATCCATTAAAACAATTACTATACCCGAAATAAAACTGCAACCTTTTACTACTATCTGGCAAAACCTTCCACAGCCAATTTATTCGGCACAGCCAAAACCTATGGAGGAGTTTGACCAGAACCAGGGGTTGATACTATATCGTACACACCTTATCGGACACAAAAGTGGCAAGCTTACTATTACCGAACCACATGATTATGCCCTGATATTTTTGAATGGCAAATACATTGACAGCATTTATAGGGATGGCGGAAAGTGGACCATTAATATACCAAAAAGCGACGTTGCAAACCCAGTACTTGATATTTTGGTTGAAGGTATGGGGCATATTAACTTTGCACAATATATCATTGACCGAAAGGGAATTACAGACCGGGTTACATTAAATGGAATGACCTTAATGGATTGGGCAATTTACAAACTGCCGGTTGACGAAACCTTTGTGAAAAACTTAAAGCCTTCGGCAGATGCAAATGCCATAAATGATAAAGCGAAGTTTTTAAAAGGAGCGTTTACTCTTGCAGAAACAGGCGACACCTATTTTGATATGAGTAAATACGGCAAAGGGGTTTTATTTGTAAACGGGCATAACTTAGGCAGATTTTGGAATCGCGGCCCGCAGCAGCGCTTATATTGCCCTGCGTCTTACCTAAAAAATGGACTTAATAAAGTTGTGGTATTTAATTTACAAAATTCTCCTGCTACGTCGTTGAATACCTACACCAGTCTTAAATAAAATAGCAAAACAGTATATATCAGGTTTCAGATCAAACTAAATGGATATTCACTTTTTCACAAAGTGAACATCCATTTAACAGGTCGAATAATTGCTCATGAGAGACGAAAAGCATCAGGGTTAAATGAGTTCCGGTTTATCACGGTTAAGCCGTCAATGATCAATTTCATGAGTTTCGGATATGAAGCAGCTTTAGTTTTTAAATAGGTCGCAACTGTTATGGCTAAAGGTTCTTGCTGGTCTAACAGCTCCAAAATATCCAGCGCACATAGCCAATCATCCGGAAAATTTTGATAAAGCTGCTCAAATACCCGGGCTAACCTTTCGTGCCCGGTCTTTTCTTCCCGGCAATTTCGTACCTGCTGATACAGACGGTGCAGGTTAATTTGGTCATTGCTGTAAGTTGGGTGGTAGGTGGTAGTTTTTGGTCGATAGCCAATTTCTTCAAAAGTATCCTTATCGGCCGCCCCGCTATATACTGAAATAATGTTATCGCCTACGGCCATATCATAATCGCCCCAGTCGGGGGCAAATAATGTTTTACCGTCTGCATTAGTAACTGTACAGTTGGTAAAGGTGATTAATTGCGGTAATTGTTTTTTTATTTTACCACGTACCGTTATACCACTTTCAAATTTTAATTCTGTTTGATCTCCTGCCTGAAAAATCTCATATTTTCCGATAGGGGAACCGTAGCCATCTTTATGGTGATCTTTATCATGTCCTGCTAATTGTTTGTCGTCAACCGCCAGGGCGACCGGGCCCGTAAATTGAATATAAGCATCGGGCATAAAGCTTGACAACGTTCCGGATACCTGCAGCCCCGAACTATAAACTACGGTACAGGTGTTGCCGCTTTCCAACGCTCTTTGTAAGCCATAACTTCCGCCAATCCTAAACGACATTTTGTTAGCGAAGTCCTCCAGCACCCCGATCAGGTTTTGAAAGGTTGGTGTTACAAATAATTGCTGCTGTGGCTGGGTAATATCATAGGCATAGTTCACTGCATTAGCGGTATACCACAATTTTTTCACACCAGGTTGCATACAGGTGGCGCTTTCGCCGATGGAAGACAATAAACCAGCGCCATAGATCTTCGGGTTTTCCAGTGTACCGATCAGCCCATACTCTACAGTCCACCAGTGCAGACGGCTCAGAAGCGCCATTTCAGAAGGTTCGCCCATGTTTTGCTGATAAAAAGCAACCTGTTCTTCGGCTTTTTTTATTTCTTCGGGATCGGCATCGGGCATCTCTTTCAAAATAGAAAGCGCCCGTATAGCTTCATACAACTCATGATCCTGTGCCGAATACATGGCCTTGGCACCGATGGTGCCAAAATAGCTCAGATATTGGTGGTAATCCGGGTCGGCGATAATCGGTGCGTGCCCGGCTGATTCATGAATAATATCGGGAGCAGGGGTATACTCAATATGCTTCAACTGGCGGATATCTGCTGCAATAACCAATACCCGGTAAGCCTGATATTCCATGAAGGCCGCGGGAGGAATAAAACCATCAACGGTTACCGCGCCCCAGCCAATTTTGCCCAGGGCATCATTCATTTCCTGTAAACGGGGTATACGTTCGATCATTAGCCCTGCTGCTTTAAGCCCGGGGATATAGGGATAATAGGCTACATCTTTTAGGTAAGCATAATTTTGCTGCATTACATAACGCCATACCGCCTGGTCAACCGGGGTATAATGCCCATAATGCTGCTCCACAATGTACTGCCTCAAATGTTTGGGCAATGCCGCTACCTGTTTATTACCAAAATCGTTCATTATAAATTGCCACGAAGTTCTTGTTCTCTTTCAATTGCTTCAAACAAAGCTTTAAAATTGCCTGCACCGAATGATTTGGCACCTTTGCGCTGGATGATCTCAAAGAATAAGGTAGGTCTGTCTTCGACAGGTTTGGTAAAAATCTGTAATAAATAACCTTCATCGTCGCGATCAACCAGGATACCCAATTTTTTTAACGGTTCGATATCCTCATCAATTGTACCCACCCGCGCTTCCAGTTCATCATAGTAAGTGGTTGGCACGGTTAAAAACTCAATGCCCCGGCTTTGCAGGTTGGTTACAGTTTGTACAATATCATGTGTAGCCAGAGCTAAATGTTGCACACCCTCGTCCTCATAAAACTCCAGGTATTCCTCTATCTGCGATTTCTTTTTACCTTCAGCCGGTTCGTTTATCGGGAATTTGACAAAGCCATTGCCATTGCTCATTACCTTGCTCATCAGCGCCGAATACTCGGTAGAGATCATTTTATCATCAAAGGTCAGGATGTTTTTAAAGCCGAGCACATCTTCATAAAAACTAACCCACTCATTCATTTTATGCCAACCTACATTGCCCACGCAATGATCAACATATAACAATCCGGTAGGGGTAGGGTTATAGGTTGTATGCAAGGCAGCATAGCCCGGTAAAAACAAGCCATTATAATTTTTTCGCTCAATGAACAAATGCACGGTCTCGCCGTATAATTTGATACCGCTGGTGCGCACTTCACCGTATTTATCAGTCACGGTTTGTGGCTGTTGATAGGGTTGGGCCCCGCGGCTGGTGGTTTGTTCAAATGCGTCATAAGCATCATCAACCCACAGGGCCAATACTTTTACGCCATCGCCATGCTTTTTAATATGTTCGGCAATGAAGTGGTTTGAATGCAGCGGTGTGGTTAGTACTAACCTGATCTTGCCTTGCTGTAAAACATAGGAAGCGCGGTCACGCACGCCGGTTTCCGGCCCGGAATAGGCCAGGTCCTGAAAGCCAAAAGCGGTTTTATAAAAATGCGCCGCCTGCTTGGCGTTGCCCACGTAAAATTCTACATAATCGGTGCCATTCAGTGGTAGAAAGTCGACACTCTTATTTTGTTTTTCTATTGCTTCTGTTTCCATAATATTAGGCTATCCAGCTTTTATAATAATTTTCGTCTTCAATTTTCAGGGCGTTTTCGGTCAGCATTAACGGGCGAAAAGGGTCTATCATCACAGCCAGTTCATCCGTAGCTTCCTTGCCGATAGATCTCTCTACAGAACCCGGCGCCGGCCCATGCGGGATACCGCCGGGGTGCAGGGTGATCTGCCCTTTTACCACACTTTTCCGGCTCATAAAATCACCATCCACATAATATAGCACTTCATCACTATCCACGTTACTATGATTATATGGCGCCGGTATAGACAGCGGGTGGTAATCAAACTTCCTGGGTACAAATGAGCATATCACAAAGTTATTGCCCTCAAAGGTTTGGTGTACCGGAGGTGGCTGGTGTAACCGCCCTGTTATCGGTTCAAAATCATGGATAGAGAATGCCCAGGGATAATGAAACCCATCCCAGCCTACAAAATCAAAAGGATGTGTGCCATAAATATAGGGATATATCAGGCCCTGCTTTTTGATCAATATTTTAAAATCACCCTTTTCATCATGCATTTGCAGGTCAGTTGGTTTACGAATATCCCGCTCACAATAAGGCGCATGTTCCATGAGCTGTCCGTAGATATTTAAATAGCGTTTAGGGGGGCGTATGGGGCTGAAACTTTCTATAATAAACAGGCGATTAGTATTGGTATCAAATTCAATCTGATAAATGATTCCTCTTGGCACAACCAGGTAATCGCCATAGCCGAATTTAATTTGACCATACCCTGTATGCAAAGTTCCGGAACCTTCATGTATAAAGATCACTTCGTCAGCCTGGCTGTTTTTATAAAAATAATCTGTCATAGACCGGCGCGGTGCCGCTAACGAGATATGCAGGTCGCTGTTCACCAAAACAGGTTTACGGCTTTGCAAATAATCATCTTCGGGCTTTACATTAAAACCGATAAGGCTGGTATGCTTTAGATGTTTTTCGCGCGCGATCTTCGGCTCTACCGAGTATGGCTCACCCAGTTCCTTCACCATTGTAGGCGGGTACGCATGGTAAACCAGTGAGTAAACACTGGAGAAACCTTCGGTAGAAACCAGTTCCTCGGCATATAAACTGCCATCGGGCTTACGAAATTGCGTATGCCTTTTGTGCGGGATGTTCCCTAATGTATGATAGCTTGGCATAACTATATGGGTTTTGGTAATTGAAACAGATCTGTTGTACGACAATACCAGTCGCCGCCCAGGCGTGCGACCAGGTCAAAATTCTCTTGTATGGGCTGCCCCGCATCATCCAGCAGGTCATCTCTTAAATGCATCAGCTTTACTTCGGCTATGACCAGGTTACCTGCACCCGGGCCCTTACCCAATGGCATGATATGCCCGACAGTACATTCCAGTTGTACCGGCGATTCGGCGACCCTTGGCGGCTTGACATGGACTGAAGGCAGCTCGGTTAAACCGGCCATATCAAATTCATTTACGCCTTTGGCGTATTCGGCACTGGCCTGGTTTACTTTAAAGACGATAGCATAGTCCACTATGTTCACCACGCATTCTCTCACTTCATAGAGGTTGTCCAGGGTATGTTTGGTCGTATTATCTCTTATCCGGCGTGCCGGAGAAAAGATAACCACCGGCGGGTTGGCGCTGAACAGGTTAAAAAAGCTGAATGGGCTCAGGTTTACTTTACCATCCCGGTTAACTGTGGATACCAAAGCAATTGGCCTGGGCGCAATAGCATACTGCAGGTAACGATGTACTTGCGCCGTATTCATGTCGCTGAGCTCAAAACTTTTCATTTCTTGATTTTTAAGATCGACCAGTCGGTATCTTCAGCCACTATGGTATTGACCAATAGCCCCAAGCCGGTTATTTCCATTTCCACCATATCGCCATCCTGCAACCATTGGGGCTGATAGTTGGGGTCATTTAACAAGCCCGTTCCATTTAACTCTAAAAAGCAACCGGTACCCACCGTACCCGAGCCGATAACATCATCCGGGTAAATATCGCATCCATAGGACGCGCGCTCAATAATTTCAGCAAAGGTCCAGTCCATATCAGCCATGTTGCCGCGCGACACCTCGACGCCGTTTACCTTACAGGTCATTTCTAAATTATAGTTATTACCAATGTGGCCGGGCTTTGGCGCTACTTTGTAGGGTTCCAGTTCGTCGGGTGTAACTAACCAGGGCCCTGTGGTGGTGGCAAAGTCCTTGCCCTTGGCAGGTCCCAGGTTCAGCAGCATTTCTTCCATTTGGAGTGTTCGGGCGCTTAGATCATTCATGATCATATACCCTTTTATATATTCATCTGCATCGGCAGCTTTAATATTCCGGCCTTGTTTTCCTATTACAATAGCTACTTCCAGTTCAAAATCCAGCTTATTTAAATGATCGGGCATGACCTTAATTGGCCCCGGCCCGAAAATGGCGCTATGATTAGTGAAATAGAAGATGGGATACCGGTCAAATTCAGGGATCATCGTCAGGCCTCTGTTACGGCGTGCCGCTGCTACATGCTGCCGAAAGGCATACCCGTCACGGCAGGAGACAGGCCGGGGAACCGGCGCTAAAAGTTCGTAACTATTGACCGGGGAGCCGGTCAGCAGGTCATAAAGCTTGTCGCCGGCGATTTTCCCCTGCCGTTCCCCGTCGTTTGTCCTGTAGGTTACCAATTTCATGAGTTAAAGTTCTGCTTTTATAGGTTAAAAAACAGTACGATGGCTTAAAAAGCGTTATCTGTACGGTTTATCTGGAATAAACTGTGTATTATCCGAAAAATTAAGTTTATTTTTGATATAGCCGAATAATAAACGATATGCTGAATAAACTCGACGATACCGATATCCGTATCTTGCAGATCTTGCAGGATAACGCCAGATTAACCAATAAGGAGATAGGAGCGCAACTGTTTAAAAGCGCCAGTACTATTAACGACCGAATCCGCCGGATGCAGGATAAGGGCTATATCAAAAAATATGTGGCGGTGCTGGATAGCAAAATGATAGGCCGGGGATTTACCGCGTTTACGCATGTACATTTAAAAGATCACAGCAAAGAGATAATTACCCATTTTGAAGACGAGATTGTAAAACTACCTGAAGTATTGGAGTGCTACCATATGTCGGGCCAATATGATTTTATTCTGCGGGTAGCCGTTAAGGACCTGGATGCTTATCATATTTTCCTGATGAACAACCTGTTCGAAAAGTTTTCCATCGGCTCTATCGAAAGCACTTTTGTTATGCGCGAGGCCAAAGCAGAAATGGCTGCTCCGATACATCCTTAAGCTACACTTTTCCGGCAAGGGCCTCATCTGGGGTTAGCTTGTAGTTATTCAAACTGCAATTCCCAATGATCCTCGCCACCGTCTACCACACGAAAGATCCGCTTATCCACAGTTTTGTCGCTGTCAGACGAAGTGATGTGTACAACCTCGTGATCATGAAATTCTTCTGTTTTTGATACCATGATTGCGGTTACGGAGTGTGGGTCGCCGGGGACTGTTAAAGTTTTCATAATTTTGATGATTTTGGTAATAACATAACAGTACAAGTTAAAATAAGTTTCTGTTTGTTTGTGCTGCTTGTTTCACGAAAGTGTGAAACAAATGAAACAAGTGAAACAAGATTTTGAGTTAATGTATTGAAAATAAATGAACTAACAAAAACCGGTGAAACAAAATGAAACAAAGGATAAGTCAGTAAATTTATAGGTAAAAAAGATATAAATACTTGTATATAAGATGTTTGTAATTTATTGGTTTTTGATCGATGAAATATTGCCATTTGTTCGGCTCGGCCTGAAAAAATTTATACTTTAAGATTGTCAATATCACATTGAATTAGCTTCGCCGGGAGAGTTTCTAACCTGCTAACTTCAGACAATAAACATCAATAAGCGTCAGAAAAAAGCATTTATTTGCAGCTTTTTGCAATAAAAAGCGGAAAAAGCAGGCAACCTAAAATTATTACTCACAAGCAGAATGCTTGTTATATTTTAGGTCGAAGTTTTTAAACTTAGACCAGTGGGGCTGAAATTTATATCTTCAGTAAGTCTCTAAAAAACTTGTGAAAGTATTATTGCAACTTTATGACCGTGAACCGGTCTAATTCATGAAAGTGGATCATCATTTGGAATATCATGCGGCAGATAAGGAACTGGTTGAAAAAGTATTGGCCGGGGATCGCTATGCTTTCGGCAAGATCATCAAAAATACGGAAGCACTGGTGGCGATGATCGTTTTCAAAATGATCGCTAACAGTGGTGACCGTAAAGATCTGGTACAGGATATTTATCTGAAAGCATATCATGGGCTGCCTAACTTCCGGTTCATGGCAAAACTCTCCACCTGGATCGGACAGATCGCTTACCATACCTGTTTGCATTACCTGGAGAAAAAAAAGCTGCTGTTGCTGGACCAAACGGGCGATGGTGAAGAATCAGCCGATCTGACTTTGGAGCGGCTTAGCAACCAAAATTTAAGCCCTTCAGAAAATGAAATCGAAACAAGGCTGATCAGAAAGGAATTAAACAATATCCTGGAGAAAGAGATCGATAGACTCCCGCCGGTTTACCGCACCTTGCTTAGCTTATACCGGGAAGAACTGAGCAACGAGGAAATGGTGCAGATCACCGGCTTACCAGAAGGCACAATAAAAAGCTACCTGTTCCGTGCGCGGAAAACATTAAAAGAAAATATAATGACCAACTATAAAAAAGAGGACTTATGAAAAACGATCATTTGAGCGAAGCAGAAATTCAGCAATACGCGCTTGGGACGGCGGACTTAAACACGAAAAAACATATCGGCTCATGTGCGATCTGTGAAGCTAAAGCAGCCAACTACCGGCTCATTTTTTCAGAAATGGACGGGTTGCTCCAGCCTGCTTTTGACTTCGATGTCGCCAGCCTTGTGCTGTCCCAGCTACCCCAGCCAGAAACCGCTACGGATAGGGATGAGCGCTGGCTTTATTTGCTCATTTTTGGCGCGTTGGCTTCAATCAGCATCCCGGTTTATATATACAGGTTGTACTTTTTTAAAATGTTCACGGGTATTTTGCCGGTGTCAATGTTCTTGGTCATCCTGGTCACCCTGTTTATAATCGTTTTCCAGGGCATCGAAATGTTCCGGAAATACCAGAAACAGCTAAATATCTTAAATTACAAATAAACTGCAACTTAAAACGGAGCTACCGTTCTAATACCTTATAAACAGCATTATAAAACAACATGAAAAAAAGTATCATCACTATAGCCACTGTGGCAGGCACATGGACCGCCGCCGCTGCACAAAATTCCGGATCGTCAGCAGAACTCAATTTTGAATATGATTCACTGCACCTGTTCAGTACTATTCTAACTATTGTGGTATTTGGTGTATTGATACTCACCTTTATCAAGTGGCTACTGGACTTCCGGCTTAAAAGCAAGCTGATCGAACAGGGCGCGCCGGACCATGTGGTATCCCAGTTGTTACAACCCATTACCAGCGACAATAAAAATGTGACCATTAAGTGGTTTGCCCTGTTAATGGGCGTGGGTACAGGCTTGTCCTTTGTGGATTATTTCCGGCCACTCGGTATCCATTCTCTGGCGATCATGTCCTTCAGTCTTGCAGCCAGTTTCCTGGGCTATTATTTTTATATCAACCGTCGGGAAAAACCATAATCAGTTCCGTAAAATATTAAAATGATCTTTTTGAAAATTACTGCCCTGAAAAGGGGCCTGGAAAACTACTGCCTTATTTTAACCTTAAAAATGTATATGAAACCTATCAAACGATATACCCTAAAAATCATTTGCCTGACATTTGTTATTTGCTGCCTGATGCTCATGAACGGCCTGCTTTCACCGCTTTCGGCGCAGGACCTCAAATCCGCCTTTCCGGTAAAAGGTTACCGGGAAGCCGCCCCTAAAGTCAATGACCTGGTGCATACCAAACTCAATTTGCGCTTTGACTATAAAAAACGTTATTTATACGGCAGGGAATGGCTGACCCTGCATCCTCATTTTTACCCGACAGACACCGTCCGGCTGGATGCCAAGGGCATGGATATTCATACCGTTGCAGCCATCAAAAACAGTAAAGCTGTGCGGTTGCATTTTGCATACGACAGTTTGACGCTAAACATCAAGCTGGATAAAGTTTACCACCCTTCTGAAAATTATACACTCTATATAACATATACAGCAAAACCCGAAAAATTGAAGGGAAGGCGCGACAACGAACATGGCTTGTATTTTATCAACCCGGACGGTACCGAAAAGGATAAGCCAACGCAGATCTGGACGCTTGGTGAGCCGGAAAATAATTCTGCCTGGTTCCCTACGATCGACAAGCCGGATCAAAAAACCACCCAGGAGATCAGCATGACTGTCCCTGACAAATATGTGACTTTATCCAATGGCCGCCTGGCATCGCAGAAAAACAATCCTGACGGTACCCGTACCGATACCTGGAAGATGGAGCTGCCGCATTCACCCTACCTGTTTATGATGGCGGTGGGCGACTTTAAGATCATTAAAGATAGCTGGCACGGAAAGGAAGTCAGCCATTACCTGG
>JAQBOP010000041.1 GCA_028287975.1 Mucilaginibacter sp. | reverse complement strand
CATGCCCGCGCAAGGTTTTAATTAACAGCGATACGCATTTGTTAAAACCTGTAAACGCCGAAGCGCTAACCAACGTAAATACACCCGAAGATTTTGAAAAAATAAAACGCCAGATCCACCAAAAAATAGCTTCTGCTTAGTTATGAAAACTGATTTTTCAAGATATAGCTGCCAGATAGCCTTGCCGGGCTTTAGCGAAACATCGCAACGGCTTTTACAACGGGCAAAGGTTTTGATAGTAGGGGCAGGAGGGCTTGGCTGCCCTGCCGCTCAATACTTAACTGCCGCAGGTGTCGGCACAATTGGCATTGCCGATTTTGATACGGTATCCGTCGGTAACCTGCATCGCCAGATCTTATACACACTTGAGGACGTGGGCCAAAAAAAAGCATTATTAGCCTGTAAAAAGCTTCAACAACAAAACCCTGATGTTGAACTGGTGCCTCATGATGTTAAGATCACATCAACCAATGTAATGGATATCATCAGCGGATATGATGTTGTAGTGGATGGTACGGATAATTTTGATACCCGTTACCTCATTAATGATGCCTGCGTAATTACAGGTAAACCCGTGGTGTACGGCGCCATTTACCAGTTTGAAGGACAGGCCGCAGTTTGGAATATACTTAATTATGATGGCTCAAGATCGCCTAATTACCGCGACATGTTCCCGCAAGTTAACTCAGCACAAATACCAAACTGTGCCGAAGGGGGCGTAATACCAACACTTGCAGGTATGATCGGCTGCATACAAGCTAATGAGGTTATTAAATACATCACTAAAACCGGCGAACTGCTTGCGGGCAAAGTGATGGTATTTGACGCGCTGACCTTACAAAGCCACATTATTAAAATTGGCAAAGTGACCAATACCAACATCATTTCATTACCACAAACTGTTGATGCGCATACATTATCGGTCGCTGAGGTAAAAAAGGGCCTGGCAGATAATTCATTAGAATTGGTTGACATTCGCAGAGACCAGGAACGCGACGAAATTGATATCGGCGGTATCCACTTTGAAGCTGATGAGATCGATGAAAATATGGCCTATTTAACAAATCCCAAAGTTAAGGTGCTTTATTGCTCATCAGGCAAACGAAGTGCGGCGGCGGTTAAACAGATTAGGCAAAAATCGCCGGAGGCAAAAGTGTTTTCTTTAGAAGGAGGACTGAAAGCGTGGTTTGAGGCTGTCTGAATCACAGATTAAACGAATTAGAATGATTTAAAGATGAAGATGATTAAACCTCACCATTGCTCATTCACTCATTCAAACCTCACTCATTCACTCATTAAAATCAGGGGTGTGCTGCTACCCAAACCTCACCATCCTCAAATATTTCTTTTTTCCAGATGGGTACAGTTTGTTTAAGGGTATCAATAATATAGTGGCAAGCTTCAAAAGCGGCGTCCCGGTGTGCGGCTGCTACAGCTATTATTACGGGTATTTCGCCAATTTGTAACACACCGGTGCGGTGATGGATCAGTATTTTTTGCACGGGCCATTTGGTTGATGCCTGATCGGCTATCTTTTCTAATTCGCTTACAGCCATTTTTTCGTAGGCTTCAAACTCCAGTTTTACTACGGCTTTACCTTTGGTAGCATTGCGTACAGTGCCTATAAATACATCTATCCCGCCGCATTCGGGCGACATTACCCAATCAACGCAATTCATTACGTTTAATGTAGAAACCGATAGTTTGATCTGTTTGTCCATAGCTATTTGCGTTTACCCGCCGCTTACCGGTGGTATAATAGCTACTTCGTCACGCTCGTGTACGGTATCACCATCCAGGGCGTATTCGTTATTTACGGCAACCATATAAGTTGCCAGTTTTTTTAATTGCGGATATTGCTTCTCTAACAGGTATTTTAAGTTAAAAACTGTGGCGTCATTAACCAATTCAACATCAATTGCCGATCCGCCAAAAATATCTTTTGCAATGCCAAATGCCAGTATGTTAACTTTCATATATATTAGTATACAAATCTACAAGAAAGATTGCTGTAAAGTAAACAATCAATTCTATCAATTGTTATATAAAACATGCCTGAAAAATCTACTGTAAATTTACCGGTTACCAAAGTTTACGCTACGTTGAGCAGTAACGTAGCCGACACGCTTGCGATTGAAGAACCGCTGGAGATCAGGCTTGAATATGGCAAAGCCAGCCAGCGCGCGGTACAAAATATCTCCGTTACCATGCGTACACCCGGTAACGATGCAGAATTAGCCATTGGTTTTTTATTTACCGAAGGCATTATTACACAACTTACTGACGTTGCTGCAACAGCTCATTCCTTTATAGCTTGTGCAGAAAATAAAGAGAATGTTATACAGGTAAGCTTAAAAGATGGCGTTGTCCCACAGTTAAAAAACGCCGATCGCAACTTTTATACAACCTCAAGCTGCGGCGTTTGCGGTAAGGGTTCTATTAATGCCATCCGTACGGTAAGTCCTTTTGCGTATTTAGCTGATGATAATTTGGTCAGTTCAGGCCTATTGCATGAACTGCCACAGATCTTGGCAGAACACCAGGAAATATTTGAATCTACGGGCGGCCTGCATGCCTGCGCTTTGTTTGATCTGTCGGGTAAATTATTGATGATCAGGGAAGATGTGGGTCGGCACAACGCTTTGGATAAATTAATAGGAGCGGCTTTAAATGAAAATTTACTGCCCTTAAAACAGTCCATTTTATTATTAAGCGGTCGTGCCAGCTTTGAGCTGGTACAAAAAGCTGCCATGGCAGGCATTACTATTATTGCCGCTGTAGGCGCGCCGTCAAGTTTGGCAGTTCAGTTGGCAGAAGAATTTAATATCACATTGGTTGGTTTTTTACGTAACCATCGCTTTAATATATATACCGCGGCGCATCGCATAATACTACCTACGCATGAAATTACGCATAAAAAGCAACGGAATTAGATACAGGCTAACAAAAACAGATGTTGCCAATTTAGCCAGTCATGGTGTCATAAAAGAGCATGTGGATTTTGGTGATAATAAATTGGTCTATGTTTTGCGGGACACAGTTGATAATGAATTATCTGTGGACTTTAAAAATAACATCATGACAACATATATACCCAAAATAATGATAGCACAATTTGCCAATACCGACAGGGTAAGTTTTGAAGGTAGCTATGGCGAAGTACAATTGCTTATTGAAAAAGATTTTACCTGTTTGGATAATGTATCTGAGGATCAAAGCGATAATTACCCAAATCCATTGTCGATGAAGTAATTTATGTATAAAACAAAAGGTCAGCCTGCGGCAGAAAATCCTGAGGAATTGTTGGATTTAAAGGTAACTGAGCCCAAGAAATGGGCAGCCGGGATACCTGCAGTTATAGCCGCATTGGATGATGTTTTGCATGAGGCAGGCCCCGTACGTGGTATGGAGGCTTTGTTTCACATGAATAAAAAGGGAGGGTTTGATTGTTCAAGCTGTGCATGGCCTGATCCGGACGACGACCGGTCGCCAATTGCCGAATATTGTGAAAATGGTGCCAAAGCACTGGCAGAAGAAGCCACGACAAAGAAGCTGACAGGGGAGTTTTTTGCCCAAAATTCCGTAACCGACCTTGCCCAACTCAATGATTATGAGATCGGTAAAAAAGGCAGGATTGCAGAACCGGTGTATTTACCAAAAGGTGGTACACATTACCGGCCAATTAGCTGGGACGAAGCATTTAAAAAGATCGCCGGGCATTTAAACAATTTGAAATCGCCTGACGAGGCTGCATTTTACACTTCGGGGCGCACCAGTAATGAGGCGTCGTTCACTTATCAATTATTTGTGCGCGAATTTGGCACCAATAATATGCCCGATTGTTCCAATATGTGCCATGAATCTACAAGCGTCGCGCTGGCAGAGGCTATTGGTATAGGTAAAGGCACGGTCACCCTTAATGATTTTTACGAAACGGATGTAATTATCATCATGGGCCAAAATCCGGGTACCAACCATCCAAGGATGCTTACTGCGCTTGAAAAAGCGAAAGAAAAAGGCGCAAAAATAATTGCCGTAAATCCATTGTTTGAAGCCGGATTGATGGGGTTTAAAAATCCGCAAACGGTTAAAGGAGTCTTAGGCGTCAGTACCCAACTGGCCGATCTGTACCTGCAGGTAAAAATAAATGGCGATATGGCCCTGTTAAAAGGGATAGAAAAGCTGTTATACGAAGCTGAGATAAAAGATCCGGGGAAAGTGTTCGACCACGAGTTTATTAAATATAATACGGTTGGCTACACCGAGATCCTTCATCAGCTTAAAGCCTATAACATTGATGAATTAGCCGCCGCAGCAGGCGTACCTGTAAAACAGATCCGGGAAGCTGCGGATATGCTTAAAGACAAAAAACGCATTATTATTTGCTGGGCCATGGGCATCACACAGCATGAAAACGGTGTGGCTACTATCAACGAGATCGTTAACCTGACTCTGCTTAAAGGCATTATAGGCAAGCCCGGTGCCGGTTTATGCCCGGTGCGTGGCCATAGTAACGTACAGGGTAACAGAACCATGATGATCTGGGACAAGCCTAAACCCGAACAATTGGCCAAGCTGAAGGAAGTATTTGGCTTTGAACCACCTCACGAACACGGCTATGATGTTGTTGAAAGCATCCACGCCATGAACGAAGGTAAATTAAAAGTTTTCTTTGCCATGGGTGGTAATTTTCTTTCGGCTACGCCCGATACTACATATACTGCGCAGGGATTGCGTAAAATGAAACTTACCGTTAATGTATCAACCAAGTTAAACCGGGGCCACCTGGTACATGGCGACGAGTCTATTATATTACCTACGCTGGCGCGCAGTGATAAAGACCTGGTAAATGGCGAAGCCCAATTTATAAGTTGCGAAAACTCGATGGGGGTTTTGCAAATGTCAAAAGGGATACTCGACCCGGTATCTGATGATCTGTTAAGCGAAAACCAAATTGTGTGCGGATTGGCAAAAGCTACTATTGGCAACCGTACAGTGGTTGATTGGGATAAATATGCAAACAGCTATGATGCCGTAAGGGATGATATAGAAAAAGTGATCCCCGGTTTTGATGATTACAATAAACGCGTACGCGAGCCCGGTGGATTTTATCTGCCAAATGCTCCACGCATTGGTAAATTCAAAACCGAAAAGTATGGCGATAAAGTAGCATTCACCATCAATAAACTGCCCGAACATAAACTGGCTGATGATGAATACATGATGACCACCATCCGCAGCCATGATCAGTTTAATACTACCATTTATGGTTTAGATGATAGATATCGCGGCATCCATAACGAGCGCCGCGTAATATTTATGAACCGGAAGGATATGCGTTTAGCCGGCTTTAAAGAAGGCGAACTGGTTGACCTGTATAATTATCATGGCGGTAAAGAACGTGTGGCGCATCTTTTTATAGTAGTACCTTATAATATCCCCGAACGTAATACCGCAACCTATTACCCCGAAACCAACGTGTTGATACCCATCGACAGCGTAGCGAAAAAGAGTAATACACCAACTTCAAAATTGGTCTTTATTAAGATCAAAAAGCACAACACACAAGTAAATTAATTCCAGTTTGTAATTTTATTTTCCTGATTATCAGTAAATAATAAAATAATTATAATAAATACTATAAAGTATATGGATTTAGTAGTATATTTGAATTGTAATTGAAAAACAAACATGATACACAATAATATAACGCCTCTTATTCAGATACTTTCAGGACGACAGTCAAAAGGTTTCCGAATGTGTTATTGTTGTTGCTAATTTCCATTTAGCAAGACCCTGCATCTATCAATTAAATTTCAATTCTCAATTCCTATTAAAAATGCCAACTACAATAAATAAATACCCATTTTTCGACCTGTCAGAAATTATTCCGGATAACGATCTTACCTATAAAACATATAAAAAATTAAAGCCGGTTAAAACCGGTAACTTAATACCCGACATTAACCTGGTAACAGATTATAAGCGATGGAAAAACTTTTACAATGGCGCCCCAACCCATGGCCCCATCGCTCTAAAACATTTATATGGCAAACCACTAACTATCGCTTTTTACTCAAAACACTGGGGCGATAGGGGTGTAGAGCAATTAAAACAATTAAACGCTATCCAAAGCGAAATAAAAGCTAATGGCGGCAACTTGTTAATTTTAACGGACGAAGTAAACGACGAACAGCTGGCTAAAATTACCTGGGATAATAGCTTGTCCCTGAATTTTTATCACGATATTAATAACGGGATAGCAGAAAAATTCAGGATCTATTCAGAAAAAGACCCAACCTGGAATACCTTTTCAGGGATCGACGTAAATATCCCTTTACTTGCTGTATATGTTATAGATACGGAGAGGCATATTGTTTATGATCACATAGATCGTGATCTTTCAAGCACATTCATAGCCGACGATGTTATAGCTGCCATATATAATGCAGCGCTGACTAATATCCGCAGACAATCGGCATAAAAAATAAAAAGTACTATTTGGTTTGGTTTACAGTTGAAAAGAAAGCCGCTTTATCTTTAACGATAAGCGGCCTTTTCATTTTAGTACGTGCGATAATGGCGTACACCATGACGATAATAATAGTGTCGTCTTACTGTATGTCTTCTTACCACAGGGCCTCTTACTACAACCCTTCCCGGCGCAGGCGGCGGTGGTGGTCTCCGTAACCTCAAATGTATATTTGGTAAAGGTGGGTGTGGCGGATGAGGGGGTGGAGGCGGTAACCTTATCTGTGCCTGCGCGATGGTAAACGTACATGCCGTAATTACCGCGATCAACAATACTTTAATAGTTTTCATCATTTTTGTGAGATTTCTGTGTTTAAGTCTATAGTTTGACTACAATTATAACTTAAAACAGGCCAAACAGTTTTAATTAAAACTGTATAATTAAAATAAACGTTTTTAAGTATAATTGGTTCTCAAGTGAAACTTAACGGCTTATATGCGTTTAATTACTCTTTTAATTTTAACATTTTCATCAACATTGACTTTCTCACAAACACCTAAACAGTTGATAAAAGGCGACATGGTTATTGATGGAAATAAGCGTTCATTCTTAACTTATATCCCATCAGCTGCCAAGGCGGGTAAAATGCCGTTGGTTATTTCACTACATGGCGGTTTCGCAAGCCCGAAGGGGATGTTTCATTTAGCTGATTTCAGGCCTGTGGCCGAGCGGGAGAAGTTTATTGTAGTTTGCCCGGCGTCTAAACATTTCTGGCATGACGGCGCAGATTTGCATGGTATTGACGATATTAAGTTTATCGATCAGCTGATAACTTATATGGTAAAAACGTATGACGCTGATCCGGATAGGGTATACGTAACCGGCATATCAAATGGTGGCTTCATGACCGCCAGGCTGGCCTGCCAGTTAAACCAGCGTATAGCGGCCGTGGCAATAGTAGCGGCATCGCTGGATATTGGGGAAGGCTACGACCTGGAAAGGCCCATGCCGGCACTGTATATGCACGGTACTACCGATCCCGTTGTAGCTTATGAAGGTGGTAAGCTATTCGACAGGCGTGTGTTTTCGCACCAGCAGGTCATTAAAAAATGGGTCGAATTGGATAAATGTGATAAAGAACCAATAGTAACCGATATCCCCGATGCGGCACATGATGGTACCAGTATCTTAAAGGAAGAATACCATAATCCAAAAAACGGGCTTAAAGTTATCAGCTATACTATAATTAATGGCGGGCATACCTGGCCCGGTGGCTGGCAGTACTTGCCAAAGTTTATTATAGGTAAAACCACCCGTAATTTAAACGCGTGCCAAGAGATCTGGGACTTTTTTAAACCATATAAGCTTTCACATTAAATTTCTTGTTGTATTGACTTTAAGATAAATGACAATCACATTTTTAAAAATTTCGTTTCTTTGTTAAATGAGCACTACTACAGCGGCAGACAAAGTGAAAACAGACCAGGGGCAAAAATTGCAGCAGTTATTGGCGCACGTTAGCCAAAACTCGCCATTCTATAAAGAACTGTTTGCTCTGCATCAAATAGATATCAGTGCGATCAAATCTGTTGATGATCTCGCACAGATCCCCACTACAAGCAAGGAGGACCTGCAAAAGCGGAACGATGACTTTTTATGTGTACCTAAGGATAAAGTAATTGAATACGCTTCAACATCAGGTACCTTGGGCAGCCCTGTTACCATTGCGCTTACCGAGAATGACCTGAACCGTTTAACGCTAAACGAATACAATTCTTTTAGCTGTGCAGATGGCAGCCCGCAGGATATTTATCAGCTGATGCTGACGCTTGACAGGCAGTTTATGGCAGGTATAGCGTACTATTCCGGCTTGCGCAAGTTAGGAGCGGGAATCATCCGTTTAGGGCCGGGTGTGCCGTCTTTGCAATTGGAAACCATCCATAGGTTAAAACCCACGGCCATAGTTGCCGTGCCATCCTTTATTTTAAAGCTGATACAGTTTGCGAAGGATTATAATATCGACCTTGGGCAAACATCAGTAAAGAAAGCCATTTGTATAGGCGAGAATATCCGAAATACAGATTTCTCATTAAACATCCTTGGTAAAAAAATAACTGAGGCCTGGGATATTCAATTGTATTCAACCTATGCCTCAACCGAAATGCAGACCGCGTTTACCGAATGCAGCGAGGGGCAAGGCGGCCACTTACAACCCGACCTGGTAATTGCCGAGCTATTAGACGAAGACAATAACCACGTATCAGCAAATACACCCGGCGAGCTAACCATAACCACCCTTGGTGTTGAAGGAATGCCTTTATTGCGCTATAAAACGGGCGATATGTGCATGTATTTTGACGAACCATGCGCCTGCGGCCGTACCAGTTTACGCCTGTCGCCAATTATTGGCCGTAAAAAGCAGATGATCAAGTTCAAAGGCACTACATTATATCCGCCCGCGATGTTTGATCTGCTGAACGAAATGGAAGAAGTGCTGGATTATGTTGTGGAAGTATACTCTAACGATATTGGGATGGACGAAGTGTTGCTGCATCTTTTGCCGTTGGATGATAGCAAAGCCTGCGATAACCGCATCCGTGCATACCTGCAGGCGCGTTTGCGCGTTAGTCCCCACGTTAATTATGTTACTGCCGGGCAGATCCAGAAAATGCAGTTCCCCGAGGCTGTGCGTAAGGCGGTAAAGTTTATTGATAGAAGGATTTAATAGCTATTCTTTAATGCCAAGCCTGTTTAATTCATCTACCAGGTATTGCGTGTTAATGGCTGTACCACATTTGTTTAAATGATACCATTGGTCATATAACTGGTTGTTCAAAAATTGGCTTTGCTCAAAAGTGTTAATTGGGTTAAAAGTTTTTGTAAACAGGTCAATATTGCTTTTTGTAAAGTTATTATTACCCTTATTTATTTCAGGAAACCGATAGTACACCTTACATTTTATTTTTTCGCTGATGTAAGATTTAATATATTCTAAGTGTTTTTTACTAAATCTGGGGTTAACTAAGTAATGTTGTTCTTTAACATATGGAGTAGTACAATCATCGTATCCGTTTTTAAAGTTTTGTACCGGCGAAACAACCAAACTATTATCGGTTTTTTTATTTTCGATTATTCCATTCGCATGGTTTTTAGCAACTAACGAAACTAATTGGGTCACCTCATTATTGAAAGGTGATTCATTAAAAATAAACGAAAAGAACTTCTTAGGCTGATCAAGCAAAACTTCTTTTGCTTTCTCCAGGGTCATTAAACGCAACGATACATAATTACAGGGTAAAAACTGGTCGTCGCTAAATAAAGAGTACGGGATATCAATAATTACCGTATTATTCTTATTGTTCCATTTTGAATTTATGAATTTATCAAGCGTAAAAAATAGCGCAAACGGGACAGATGATGAAACGGAGTGAACAGCTTTTGTTTTGAATTTAGCGTTCAGGTAATTGTAATCAAAGTCATACCTGGTATTTGATGATCCAAGTAAAATTATTTGCTGAGCCTTATCATCTTTGCCATAATTTAAATCGGCTAAAAATGTTGTCGGGTCGTATTTAGATTTACTTAAATTAAGTATCGATATAAAAATTATTACTTTATATAAAAAAAATATAACAGCTAAAATCGACAAATTGGTTATTAATTTTTTCATCTAAAACTGAAAATAAATGAATTGTTGGGATGTATAGTGATTAAATGTAGATAGTATTAATTCGATCATTACCAGGTAAATAGCATATCGAATAAATTTATTGGTAATCAGGTCGAAAAAAACTATTTTTTGTTTTTTATAAGTAATATATTCAACCAATATAAAACCCAAAAACATAAAAATTAGCCGTTTGTCAAACTCAAAATGCGCATAACGTAAGTTATGAAACATTTGCATAGCCACGCTAAAGTTTTCTGACCGGAAGAAGATCCATGTTAATGACACAATAGTAAAAGTACTTATGCCCATTAGTATACTCTTACTCTTAGATATTTTTAGCAATCGTTCAATAATAGATATGCAGCCATGTATTAAACCCCATACAACAAACGTCCAGTTTGCGCCATGCCATAATCCCGAGACCAAAAATATGATCAGCACATTCCTGATGTAAAAAGCTTGTGTCTTGCTGCCCCCTAACGGGAAATATAAATAATCTCTAAACCAGGTAGATAATGATATGTGCCATCGGTGCCAAAAATCGGTAACTGTATGGGCAAAGTAGGGGTAATTGAAGTTTTTCATGAGTTCGATACCCATTATTCTTGACGCCCCAATTGCAATATCTGTATAACCCGAAAAGTCGCAATATATTTGGATGCTGAAAAAGATTATTGCAAAAAAAGGATTTGTTGTGGTGTGGAAAACGTTTCCATAATACTCATTTACGCTTTTTGCCAGCGTATCTGCAATAACGATCTTTTTAAATAAGCCCCAAAATATTCTTTTTAATCCGGATACAGTCTGGTCGTAATCAAAATTATGTTTTTTATGAAACTGGTATAAAATGTTTTGCGGGCGCTCAATAGGCCCGGCAACTAATTGGGGATAATACATTACATATAAAGCATAATATCCAAAATGTTTTTCGGCCGGATGGTTCCTGCGATACACCTCAATGGTATAACTCATGGCCTGGAAGGTGTGAAATGACAATCCTACAGGTAATAAGATATTCAGATAGGGTATATTATTGTGGAAACCAAAGCGATCTGATAAATAGGTTATGTTTTGATTTAAAAAATTAAAGTATTTAAAAAAAACAAGTACACCTACGTTTGCAATTATACTACAAACCAGCAAGAGTGATCTTTTTTTGGGGTCGGTTGTTTTTTCAAGATAGATCCCTGCGAAATAGTCAATTACAATTGTGCCGCCTAATATTAGTATGTATATGGCCTTAAAGAACATGTAAAAATAGCAGCTTGCTATTAATAGTATAAGCCACCTGAATTTAAAAGGCGTTAAGAAATATAATACTGTAACTATTGGGAAAAAAAGAAGAAATTCAAAAGAATTAAAAATCATTTGTCTAAAGGAAAGGGTCAACTAATATATGTATAATATGTATTAGTTGACAAAAAAACGCACATTTAAGAATGATATTTTTTTTGAACTGAAAGAGGGACAGTTAATTAGTCTTTAAGGGTGGTAAGTTTGACGCAAGTATGCAGAAGTATTTATGTATATGTGATCGTAATAAATAAACCATAACTTAAATATTGTTTTTAAATACAATAAGGCTCTTCTTTATATAAACTCTGATATCGTAATCTGTCATTTTTTTAATAACATTGATAACAGGACGGTACTTTTCCATAAAATCCAGCAAAGAATCACTTTATAAAAGGAGACTCCTATGGAGTCATTAAAACATTATTATTAATATACTATAAACAGGTAGTTCCGCTGGAACTATTGCGAATTTCAATAAAGTACTCCGGCGGAGTCACCTGTTTATAGCATAAATGCATATAATAACGGCTCTGTAAAGAGCCTCCTAACCGCTGTCGAGTCTAAAAGCGATTTCCCTGAACTAATCACTATTTTCAATATATTTGTCGTCCATCAAAGCAAACTATTAAGCTGCGATTGGGTTTAAAGATTTTGATTATTAATATTAGCCTATGATAACTGTTGGACAGGGCGTCCTTTCTTTAGCCGACTTTAACGATATTGTGTTTAACAAAAAGCCGGTTTCTTTATCTCCCTCAGCTTTAACAAAAATTGAGACCAATTTTAAATTCTTACAAAACTTTTCGTCCAATAAATTAATTTATGGGATAAATACCGGCTTTGGCCCCATGGCCCAATACAAAGTAAGCGAAGAGAACCTGCTGAATTTACAATATAACCTAATCCGCAGCCATAGTTCGGGCAGTGGCGCGTTGTTAACCCCAATGCTGGCTAAAGCATTAATGGTAGCCCGTTTAAATAGTTTGATCCAGGCATATTCGGGCGTACATACTGATATTGTTGAATTGCTTAAGGAGTTAATTAATAACGATATAACGCCATGTATCTACGAACATGGTGGAGTTGGCGCAAGCGGCGACCTGGTGCAACTGGCGCATTTAGGTTTAGTGCTGATAGGCGAGGGAGAAGTGATCTATAACGGCGAAATGCATCCGACCGGCGAGATCTTTAAACAGTTAGATATAAAACCGCTTACTATTCACGTACGCGAAGGGCTGGCTACCATCAACGGTACATCGGCAATGACGGGGATTGGTATGGTCAACATCATCCAGGCGCAAAAGCTATTGGGCTGGTCGGCTATGTTCTCGGCCATGACCAATGAGGTTGTCGAGGCTTATGACGATCATTACTCGCACGAGCTGAATATTGTAAAGCACCACAAGGGGCAAAATAAAATTGCCGCTATGCTGCGCGATATCTTAAAGGATAGTAAAATGATCCGCAGCCGTACAGATCATTTGTATCAGCCCGACAATATTGCACATGATGTTTTTGAAGATAAAGTGCAGGAATACTACTCATTACGCTGCGTAACTCAAGTATTAGGTCCGATACATGACACTATCGTACAAGCCGAAGAAGTATTGGTAAATGAGCTCAATTCGGTTAATGATAACCCGGTGATAGACCACGTAAATCAAAACGTTTTCCACGGGGGTAATTTCCATGGCGACTATGTGTCGCTTGAAATGGATAAGCTGAAGATAGCCATCACCAAACTATCCATGCTGTCAGAGCGCCAGTTAAATTACCTGCTGAATGATAAGCTGAACCAAAAATTCCCGCCGTTTTTAAATTTGGGTGTTTTGGGGCTAAACTTCGGGATGCAGGGCGTACAGTTTACGGCAACATCAACCGTGGCAGAAAATCAAACATTGTCCTTCCCAATGTATGTACATAGCATCCCTAATAATAATGATAACCAGGATATTGTGAGTATGGGATGTAATGCAGCCTTAATGACGGGTAGGGTAATAGATAACGCTTTCACGGTATTAACCATACAATTAATGACTATATTACAGGCTATTGATTATTTGGCTTGCCAACAAAAACTGGCGCCAAAAACACTGGCATTGTATAATGAAGTACGGGCGATACTACCGAAATTTGTGGAAGACACGCCGAAGTACAAAGATATGGAGCGGGTTAAGAATTTTTTGGCCTCATCCCAACCCTTCTCCAAAGGAGAAGGGCTTTAAAGAAAATTTTTATAATTAAAAAGATAATAAAAGTCCCTCTCCCTTGGAGAGGGATTTAGGGTGAGGCTGGCGAATAATATAGACTTATGAAATGTGCACTCGTAACAGGCGGTTCAAGGGGAATAGGCAGGGCTATCTGTACTAAAATGGCTGCCATGGGCTATTATGTGCTTATCAACTATAAAAGCAATATAGAGGAAGCCGGCATCACCCTGCAATTGGTTAGAGAAACCGGCGGTGACGGCGAATTGCTGCAGTTTGATGTTGCGGATAAGGAAAGTATTAAAGAGGTCCTGGATAGCTGGATAAACGCTAATGAGGATAAAGATATTGAGGTACTGGTAAACAATGCGGGCATCCGCGATGATAGTTTAATGGTTTGGCTTAAAGACGAACAGTGGGACAGCGTGATCAACACCGGCCTGAATAGCTTTTTTTATGTGACTCGCCTGGTGCTGGATAGCATGATGCTTAACCGGTATGGTCGCATTGTCAACGTGGTTTCGTTATCCGGGCTTAAAGGTTTACCGGGACAGACCAACTATTCGGCCGCAAAAGCCGGCGTAATAGGGGCAACCAAAGCATTGGCGCAAGAGGTTGGCCGCAGCGGTATCACCGTAAACGCGGTAGCGCCAGGTTTTATCAAAACAGATATGACAGAGGGGCTGGACGAAAAGGAATTAAGAAGAACTATCCCGGTAAATCGTTTTGGCTTGCCGGAGGAGGTAGCCCATGCGGTAGGTTTTTTAGCTTCAAAAGAAGCGTCGTATATCACAGGCGAGGTGTTATCCATTAACGGCGGCTTATATTCATGACAGAAGGTATAAGCATATTATCCCTTATCCCCCAAAAACCACCATTTGTAATGGTAGATGAACTGCTGTTCTCTGACGATAATATTACCAAAACAAGCTTTACCATTACCAGCGACAATGTATTTGTAATAAACGGCGAATTTAGCGAAGCCGGGTTAATGGAAAACATGGCCCAAACTGCCGCGGCAGGCTCAGGCAATATGGCGCGTATCGAGAATAGGCCCGTTATGAATGGCTACATTGGTCAGGTAAAAAACTTCGGGATCTACAGTTTACCCAAAATAGGGGATGTGCTGTTTACCGAGGTGAAAGTTGAAGTACAAGTGTTTCATGCCGGGATTGTGTCCGGTAAAATATGGTGCAATGAAACGGAGGTAGCGCAATGCGAAATGAAAATATTTATCAATCAATAATGCCCGCGGTTTATATAGTTGCAGATAATATTTACTCGCCGATAGGCACTACCACTGCCCAAAACTTCGAGCGCATTAAACAAGGCATTTCAGGGATCAAAAAACACCATGATCTGGCTCTATCTGATGAATCTGTACACGTTTCACTATTTAACTATAATGAAAATGAATATGTTAATCAATTTAAAAACAGTAAGTTTGAAGATTTACTTATAGCTTCTGTTAAAGATGCCTTGACCAATAGCGGGATTAACGTCGCCGGCGAAAA
Organism: Mucilaginibacter sp.; assembly: GCA_028287975.1. Lineage (GTDB taxonomy): Bacteria > Bacteroidota > Bacteroidia > Sphingobacteriales > Sphingobacteriaceae > Mucilaginibacter. The sequence continues at coordinate 1,558 of JAQBOP010000041.1, read as the reverse complement.
AACTATCCTGATCGTCTCTTCAACCAAAGGAAATATCAGTCTTTTAGAGACCGATCCTAACGCCCCGGACCTGAAAAACCAGATCGCGCTACATACATCCGCTAAAATAGTCGCCAAACATTTTGGTTTTGTAAATCAGCCGTTGGTGGTATCAAATGCCTGCATCTCGGGCATCATGGCGATACTGACCGGCGCAAGATTATTACAGTCGGGACAATACGAAACCGCGGTTGTGGTTGGTGCTGATGTAATCAGTAAGTTTGTCTTGTCGGGTTTTCAGTCCTTCCAGGCGATAAGTTCCGAGCCTTGCAAACCGTTTGACGAGAACAGGACAGGGATAACCCTGGGAGAAGGCGCGGCCACCATGATCTTATCTACAAATGCCAAATACGCCGACAGGATCAAGGTTTTGGGCGGAGCGGTAAGTAATGACGCCAACCATATTTCAGCACCTTCACGTACAGGAAAAGAGCTTGCAGAGGCTATTGAAAGAGCGCTCGGTATAGCGGGTTTGGTTCCTGATGATATCGACCTGGTCTCGGCACACGGAACCGCTACCAGTTATAACGATGAAATGGAGGCCAAAGCAATAGCTTTAGCCGGATTAAGCATTGTGCCTGTCAACAGCTTAAAGGGTTATTACGGGCACACCTTAGGTGCGGCGGGATTGATAGAATCGATCATATCTATCCAGTCGTTAAAACAAAATGTGATACTGCCTACTTTAGGATTTGAGAAAATAGGGGTAAGCAGCCCGATCAATGTTTGCACCGAGCTCACCAATAAAAGGATGAAAACCTGTTTAAAAACAGCGTCGGGTTTTGGAGGGTGTAACGCGGCGGTGGTGTTTAGTAAATAGTCCCACCCAAACCCTCCCCGGTAGGGAGGGCTTTTAAAAAAGTCTCCCCAACCGGGGGAGATTTAGAGGGGGCTGAAGACTGCCAAACTGGCATTTTAATAATAATAAACAATTTATAATCAAATATATAATTACTTGTATCTAAATAATAACATAACTTCATATAGCACCATCAGCAAAAACGTAATTTACAAGAACGAAGTGCCTGTTTTTGAAAATCGCGGCGCTGATGTGCCTGCATTTTTGTTATCTGCTTATCAGTTTCTTGAGGTAAATTATCCCAAATTCTACAAAATGGATAACCTGAGCAAACTGGGGTGGCTTGCTGCTGAAGTGTTGTTAACCGGGACCGATATAAAAACCTACAGGCCGGAAGAGGTCGGGTTGATCTTAACCAACGCCAACGCCAGTTTAGACAGCGACCTTAAATACATGGAGAGTGTACATGACATCCCCAGTCCGGCCCTTTTTGTGTACACGCTGCCTAACATTATGATTGGCGAAATATGTATCCGCAATAATTTTAAAGGCGAGGATGCATTTTTTATATTTGAAAAGTTCGACGCGGCTTTTATAGAAACCTACGTGAATAACCTGCTGAACAATCACGTTTTAAACGCATGTATCTGCGGCTGGGTTGATGTATTGGGCGACGATTATAAAGCGGTTTTGTTTTTGATAGAGAAAGAAGAGAAACCC
>JAQBOP010000421.1 GCA_028287975.1 Mucilaginibacter sp. | reverse complement strand
TAGCTGTTCTGAGAGGAAGATCAGCCACACTGGGACTGAGACACGGCCCAGACTCCTACGGGAGGCAGCAGTTGGGAATCTTGGACAATGGGGGAAACCCTGATCCAGCCATGCCGCGTGAGTGATGAAGGCCTTCGGGTTGTAAAACTCTTTCGACGGGGACGATAATGACGGTACCCGTAGAAGAAGCTCCGGCTAACTTCGTGCCAGCAGCCGCGGTAATACGAAGGGGGCTAGCGTTGTTCGGAATTACTGGGCGTAAAGCGCGCGCAGGCGGCTATCCAAGTCAGTGGTGAAAGCCCGGAGCTCAACTCCGGAACTGCCATTGAAACTGTTTAGCTTGAGGACGAGAGAGGTGAGTGGAATTCCCAGTGTAGAGGTGAAATTCGTAGATATTGGGAAGAACACCAGTGGCGAAGGCGGCTCACTGGCTCGTTTCTGACGCTCAGGCGCGATAGCGTGGGGATCAAACAGGATTAGATACCCTGGTAGTCCACGCCGTAAACGATGAATGCTAGCCGTTGGGCAGCTTGCTGTTCAGTGGCGCAGCTAACGCATTAAGCATTCCGCCTGGGGAGTACGGCCGCAAGGTTGAAACTCAAAGGAATTGACGGGGGCCCGCACAAGCGGTGGAGCATGTGGTTTAATTCGACGCAACGCGCAGAACCTTACCAGGGTTTGACATCCTGCGACCGCTCCCTAATAGGAGTTTTCCCGCAAGGGACGCAGAGACAGGTGCTGCATGGCTGTCGTCAGCTCGTGTCGTGAGATGTTGGGTTAAGTCCCGCAACGAGCGCAACCCTCGCCTTTAGTTGCCATCATTCAGTTGGGCACTCTAGAGGGACCGCCGGCGACAAGCCGGAGGAAGGTGGGGATGACGTCAAGTCCTCATGGCCCTTACACCCTGGGCTACACACGTGCTACAATGGCGGTGACAGTGGGCAGCTACTTCGCGAGAAGCGGCTAATCCCAAAAAACCGTCCCAGTTCAGATTGCACTCTGCAACTCGAGTGCATGAAGGTGGAATCGCTAGTAATCGCAGAACAGCAGGCTGCGGTGAATACGTTCCCGGGCCTTGTACACACCGCCCGTCACGGCATGGGAGTTGGTTCTACCTTAAGACGGTGCGCTAACCCGCAAGGGAGGCAGCCGGCCACGGTAGGATCAGCGACTGGGCCGAAGTCGTAACAAGGTAGCCGTAGGGGAACCTGCGGCTGGATCACCTCCTTTCTAAGGATGGATAGCTTCGGATCTCACGATCCCAGATATCCTGATTAGACAAACGGCGGCCTCGTCGCCGCCTTCGTTTCCCTTCCTATTTTCCGTCGTGGTTCGCGCCATACAGGCATGCGAACCGCTGGACGATGCCTCATCGGGCTTGTAGCTCAGTTGGTTAGAGCGCGCGCTTGATAAGCGTGAGGTCGGAAGTTCAAGTCTTCCCAGGCCCACCACCTTAGCGCACCAGCGCTTTGTCCCGATCAACGGGGCCATAGCTCAGTTGGGAGAGCGCGTGCTTTGCAAGCATGAGGTCGTCGGTTCGATCCCGTCTGGCTCCACCAACCTGGGCATCAAACACAGCGACAAACGACGGAAAATAATCAAACAGCTTCGGCGTCCGAAAGGCCGCCGATGACTTTGACATTGTAAAGGCGGGTTAGCCGGTTCGCACAACCGGTTGATCTATAATATGACACTCAAGACTGATCGCATGAAGCCATTCTTGGATTCAAAACCATGTACCGAGTCGTTGGTACGCTGGCTTTGTTTCTGGGCATGGAACGATTGCTGAGCGATCAAGCGTTAAAGCAAGGGCATCTGGGGGATGCCTTGGCACACACAGGCGATGAAGGACGTAGCACGCTGCGATAAGCTGCGGTGAGGGGCGAGCACCCTTTGACCCGCAGATTTCCGAATGGGGCAACCCAATCCGCAAGGATTACTTCTGACTGAATACATAGGTCAGAAGAGCAAACGCAGGGAACTGAAACATCTAAGTACCTGTAGGAAAGGACATCAATTGAGACTCCGTTAGTAGTGGCGAGCGAACGCGGACTAGGCCAGTGGCCTTCATGTAAAAACCGGAATGTTCTGGAAAGGACAGCCATAGCGGGTGATAGCCCCGTACGGGTAAAAAGCATGGAGGTCCTCGAGTAAGGCGGGGCACGTGAAACCCTGTCTGAACATGGGGGGACCATCCTCCAAGCCTAAGTACTCGTGTGTGACCGATAGCGAACTAGTACCGTGAGGGAAAGGTGAAAAGCACCCCGGCAAGGGGAGTGAAAGAGACCTGAAACCGGATGCCTACAAACAGATGGAGCGGGCTCACCAAAGGTGAGCTTCTTCGTCTTCCTTGTTTTACGCGAATGAGTGTGTGCGATCGAATGTGTACGAACGATCGTGCATGACATTTGTTGTAATCAGGAAGATGGAACGGTTCGTTTTTGGCGAGCCCGTGACATCGTACCTTTTGTATAATGGGTCAGCGAGTTCGTCTGTCTAGCAAGCTTAAGCCACAAGGCGAAGGCGCAGCGAAAGCGAGTCTGAATAGGGCGACTGAGTTAGACGGATGAGACCCGAAAGCAAGTGATCTAGCCATGACCAGGTTGAAGGTGCAGTAACATGCACTGGAGGACCGAACCCACGCCTGTTGAAAAAGTCGGGGATGAGTTGTGGCTAGGGGTGAAAGGCCAATCAAACTTGCAGATAGCTGGTTCTCTGCGAAAGCTATTTAGGTAGCGCCTCGTGTATCACCTTTGGGGGTAGAGCACTGGATGGGCTAGGGGGCTTCACCGCTTACCAAACCTAACCAAACTCCGAATACCAAAGAGTGTTGAGCACGGGAGACACACGGCGGGTGCTAACGTCCGTCGTGAAGAGGGATAAAAACCCTGACCTACAGCTAAGGCCCCCAATTTATGGCTAAGTTGTTAAGGATGTGAGGTTCCCAAAACAATCAGGATGTTGGCTTAGAAGCAGCCATCATTTAAAGAAAGCGTAACAGCTCACTGATCTAAATAAGGAACTTTGCGCCGAAGATGTAACGGGGATTAAGCCATAAGCCGAAGCTTAGGATTTCACCGCAAGGTGGAATGGTAGCAGAGTGTTCTGTATGCCTGCGAAGGGTGAGCGTGAGCGAGCCTGGAGGTATCAGAAGTAAGAATGCTGACATGAGTAGCGATAAAGAGGGTGAGAGACCCTCTCGCCGTAAGTCCAAGGGTTCCTGCGTCAAGTTAATCTGCGCAGGGTTAGCCGGCCCCTAAGGCAAGGCCGAAAGGCGTAGTCGATGGGAATGCGGTAAATATTCCGCAGCCTGCTGGAAGTGACGGATCAAGTAACTTGTTCGACCTTACTGGATTGGTCGGGCCGGGAATTGGTCCCAGGAAATAGCTCCAGCTTATAGCCCGTACCCTAAACCGACACAGGTGGACTGGCAGAGTATGCTAAGGCGCTTGAGAGAACTGTGTTGAAGGAACTAGGCAAATTGCCCTCGTAACTTCGGAAGAAGAGGGCCCGGTATCGACGCAAGTCTTTGCCGGGGGCACATAGCAGGGGGTGGCGACTGTTTACTAAAAACACAGGGCGCTGCGAAATCCAAAGATGACGTATAGCGTCTGACGCCTGCCCGGTGCTGGAAGGTTAAGAGGAGATGTGAAAGCGTTGAATCGAAGCCCCAGTAAACGGCGGCCGTAACTATAACGGTCCTAAGGTAGCGAAATTCCTTGTCGGGTAAGTTCCGACCTGCACGAAAGGCGTAACGACTTCCCCACTGTCTCCAACACAGGCTCAGCGAAATTGAATTCCCCGTGAAGATGCGGGGTTCCCGCGGTCAGACGGAAAGACCCCGTGCACCTTTACTGCAACTTTACACTGGCATTAGGAATGGGATGTGTAGGATAGGTGGTAGGCATTGAAGCCGTGGCGCTAGCCATGGTGGAGCCGTCCTTGAAATACCACCCTTCTTGTTCCTGATGTCTAACCGCGGTCCCTGAACGGGATCCGAGACAGTGTATGGTAGGCAGTTTGACTGGGGCGGTCGCCTCCCAAAGAGTAACGGAGGCGCGCGATGGTAGGCTCAATCCGGTCGGAAATCGGATGTTGAGTGCAATGGCAAAAGCCTGCCTGACTGCAAGGTCGACGGACCAAGCAGAGACGAAAGTCGGTCATAGTGATCCGGTGATCCCGAATGGAAGGGTCATCGCTCAACGGATAAAAGGTACGCCGGGGATAACAGGCTGATCGCACCCAAGCGTCCATAGCGACGGTGCGGTTTGGCACCTCGATGTCGGCTCATCACATCCTGGGGCTGTAGCCGGTCCCAAGGGTATGGCTGTTCGCCATTTAAAGTGGTACGTGAGCTGGGTTTAGAACGTCGTGAGACAGTTCGGTCCCTATCTGCCGTGGGTGTTCGAAACTTGAGGAGACTTCTTCCTAGTACGAGAGGACCGGAAGGAACGTATCTCTGGTGGATCGGTTGTCACGCCAGTGGCATAGCCGAGTAGCTAAATACGGACGAGATAACCGCTGAAAGCATCTAAGCGGGAAACTCACTCCAAAACTAGGTTTCGCTTGAGAGCCGGGGAAGACTACCCCGTCGATAGGCCAGGTGTGTAAGCGCAGCAATGCGTTGAGCTTACTGGTACTAATTGCTCGATTGGCTTGATCGCAAGCAGCACCGTTCCATGTCTGGAAACAAAGCCAGGCATGTCTAATGAATATCGGTCGCCGTGTGTCATATTATACTCGTGCAGTTCGCAGCCCTTCTTCCTTGTAAGATGGGACGCGCACTTGATTTCAGTCCTTTGCCGACCTGGTGGTCATAGCGAAGGAATTCTACCCGATCCCATTCCGAACTCGGCCGTCAAAGCCTTCTGCGTCCATGGTACTGCGGCTCAAGCCGCGGGAGAGTAGAACGCTGCCAGGTCTGCCAAGG
>JAQBOP010000007.1 GCA_028287975.1 Mucilaginibacter sp. | reverse complement strand
GAAGTGCTTGAAGCCGGTAAGGACCTGCTTGCAGAGAAACCATTCGGGATAGACCTTGAAGCCGCATTGGCTATCCGGGATAAAGCCGAAGCGCTTGGCCGTTTTGTACGTTGCAGTTCTGAAATGCCGTTTTTACCCGGCCCGCAACGCGTTATTGAAGAGGTCAGGTCAGGCCGGATCGGCGAGATCATTGAGGTTAAAGCAGGTTTTTTGCACTCGAGCGATATCGATCCGACCAAACCCATCAACTGGAAAAGGCAGGTAAAATTTTGCGGTGAGATAGGCGTAATGGGCGACTTAGGGATGCATGTGCTGCATGTTCCGCTAAGGTTAGGCTGGAAACCAGAGTTGGTTTATGCCAATCTGCAAAAAATAGTAACTGAGCGCCCGGACGGTAAAGGCGGCATGGCGGTTTGCGATACCTGGAACAATGCAACGCTAAACACCCAGGTAACTATTGACGGCAAACAAGTGCCGATGTTATTAGAGATGAAACGCATCGCCCCCGGCGAAACCAATACCTGGTACATTGAAATATTCGGCACCAAGGGCGGTGTAAAATACAGCACGAAGGACACCAAAGCTTTATGGACCTTTAAGTTTGACGGCGAGCAGTTTTGGCAGCGTACTGATCTTGGGTTTAAAGGCGTACCTTTCCCAACCATAACGGGCGGCATTTTTGAGCCGGGTTTTGCGGATTGTTTTATGCAGATGCTTGCAGGCTACGTAGCCGAACGCGAAGGATTTTTAAATAACCGTTTTGGTTGCGTAACTCCTGACGAAGCAGTTGACAGCCATTATGTATTCGCCGCGGCGCTTAAATCATTTGCAAACAGTTCAGTAGAAAAAGTGGATTATCAATACCAACCGGCATGAAACGATCAGAAATAAACCAGGCCATATTAATATCGGGCTTGTTTTTTATTAATAACGGATGGGCAATGCCCCCTAAACCCAAATGGGATGTAACCGATTTCGGGTTAGGCGAGTTTTCAAAATTTGGCCTGATATTGATCAACCTGGCCGAAGAAGCGGAGTATTGTGAAAAGCTAATGTATGCCGCCAAAGGGCAAACAACGCCGGCGCACACTCATAAAAAAAAGAAAGAAGATATTATTTGCCGCACCGGCGAGTTGGTGATCCGCCTTTGGGCGCAAAATCCCGCTGATGGCGAAACTGATGAGTCTTTCCAAATGAAAGTGAACGGACATTTTCAAACCATTCAATCAGGCGATATAGTCAATTTGAAAGCCGGCGAACGGATCACGATCGTGCCGGGCATTTGGCATGAGTTTTACCCCGCGTCTGACGAATGTATCATCGGCGAGGTATCAACCGCTAATGACGACCTGAATGATAATTTTTTTGCTGATAAAAATATCGGGCGCTATGCCGAGATCGTGGAGGATGAAACACCTTTAGTAAAATTACTAAGCGACAAATAAGCAATGAAAAACGGCATTTTAGTTGGCGGTAACTGGATAGTTGACTATGTAAAGCTGATCGATGTTTTCCCCGAGGAAGAAAAGCTGGTAAACATCTTGTCCGAAAGCAGCTGCAATGGCGGCTCGGCTTATAATGTTATCATGGACCTATGGAAACTACAGGCCAATTTTCCGCTAAGCGGTGTCGGTTTAGTGGGCGACGATGATCGCGGCAATCTGATCATCAGTCATTGTAAAGGCCTGGGAATAAATACTACCCAGATCCGCAAAACTAATAAAGCCCATACTTCATACACTGATGTAATGAGCGTTATGGGTACGGGTAAACGTACCTTTTTTCATCAGCGCGGAGCCAATGCACTGCTGGATATTGACGATTTTGATTTCTCTTTATCCCGGGATAAAATTTTTCACCTCGGTTATTTATTGCTGCTTGACCAACTGGATCTGATTGAAGCCGATGGTACCAGCCGCGCGTCAAAGGTTTTAAAAAATGCCAAAGTGCATGGTTTGATCACATCGGTTGACATTGTTAGTGAACGGTCTGATCGGTTTAAGGATGTGATACCATCTTCATTGCCCTATATCGATTATTTATTTGTTAACGAGTATGAGGCCGGCATGATAACCGGGGTAAAAACCATAGGGCCGGGCGGCAGTATTATTTTAAAAAGCTGCTATGACGCGGCTTTAAGGTTGCTGGATATGGGTGTAAATAAATGGGTGATCCTTCATTTTCCTGAAGGTGTAATAGCTATCAGCAAATCAGGCGACTCGCATTACCAGCCTAGCATCCAGATCCCTGCAACCAGGGTTGCGGGAGCATCGGGCGCGGGTGATGCCTTTGCCGCAGGGGTATTGATAGGTGTCCATAATGATCAGGATATGAAAGATTGCCTTGAGTTGGGCGTAGGCGCCGCAGCCTCAAGTTTATTTGAATCGACATCCTCTGATGGTGTACTTCCGTCGGTAGAATGTCTTAAATTAGCAGACCAATTTGGTTATCGCGAAACCATCTAACCTATAATAATATTAAAAAATTGGATTCAAGAATTGGCAAATTACTGGAGGCCATTTTACCTGCCGAACGGATAAAAACAGAGCTGATCGATCTAGTCGCGTCTGCATCCGACGCGGGCTTTTATTACCTGCGCCCCCAGGCTGTGGTATTGCCAAAATCTGAAGATGAAGTTGTAAACCTGTTTACTTTTTCAAAGCAGCATCAGATCCCTATTGTATTCCGGACTGCCGGCACCAGTTTGTCGGGACAATCCATTACAGATGGCATCCTGGTTGATCTGAGCCAACATTGGGGCAAAATAATTGTAGAGAATGATGGCGATACTGTAAGGGTAAGGCCAGGCGCTATCGGTGCTAATGTAAATACATACCTAAAAAAATACCAGAAAAAGATAGGCCCGGACCCGGCAAGCATTAATGCCGCCATGATGGGCGGTATCTTATCAAACAATGCCAGCGGCATGTGCTGCGGGGTTAG
>JAQBOP010000003.1 GCA_028287975.1 Mucilaginibacter sp. | reverse complement strand
TTTGAGTTTACCAATGCTTGAACGCGCTAAAGAACGGGTATCTGCCCAAACAACCGGCGATGTTACCATTATCCAGGATGATATGCGTAATCTTAACTTACCTGGCGATCATTTTGATATTGTATTGGCCGCGGCTACTTTTCACCACTTGCGCGATGATGCGGATTGGGAGAACGTTTTCAGCAAATTATACAAAGCTTTAAAACCCGGCGGCAGTATCTGGATCTCGGACTTGATAGCACACGATGCAGAGCCGTTAAACAGGCTATTTCACCAACGTTACAGCGATTACCTGGATACGCTTGGCGGACAGGAATATCGCCAAAAAGTATTGGATTATGTAGCCCATGAGGATACACCACGCTCAGTAAATTATCAAATGGACCTGTTAAAACGGGTTGGCTTTACCGATGTGGAGATCTTGCATAAAAACTCTTATTTCGCGGCATTTGGCGCTATAAAGTAGTTCTAAGTCTGAAGTTTATAGTAGTTGAATGACGAAGATCTATCGACTTAAGACTTTGGACTATCGGCTAAAAACCCCATCTTCGGCCACAAATAAAAAACAATGATAAACGTAAATGAATATTTTGATGGCGCGGTAAAATCACTGGCCTATACAGCTGCCGACGGCAAATCAACTATTGGTGTTATTGAAAGCGGTGAGTACGAATTTGGCACCTCGACCCACGAAACCATGATAGTTATTGAAGGCGAGCTTGTAGCCCTGTTACCCGGCGAGCAGGATTGGAAAAGCTTTACAAACGGCCAGTCGTTCGAGGTGCCTGCCAATGCTTCATTTAAGGTAAAAACCAACGGGCAGAGTTCATATCTGTGCAAATACAAATAATACAAGTTTGCCGAATGTGCTATATTTGATATAAACTTTAATATATCAACTTATGGATCATTCACTTATAACCACCAGTATTAATTTAGAAGGTTACCGCATTGTAAAACATTTAGGTGTTGTGCGCGGTATCACTGTTCGCAGCCGCAGCATTGGCGGTAATATAGCCGGCGGCTTTCAGTCGCTGTTTGGCGGCCGGCTTTCTATTTATGTCGAGCTTTGTGAAAACGCGCGCGAAGAAGCTTACCAACTTTTAATACAGCACGCGCAGGCCATTGGTGCCAATGCGATCATCAATATGCGTTATGACGCTAATGAGATCATGCAGGGCATTACCGAGGTATTGGCGTATGGTACCGCGGTTGTGGTAGAGAAAAATTGATCACAGATTTTTAACTGATTTTTTTGATTTCGCAGATGTATGATATAGAGATCATTTAAATCTATTCAATCTGCTTAATCTGTGATTCAGACTATATTTAATTAAAATAACTTAACGGGATATGCTTCCACATGCCGTGCGACAGGCCGCCGGTTAGTAACTCATACAGTAAATATATCGGCCAAAAAATATAGCAAAGTATCAGCATTATTATAGAGTGGTTATAATACCAGTTTATCATTAATGCGTATATACCCAATAGCAGGTATAAAATGCTGGTGTCTCTTGTCTTCATAAATTTTTAATAATAATTTCTATGCCAGGGTAAAAATAACCTTTTACCCCGGGCTTTTTCATATCTATCTTTTAAGTAGATTTTGGGTGCTTAAAAGGCAAGCTATTTAATTATAAAAGCAACAAGTTTTCCACAAATCAACAAAATAGCTATAAAAGCGCCTATTTATCCACATTTAATATGATAAAAATATCCATAATTATATACTACTTACCAACAATAAACTATGTTTGTGAAAACAATTCACACCTAACAAGGGTTAACTTATTTAAACAATTAAAAACTTATCATGGCAACACCTACAAGTGGCGGCATTACCGCCTATTCAGTAAAAACAAAAACTAAGAATGTACCAATGATCGATCCTGTTATTGATGTTAAATCAGGTAGATATATTGCTACAGGTAAAGACAGCGCAGGCAATAAAATGGCTGCAATTATGAGCAAGGCTACGGCCGAAGGTCATATCTCTAGCGGTGCTGCAAAAAAAGGCAGTGGCTGGTAAATAGCATTACAGGCAGAAATGCCAATGCATATAAATAAGGCAGGTTTCTGAAAAGATTCCTGCCTTATTTATTTACCACGTTTTAAAGGGCCGGTGCGACAAGCTTGAATTATAATATTGATCCTGCCCGGTAACCTCACTACCAATCCATGGCGGCAGCTCAAATTGTTCATCTTCACTATCCAGTTCAATTTCAGCTATGATCAGCCCGGCATTATCACCCTCAAAAACATCCATCTCCCATAGTTTGCTTTTATAGGTTATACAGTACCTGGTTTTTTCAAGCCGGGTTTTAACAAATCTTTCAAACAGTTCTATTGCTTCATTAACGGGGACCTCATATTCGTGTTCGGTACGGCTGATGTGCGCTGTTCCGCTTTTAAAGGTAAGCCAGGCTTGACTGTCTGATATACGCAACCTTATGGTTTTGTTATCATCATCTACAATATACCCTTGCAGTAGCTTATTACCAACAGGCTTATTTATTTTATCCCACTGTTCATGATCTACCAAAAACTTTCTTTCTATTTCAATACCCATATAAATTTGCGCTTAACTGAACAACAGCGTTTATTTGCCTTTGTTCAAGTTTAATTATAGGCGTTTATACTACAAAATGTAAAAAAATGTTAAAGTATGACATGCTTACCTATACTATTGCATAAATAGATATATTTAGCCATCTTTTTAAATACCTTACACCATACCAATGAGATTAGGAAAATTTACTGTTTTACTATTTTTATTACTCGCAGTTTGTTTGTCGGCATTTTCACAAAATGACACTGTTAGCGTAAAAACAATTGCTACCAAAACCATAAAATATAGTAGCGACTATCCCTTTGAGAAAGTTTACCTGCACTTAGATAAGCCGTACTATGCAGTTGGCGATACTATTTGGTTTAAAGCATATTTAACGGCAGATATTACAGCTAATGATGATATGATCAAAAACAAGCATTTACCCTCGCCAATAAGCAAGGTGGTGTATGTGGATATATTAACAAGCAAAGACTCTGTTGTACAGCGTCTTAAATTGCCGGTTACGGCCAGTATGGCCTATGGCGATATTAAGTTGTTAAAGGAAAATTATAATGAAGGCAATTACCACATAAGGGCCTACACCAACTGGATGCGCAACTTTGACCCGGATTATTTCTTCAACAAAACCGTATCTGTTGGAACTATTGTAGATAAAAATGTATTCAGCACCATTTCTCTATCCGGACAAACTAAAGGCGGCACAGCAAAAGTAAGTGCAATAATACATTATTATACTGTTGATGGCCGCGACTATGCAGCCCGAAAAGTAAGCTGGCGCGCGCAAACCGGCGACGACGAAACACTTGGTAAAGGCAAGGGAACAACGGATGCAAAAGGAAATATAGAAATTAGTTTTACCACAAATAAAACCTCCGAGCTGAATACCGCAAGGTTATATGCAGGTATAGATATTAACAACAATACCATTACAAATTCATATACTTTAAAAAATGTTGCCTCACCAATAGATGTACAGTTTTTCCCGGAAGGTGGCGATCTGCTTAATGGCATAAAATCCAGGGTGGCCTTTAAGGCTGTTAATCCAAACGGGTTGGGTGCCGAAACTAAAGGAGTAATCGTAGATAATAGTGGCACCACCGTGGCAACCATTACCACACAACACTTAGGTATGGGCATATTTGAACTTACACCTGCTGCAGGTAAAACCTATAAAGCTAATTTAACGTTTGTCGATGGATCGCAAAGCAGCTATGACCTGCCGGTTGCTAAAGATAACGGCATGACCTTAGCAATAAACAATACCAATGCAGACAACCTGCAAATTACTTTCACTGCCAGCGATGCTTTTTTTGCGGCTAATCAAAATAAACAGATCGCCGTCATTGGCCAGTCCGGCCAGATAGTTTGCTATGCGGGCCAAACAGCACTTACATCCAAAGCATACGCTGCTTCCGTACCAAAAGCTAAGTTTCCCTCGGGAGTAGTTCAATTTACTGTTTTTTCTTCAACAGGTCTTGCTCTTGCCGAGCGTCTTGTTTTTATTCAGCGTAATGATCAGTTAAAGATCAGTTTAAGCACCCCTAAGACAACTTACACCGCCAGGGATCAGGTAGTTTTTAACGTTAACGCAAAAACACCCGATAATCAGCCTGCTTTGGCCAATATGTCTGTCACGGTGTTAGACGAAACCAAGGTTCCTTTTAATGAAAATGCAGAAACTACTATTTTAACAAATATACTGTTGACCTCTGATCTGAAAGGTTATATTGAAAAGCCTAATTATTACTTTAATAAGATTAACGAAAAAACTGCTGCCGATCTTGATATTTTAATGCTTACACAAGGTTACAGAAGGGTTATTTACAAAGATATTTTGGAAAATAAACTGCCCACATTCAAGTTTGGGCCGGAAGATGGGCTTGAGGTTACAGGGTCATTACGTACCGGTTCGGGTATGCCTGTTTCAAATGGTATTGTTAACTTTTATATCAAGGATATGCGCATATCTGCAACGGTTAATACCAATAAAGATGGCGAATTCAGGATCTCTAAATTATTCTTTCCCGACTCTGTAAAGGGTGTCATTAATGCCAAAGGTAATTTTAATGCTAATAACTTAATGATCATTCTTAATAATACGACACCACAGGCTATTACCCCTAATGTTGCTGCCCCCGACGAAATAGCTAACATTGATACGGCGCTAAATTCATACCTGCAAAACGATAAGAAGCAAGAACTTAATTCGCATGTAATTAAAGAAGTTGTGGTAAAAGATGTGCGGCCACCAAAAAAAGCCAGTCACAAAGATTACCCATTTTTGACAGGATTAAGTAGCATTCCGGACCATGTTATAGATGGAGATCGCTTTACCGCTTGTGCCAGTCTTTACGATTGTATAAAGAATTCGCTCCCTGGTATTACTTATGACAATGACCTATTGTATTTAACCCGGAATTACAATTCAGGTAAAAAGGTTGAAGTTTCCATATACTATGACGGTGCAGTTGTAGACCTTACCAGGCTTGGCGGTGTTGACCCAAAAACTATCGATCAGATTGAAGTATATAACAGTGATGGTTTGAGCGGCATAAACAGGATGAACAATACCGACGGTGTTATAGTAATAAGCAGTAAAAAGGTCGAAAAAAAGCCTTTGGACAAAGAGTTGCTTAAAGAATTAACGACGCCACAGTACAGCGCGGTTAAGTTTAACCCTAAAGGATATTATCTGACCAGGGAATTTTATTCGCCTAAATATGATGCTACTAAAACCGGCGCGTTAGGTGGCGATCTGAGGACTACGATATACTGGAACCCTAAAGTGATAACTAATAAAAATGGAGCCGCCACATTTAATTTCTTTAATGCTGATGGTACAGGCAGCTATAAAGCTATTATTGAGGGTATTGATGATAAGGGCAATGTAGGCCGCACGGTTTATAAGTATACCGTAAGATAATTAAGATAATATAGCCTTTTGTATTAAATAAAATTACCTTCGGCAGATGATTCCGAAGAACAATCCGCCTAATTTTAGTGTTTTAGTTATTACATTAAAACATGTATTATTATGGCCAATTCAATTATTTCTTACAATCAAACATTCACTATAGGGGGCGATATTACTGTAAACCGGTTAGGTTACGGCGCCATGCGTATTACAGGCAAAGGCATTTGGGGCCCGCCGAAAGATCATGATGAATCTATCCGTGTATTAAAACGTGCCGTTGAACTGGGCGTTAACTTTATAGATACGGCTGATAGTTATGGCCCGTTCGTATCCGAAGAACTGATCGCCGAGGCGCTTCATCCCTACCCTGCCGGGTTGGTGATTGCGACGAAGGGCGGTCTGGAACGTACCGGGCCTGACCAATGGCCGGTTAATTCGCACCCTGATCATTTAAGGGAAGCATTGGACGGCAGTTTAAAGCGCTTGAAACTTGAGCAAATTGATCTTTACCAACTGCACCGTATCGACCCCAAAGTACCGGCAGAGCTAAGCTTTGAGTTTTTACAGGAAGCACAGCAAAGCGGAAAAGTTAAACACATCGGCTTATCAGAAGTAAGTGTCGAGGACATTAAAGACGCGCAGAACTACTTTAATGTAGTATCGGTACAAAATATGTACAGTGTTGATAACCGTAAATGGGAAGCTGTGCTGAATTATTGCAAAGAGCAAAATATCGCCTTTATACCATGGTTCCCGCTTAATGCCGGCAATGTTGCCGCCCAGGATAAACTAAAAACCATTGCCGATAAACACGGCGCTACCGTTCACCAGGTCGCCTTAAGCTGGTTGTTAAATCATGCAGATAATATTTTGCTGATTCCGGGCACCTCAAGTGTTGATCACCTGGAAGAAAACATGAAAACAACGCAGATTGAGTTGACTGCGGAGGATATTGAGGAGTTGAATAGCATATCGCCTGCATAATTAACCGATGATTACTGATTGTTAAAAAGGATGTTGCGTTTGCAGCATCCTTTTTTTATATATTTGATATAACCAAAACCTATCTGTCGCTATGAGAGTGATGCTGATCATATTGTTATTTCTGCCCATCGGCCTGTTTGCACAATGGCCGGTAAAATCGAAAGCAAAAATTAAGTTGGTAATCACCTACGGATTTAATCCGGAACAAAACATATCACCTAACAACACTGAACATTGGATAGCACGCAATGTATTTCGGTTTGATACAGCTGGCCGGGCAACGTGGTTCTTTTTGGCAGGCCGATCAGATAAACCACAGGATACGATCTTTTTTACTTATGATAAGGAGGGCAGGGAGCTAAAAAGTGGCAGTAGTAATTATAGCTATAGCTACAACCAGCAAAACAACCTGGTGGTAAAGGATTTAAACAAAAAAAATGCTCCGATATTTAAGATAATAGATAAAAAAAATGGGGCAGATACGATTTTCAACAATGGTGATGCCAGTATATTGGTTATAAAATATAATGCCGATAAAACTGTCATTAATAGAACTTGGTTTAACAAAAAGAGAGTGGTACAAAACCGGTCAATTGAGATCCATGATAGCCAGGACAGGATAATTGACGAGATAGAAATTAAAGACGGGGTTCGACAAAATCGTCGGACATTTAAATATGAAAAATATGGCTACACGGTTGTTGATTCTGGCAAAATGTATGATAATTTTTCACCTGGCAACCGCAAGTATAATATAACCAGCACCTACAAATACGAAACATTAGACAAATATGATAATCCTTTAATAATAAGCGTCTTATTAAATGGTAAATATGTCGTCGATAGAAAAAACGAATATGAGTATTATTAACGCGACTTATCAATGCCGTTTAAAGCTTATACAGCAGCTACCTTAAAAGGCTTAATATCAACCGATTCCCATATTTTTTGGGTAATATAGGGTTCGCCTTGTTTCCAGGCTTCAAGTTCTTCTTCGGTTTCAAATTGCATGATCATGGTTGACCCGATCATTTTTCCCTGATCGTCCATCATAGCACCACCCATTAAATAGTTGCCATTTTCTTTTAAAACTTTCAGGTTGTCTATATGATGTGGCCTTACATTCATTCGTCTTTCAAATGCGCCTTCGTCGGTGTAGTCATATCCGGTTACTAAATATTGGTTCATGATCTAAGTTTTTTATTTATTTAACTCAACAAGCCGTTTTATATTCTGTTTATTTTTTTAGCAAATATTAGCTTAAATATTAATACTAATAGTGTAATATTTACAATATTTGT
Organism: Mucilaginibacter sp.; assembly: GCA_028287975.1. Classification (GTDB taxonomy): domain Bacteria; phylum Bacteroidota; class Bacteroidia; order Sphingobacteriales; family Sphingobacteriaceae; genus Mucilaginibacter. The sequence goes on along the minus strand of JAQBOP010000003.1, from coordinate 541 downwards.
CAAATCAATAAAAAAGCCTGAAAATGAAACACCAATTGCCACAAAAATTTAACGAGATATACAACAAGGAAGCACAACACGCTTATTTTTCGCCGGGACGGGTAAACCTGATCGGCGAGCATATCGACTACAATGGCGGCCTGGTTATGCCTTGTGCTATTACTTTTGGCACTTACCTGTTAATAAGCGCTAATGATGACAATATTTTTCGTTTCAGAAGCTTAAATTTTGATGAGAACCCTGAAGTTGCCGTTCAAAGCAGCTATACAAAAGACGGTGACGGCTGGTTTAATTTTCCGTTGGGGGTGATTGAACATTTTACAAAAGACGGCCACCAGATAACCGGCTTGGATATGTTATTTTTTGGCGATATACCTATCGGTGCAGGTTTGTCATCATCTGCTTCTATAGAGGTGGTTACAAGTTTCGCGCTAAATGAGCTGTTCAACGCGGGTTATAGTAAGCTGGACCTGGTTAAGATCGCTAAATCAGTCGAGAATAACTTTATGGGTTTAAATTGCGGCATTATGGATCAGTTTGC
>JAQBOP010000382.1 GCA_028287975.1 Mucilaginibacter sp. | reverse complement strand
AGCCGCTTTGTAGGTCATGCTCCGCGATAAACGTAAAACATCGGCCAACGCTTCATGCTCGGTCTTATAGGTCCACATACGTACACCGCCCAATGCAGGGCCAAGTATAGTATTATGAATCGCTATGATTGCTTTTAAGCCGGTATCGGGGTCACTACAATAAACAACTTTATTATGCCCGCTATCTTCCAGCTGGCTAAATATCGAATCGGTGAGTTTTGCTGTGGACATGTAGTGTTTTAAGGCGCAACAAAAGTAGGTATTTTTTATTTGCAACAAAGGTTTTTTAATGGGTAAATGAAATGACGTGTATAAAACCCACTGCTTTGACAGGCAAAATTGGCCTATATTTGACCGATGAGCCTAATAGCGCAAACGCCGCGGGTAACTATCCGTGAATTTTTAACAGAAGAGCTGGAAACTTACCTGAATCACTTTATCGACGAACAGGTTACTTTGCATATACCTAAACGCAGCAAAGAAGAGCGCATAATCATTTTTAATAATGCATTGAGCCAATATCCTGTTACCAAAAAGACAGGGATCTGGGGGATATTCGATAGAAACACCGATGACTTTATAGGCAGTTGCCTGTTACGCCCTTTTGATGATAAAGCAGGTATATTAGAATTAGGCTACAGTCTTGAACAAAAATACTGGGGCCGGGGAATAGCTACAGAAATGGTTATTGCGGTTGTGGCTCATGGATTTGCTGATACCACAACGCCTGAAATTGTAGCGGTTACTACATTGAATAATAAGGGCTCGCAACGGGTATTAGAGAAAGCCGGCTTTAAACAGGGAGATAATTTAATGAGGAATGGAGAGGAACTAACATTTTTCAGAACCTGTCGATAAAACTAACTTTCCTTAAAAATCTAAGCCATTTTACCGTATTTTTGCTTACGGACACCCCGGATCTCCGGAATAATTTTTAATGAAAGATCTCGCTTATCTAAATAAATTCTTCGTCAAATATAAATGGCACCTAATTCCCGGGGTGTTGTTTGTTATCATATCCAACATTTTCATTGTGTTACCTGCACAGGTTGTACGTGTAGCACTTGATCTGGTGATAGAAAATATAGGTGTTTATAATCTTTTTACAGGTTTTAACCGGCAAAATGTTGTTTATGATATTTTTGGTTACAGCCTTTTGTTATTTGGCACGTTAATTTTGGTATTGTACCTGATGAGAGGATTGTTTTTGTTCTTTACGCGGCAAACTATCATCCTGATGTCACGCCATATAGAATATGACCTTAAGAATGAGATCTATAGTCATTACCAGGATCTATCACTCGCTTTTTACCGCCGCCACAACACCGGCGATCTGATGAACCGCGTAACCGAAGACGTTAGCCGTGTGCGCATGTACCTGGGGCCTGGCATTATGTACGCCATTAATACCATTGTGCTTTTTGTGGTTGTTATTTATGCCATGATAACAGTGAACGTACGATTGGCTATATTTTCGATACTACCTATGCCTATACTGGCCGTTATCATTTATTATGTAAATAATATCATCAATTTCCGCAGCGAGAAGATCCAGGAACGGTTATCCTCCTTATCCAGTTTTGTACAGGAAAATTTTTCGGGAATCCGGATCATGAAATCGTATGTGCGCGAAAGCTCTGTGCGCGAAAAGTTTGCTTTAGAAAGCGACGATTACAAAACGCATTCAATGGCGCTTGCAAAAGTGCAGGCTGTTTTCTTCCCTATTATGCTGTTATTAATAGGTCTTAGCAATATTATCATCATATACATTGGCGGTGTTGAGGTAATGAAAGGTAACATTACCCCCGGAAATATTGCAGAGTTCCTGGTATATATTAGTCAGCTTACCTTCCCGGTAATGGCGCTGGGATGGGTCACTTCAATAATTCAGCGTGCGGCAGCATCGCAAAAGCGGATCAATGAGTTCCTTGATCAGAAACCTGAGATCATATCGCCCGATGTACCTAAACGCTCGATCAACGGACTGATCGAGTTTAATGATGTATCCTTTATTTATCCTGATACAGGCATACAGGCTTTAAAGAATGTGACATTTACGGCACATCCCGGCGAAATGGTGGCTATTATAGGGCGCACCGGTTCAGGCAAATCAACCATCGCCAACTTATTATTGCGGATGTATGATACCACAGGCGGCGAAATTCTGATCGATAAAGAACCTGTTAAACACCTTAACCTTGAAGGGTACCGTGCGCAGATAGGTTTTGTACCGCAGGAGGTTTTCCTTTTTTCGGATACCATTGCCAATAATATTGCCTTTAGCGCCGATGTATTGAATATGCCGGTAGTTGAGCAAGCAGCTAAAGACGCCGCGGTTTATAATAATATCATCGAATTGGAAAAAGGATTTGAAACATTAATTGGCGAACGAGGTATAACCCTGTCGGGTGGGCAAAAGCAGCGGGTATCGATAGCGCGGGCCATAGTAAAGCATCCGCAGATATTAATATTTGATGATTGCCTGTCGGCAGTAGATACCCGCACCGAAGAGGAGATATTGCAAAACCTGGGTAATATTATGCAGGGTAAAACAAATATTATTATCGCCCACCGGATCTCAACCATAAAAAATGCAGATAAAATATTAGTGATGGATAACGGCGAAATTATAGAGCAGGGAGATCACGAATATTTAATGCGGCAAAAGGGTATTTATTTCGAATTATATGAAAAACAACTGCTTGAAGAGCAGGAAGTATCCGAAAACTGAAAAATATAAGCGATTTTTACGCCTAATCGCTTAAAAAAGACAATAATATTTGTTTTAATACTTGTGCTTTGAAAAATTATTTATATTTATGCCTAATAAAACTAAACTACAACAACAATAAGTATGGGAGATTTTGACAACAGAGAGCGCGAAGAAGTTTTTTCAAAGAAGGTAAGAGCAGGTAAAAGGACTTATTTTTTTGATGTAAAGGCAACACGATCAAACGACTACTACGTTACAATTACAGAAAGCAAAAAGAGATTAGAAGATGGCGTGTTTATTAAACACAAAATATTTTTATACAAAGAAGATTTCGAAAAATTTGTTGAAGGGCTAAACGGAACTATTGACTATATCAAGGAGAACCAGGAAGTCGTTGAAAAACGTTATGAATTTAGCGAATCTCCTGAGGCCGCCAAAGCAACAACTGATGATGATTTTTCATTTGAAAATTTATAGGTAGAAACCAACTCAAACTTTATTATAAACCTAAAAAGAAAAAGACTTGCCGATTAGCAGGTCTTTTTTATTGAGCCTTGCTTTTATTATTGCAATCCGGGTTTGTTAAAATCAGGGTTGCTGCGTATAATGTAGATGTTTACTGCCAGGTAAATTGCGATAATAATTGATGCTACAATAAAGCATATTACTATAAAGCCGGTACGCTTAAAAAATATTTTGAGCTTGCTAAATACCAGACTCAATTGCGGAACGCTATTGTTAGCAATAGCAATTTTTACATCGTTGCCAAATTGGTATATATAAAATGAAATGAAGAAGGTAAATATCGAAATGCCACCATACAGGAATATCATAAAACCACTGTAAATAAAAGGTGGTCGTCTGAAACGATAGCCATTCACACCATAAAGATCAAGCATACGGTAGTATGTTGTAGGGTGTTTATAGATCAGGTTAACTATACTAACAAAAAATATCCCGAACAGAAACAAAATAGCGGAACTGATAAAACCGGTTATACCTAAAAATCTGGCCCATCTGCCGGTTTGTTGTAAGTTTTGTAAAGCAGTACCCGTTAATACTATTTCCTGAGGTTTGGTTATAAGTATAAAAGGTTCTGTTTTGTCACTATTTCTCATTGTGTAGCTTTAGTGTGCCTAAGATAATAATTTAGCCAACTAATAGGGGTAATAATTGAAGCCGCATTTAAATACTTTGCCTTAAAGGTAAAGTTTATTTAAACTATAAAGCTATTTAAACAAGATTGGAATATCATTTTTGCGGCAGCAGGTGATGTATCAAAGCTGCATGTTTGACAACCGGGTGTAAAATATCATGCATTACCACAAGTGCCATGCTGAAATAAATGATCAGGCCAGTTACGTCAACCAGGGTAGCCACAAACGGAGCGGATGAAGTTGCCGGGTCCAGTTTTAACCGTTTCATTAGTATCGGCAGCATTGATCCCGCTAATGATCCCCATAGCACAATACCAACCAATGAAAAACCTACAGTGCAAGCTATTAATAAAGGATGTGCGCCGTAAATATTACTAAATGTACTCCATAAAATTATGCGCAAAAAGCCAATTAAACCCAATATAGCACCCAGCATCAGGCCTGAAAGGATCTCACGGCGCATAACCCGCCACCAGTCGGATATAGTAACTTCGCCCAATGCCATTGCTTGTATAATTAAGGTTGATGCCTGCGACCCACTGTTACCCCCGCTGGACATGATAAGCGGTATAAAGAATGTCAGTTGGATAACCACCGCGATCTCATCATTAAAATACTGCATTGCAGTCGATGTCAGCATCTCGCTCAGGAAAAGTATGATCAGCCAACCTACTCGTTTCCTGACCAGCCTGAACAGGTTAATATCCAAATAAGGTTCATCCAGTGCCTCGGTACCACCAATCTTTTGGATATCTTCGGTATACTCCTCATTTGCTATCCAAAGGATATCATCCACAGTAACAATTCCCAGCAAAACATCCTGATCATCAGTAACCGGCAATGCTGTACGGTTATTCATTCTGAATACATTAATAGCCTCCTCCTGCGGATCTGTCGCTTTAAGGGCTATCAGCCGGCCATCCATCAACTGGCTTATTTTGGTATTAGGGTCAACCAATAAGATCTCACGAATCCGGATATCATCCAGCAGGACACCTTTATCGCCCAGCACATAAATTACATCAATGGTTTCAGAGTTTTTGCCAAACTGCCTGATGTGGTCCAGTACGCGGTTAACGTCCCAACTCTTTTTAACCGCGATATAATCTGGGGTCATTAAGCGGCCAACGCTATATTCGTCGTAACCTAATAAGGATAATGCCTCTTTGCGGTCGGCGGGCGAAAGGTGCAGGATCAGCGCTTTTACCGCATCTCCATGTAATTCGCTAAAAAAGGAGGTACGGTCATCCGGCGGCAACTCGTTAATGATCTCGGCGATCTTTTTACCCGGAAGTTTCTTAATGATCCGCTCCTGGGTAGGGAAATCCAATATGCGAAAAACGTTTACTGCGCGATTAAGCGAAAGTGTTTCAATAAACAATGGCCCATGTTGCGGAAGTTCATCTATCAGTTCTTCAACATCTGATATATTAAGGTTGTTAAGATAATCCTGGAGTTGTTGTTCGTCTTTTTGCTCAAGCAACAATTCTATTTGTTCAACCATATCTTCCATATGGGTATCCGCTTTACATATTTTTTAATTTCTGATAACTTGCTGCAAAAGTCGTTTATTTTTTCAAATTATAAGGTAGTATTTTCTGTTATCTTTGCGAACTTTTATAGCCCCTCCCAACCCTCCCCGGTAGGGAGGGCTTTAAATTTTGTTTGTTTAATATTTACTTAAAAAAATAAAAGTCTCCCCTACCGGGGGAGATTTAGAGGGGGCTTATATGGCTTTACAATGTGGTATAGTGGGTTTGCCGAATGTGGGAAAATCAACTCTTTTTAATTGCTTATCAAATGCCAAGGCGCAGGCGGCTAACTTTCCGTTTTGCACTATCGAGCCGAATGTGGGCGTAATAACCGTGCCCGATGAGCGGCTGGTGAAATTGACGGAAATAGTAAACCCTAAATCTATCGTACCCAATACAATTGAAATTGTTGATATAGCGGGCCTCGTAAAGGGCGCCAGTAAAGGCGAAGGTTTGGGTAACCAGTTTTTAGGTAATATACGCGCCACCAACGCTATATTACACGTATTGCGTTGCTTTGATAATGATAATGTTATCCATGTTGACGGTAGCGTTGACCCGATCCGCGATAAAGAGATCATTGATACCGAGCTGCAGCTAAAGGATCTTGACAGTATAGAAAAGAAGATCCAGAAGGTTGAAAAAATGGCCAAGACCGGCGGCGACAAAGAGGCTAAGAAAACCTTCGACGTATTAACCATTTACAAAGAACATTTACTTAAAGGTAAATCAGCCCGCACAGCGCCGGTTGCCGAAGAAGATAAAGAATATATTGCCGACCTATGGCTGTTAACCGCAAAACCTGTACTCTATGTTTGTAACGTTGACGAAGGCTCTGTAAACACCGGCAACGCTTATGTTGATAAGGTAAAAGAAGCCGTAAAGGACGAGAACGCGGGTGTATTGGTAATATCGGCTCAGATAGAGGCTGAGATAGCCGAGCTGGAATCATTTGAAGAACGCGAGATGTTTTTAAACGATATGGGCCTTACCGAATCGGGCGTTAACAAGTTAATAAAAGCGGCTTACAAACTGCTTAACCTGGCCACCTACTTCACTGCCGGTGTGCAGGAAGTACGTGCATGGACCATTACCCTTGGCTTTACCGCGCCGCAAGCCGCGGGCGTTATCCATACCGATTTTGAAAAAGGCTTTATCCGTGCCGAAGTGATCAAATACGAAGATTTTGTGAAATACAACGGATCTGAAGCTGCTATAAAAGAAGCCGGTAAGTTAGGCATCGAAGGCAAGACCTACGTGGTTGAAGATGGCGACGTAATGCACTTTAGGTTTAACGTGTAGCCAGCCCCTCCCAACCCTCCCCGGTAGGGAGGGCTTTTAAATCATAAAGTCTCCCCTACCGGGGGAGATTTAGAGGGGGCTCTTTTTCAAAGTTATCACCGTTATTTCCGGCCAGATGCCTACCCGGCCCTTAAGTCCTATGAAACCGAAGCCACGGTTTACATACAGGTACTTGTCTTTTTGCTTATACAGCCCGGCCCATTGCTTGTAAACATATTTAACCGGGCTCCATTTAAAGCCAAACAGCTCGATCCCAAACTGCATACCATGCGTATGGCCCGCCAGGGTTAAATGGATATGCTTTAAATGGTTCAGCGTTTTGGCTTCCCAGTGTGATGGGTCGTGCGACATCAGGATCTTAACCTGGCTGTCGTCTACCTTGGCAACAGCTTTTTCAAGGTCGCCATATTTATGGAAACCGCCCTTACCCCAGTTCTCTACCCCTATCAGCGTGATGGTTTGTCCGTCCTTTTCAATTTTAATGGCTTCATCCAACAACAATCTGAAGCCAATTTGCTTGTGCACATCTTTTAAGCTGACCAGGTTGTCTGCTTTAACGGCTTCGCTTTCCCATTTCACGTAGTCGCCATAATCGTGGTTACCCAATACCGAGTATTTGCCGTATGGCGCTTGAAGCCTGGCAAAGTCAGAGATCCACGGCGTCATTTCTGAGGCCTTGTTGTTCACCATATCCCCGGTAAACAATATCAAATTGCTATGCTGGGCATTTACCATATCGATACCCTTGTTCACCCCTTTGGCATCAGAGAAGCTGCCGGCGTGGATATCTGATAGCTGGGTCAAGGTAAACCCGTCGAATGCTTCGGGCAGGTCAGGGAAGTACAGCGTATGCCTATGTACCTGGTAATGATGGCGCCCGCGCGTTAACCCGAACAGCAAGCCAAAAAACGGGATGGCGGCTACCGCCAACGCCAATTCGCTTACCCAAACACTGCGCGGCGGGAAACCCCTGAACAGCCTTGTTATGTCTTCGATCAGTAAAACCGGCATCCCCAGGATCTTGGGTACGGCAGATAATAACATCAGCCCCATTAACCAGGAAATGGCCCTTGGCGGTTCGCTGCCCCTGCGGCCAAATATGATGGTAATTACACCTGTAGCTATTAAAATATCGGCAGACCAATAAACCCAGTGCCAGATGGGATTAGCTGTTAAGGTAGTAACAGCATTAAAAAAATAAGCATCGGCAAACAGCCAAAGCAGTATTATGTAGAGAACTCTTTTCTTCATTATAAGGTGGTAGACGATTGAGCGCCGAAAACATTTTAAATGATCCGGATTATTATTTATTACCGGTATTATGGCGGTTACCGGTAGTAATTTTTACCGTTTTCCGGGTATCAGGCTTGTTGCCGGTAGTAAAAAATGCCGTTTATCGGGCATCGGAGCTTTTGCCGGTAGTAATTTTACTTGTTTTTCGGGTATTGCAGGTTATTCCGGTAGTGAATGTTTTACTTAAACAGTTAAAAATAAACAACTTAGTAGGTTACTACTACTTATTTATCTGTTTTTCCTGATTAAAAAAATGCAAATCTATTGATCAAAGAGCGGGGCGCTTATGCAATAACAAAGATACGAAAAAGCGGTCGCAATTTCCACTGGTCAAAGTTTAACGATAGTGTAACTTCGTCCTACCTTGCAGCAAACATTCTACTTGCGCTTGTAATACATCGTTCATCATGCAGTTAAGCTGAAAGCTTAACCTATTTTGGGACGAAGTTACGCTGAAGCTAAACTTCGACCAGTGATAGTCTGTTTCACCCTATCAACCTATAAAAAACTGCTGACTAACAATCTTTCCATTCTCAACTTTATACACGCAAACCTCTTCAATATTCTTACTTTCCTGTCCTTTCACTGTAAAATTCATGCTTAAAATTACGCTGAAGTAGCTTTCGGCAAAAATTGGGTCGGATACGTTAATGTCATGGATCTCAACATTGGCAAGAAACTGTTTTTCACGCTCAATCAGATTGTGAAGGCCGGTAAGCGGCTCGTTATTATAATTGGGGTCAATGCTTACTGCGTCGTCGGCATATAGTTCGGTATAAGCTTCAACAAATTTAAGCTCATTGCATAATGAAGCTAAGCGATTGGCAATTTCAGGTATCGTGTTCATTCTTTTAAAGTTTACTTTGTAATACTAATCAACGGCAATACTATGTGAATTTTTACAACATCCACATTTTAAAAATAAAGTATGATATAACAATGATATAATGTTATTAGCCGCCAAAGTTTAGCAGTGCATAACCTCAAACTAATCATAAACCCGTCAATTGCCGTCAATTATCGTCATTAAAATGCCGTAAATAACAATGCAAATGTATATCCCGTCATCAAATCGCAGCCACCGGCATTTAAGAGACATTTAAAGAGCCATTTGGTATCTATTTCTCTAAATTACTCGCCCGACCGTAAACTATCCACCGGGTTAGCCATAGCCGCTTTAATGGATTGAAGGCTTACCGTGATAAAAGCGATAAGCAGGGCTATACATGCCGTGAGCGCAAAGATCCACCACCTAATGTCTACCGGTAGGCAAAATTTTTCAGGTTTTGTTCATCGCTATGAGCTTTGATGCGTCATTCAAAAAAACGCTTACGCTCATTTTTGATATTCCTCAATGTCGTTCAAAAACTCCATTGCCGTACTTAATTTCTTTCCTCCAAAACTTTCAATAAACTTTCTGACCCATTTACGGTGAATGTTTTTGTAGGTTAACGTCTTGAATAAATAAACAGAACTTACTACAAAAAAAGCAACAATGCTGAGGTTGATCAGCCAAAACGTTGTTCCGCCATGGTCCACTAAAGCCTGGTTATACCAAAAAGTGCAATAAAGCGGGGCCTGCAATACTAATATCCTACCCACATTATTTAATGAAGTTTGTATGGTCGCTAATTTTTTCTGCGCCGCAGTAACACTATCGGTAATATTCACCTGGTCTAATATAGCCAGGTGCCTGATATAGGCAGCTACCGCGAAAATGTTAAACAAAGCGATCAGCCCGACAGAAATAACGAAATAAATATTATGCAAGGTATTTACCACTAAAAAAACAAGGATCAATATCCAGGCTATACCACCAATTACGCCAAAAACCTGGTTTCGGCGAAACGAGCTGATCCGATCTTCTACTTTTTGGGTCTGTATTTCCCGGATGATCTTATAATTAAGCTGTAGGTTTTTTTCAAGCTTCAGATCGTAATCATGCCATAGTTGTTTAATTGTTGCTTCTTCCATTTTTTTAGTCTTTAATTGTTGAAAATCTTTGTTTCAATTGTTCTTTAATACGATTGGTTTTGGTGCGGATATTGGCTTCAGACAATCCCAATATTTCAGCCATTTCCTTCCCGCTTTTTTCTTCAAGGTATAGCAGCATCAGCGCCCTGTCCAACTCTTTTAATTCATTAATAAATTGTTGCAGCAAATTCAGGTTGGCCTCATCGGGCTCTTCACCGGTGCTAAAATCCATCAGGTTTTCTGACCAGGGAACGATCAGCTGATTTTTGTTCTTTTCTTTCCGATACGAGCTGATGGCTACATTTAACGCGACCCGGTACATCCAGGTAGATAGCTTGCTGCGTTCATCAAAACCCGGGAAAGCCCGCCATAGCTGGAAGATAATTTCTTGCACCAGGTCGTTTTTATCTTCTTCGTCTTTTTTGAATGATTTAGCGATCTTATAAATGATCCCTTTATGCTGTTCAATGACGTCCAGAAATAATGTCTCTTGTTGATCGCTGCGCATTTAATACAATTGATGTTTACCAATTATTCGCCCCAAGGCGCTAAATGTTACACGATATACACTTTTTTTTAAAAATCAATTATAAAAATCTAATAACTGGCGCGATATTCTTTTACCATAGCCACTGGCAGCGTTAAATCAATTTTATATATTTGCGGCAACAATGCTCCCGTAGTTCAATGGATAGAATTATGGTTTCCGGTACCATCGATATGAGTTCGAATCTCGTCGGGAGCACCAAATGAGATTGCTTCATTTTCAGCAAAGGATTGCTCCACAAAGAGCAATCCTTTTTTATTGACCTTCAACAAGTTATGCCATAGCACCGGAGTGATCCAGGGTGTTCTAAATGCACCCTCACTATACGCGAGACCATGTTTGAACACCCCTCTTAAAAAAGCATGTTTTTGGTTCAGTGTAGTTTTTTCATAAACAGCGTTAAGATCAGTCAAATGAGGCAACATACCTAATTGTTGCTCCATTTTACCTTCATAGGAAGTACGAAGGACGTTTACTTCCTCCTGTAGGAGCGCTTTTTCTATCCTAAATTTCTTATGATACTTACGATACGTTTCCAATTCGATCTCTTCATCAACCAGACGTTCTTCCAGCCTGTCCATTTTCGTTTGTAATTCCTTTAACAGGGTTTCTTTAATTTTTGCCTGTTTCTCGCCGAATAAAGTAGCATCCTTTAAATTTGCCCTGCTGGTTAGGCTGATATGCTCAATTTGATCGGTACTAAAACTTAGATCATGAAGCAACCCCACCAATATTTAATGTACCAGCTTACCTGGTACATTAAATATTGGAATGTTTAATGCAACGGTAATATAAATAATAGTTCTTTTTGCCCTTATACCTTTCTATTCAATTTTGAGTCAAATCAGCCATAAAAGGTTCACCTCTTTTTAATATTTCCGGCGTCCCATTAAAAAAGGGTGTTTATACGGTATATTCCTATCGCTGAATCGGTATATTAGCCTCACCTTAAACTATTTACCATGAACCGTCTCCTCTTGATCACTTACTTCTTATTCATTGTCCCTGTAATTGTCCTTGCACAGGATAACGGCGTGGATAGTAAAAACATGAGCATTTACACCTACTATACCAAAACTGATAATGTCAATATCCAACTGTCCACCGTGCAGCCCCTGACGGTTTCGAGGGTGTTTCAAACCGGTCCGGCGCATCATTATGTGCTGGATGATGCCGCACATACCCCTACGGTAGATAAGTTTTTCGGCTATTCCATTGCAGTAGCAATGCTGAATTCAGGTAGCCAGGACTACCTCGATTTTAAGAAACTCCGGCCCGGGTTCCAAATGAAACTTGGTTTACAATGCTACATCGATACGATCTTTTATCGCCTGAACACCCGATATGGGGCTAACAGCTGGGGATTTAATGTCACTTATAAACTGGATAACCTCGACGTCTATGATTCAGGGACCAACCTGGAACAGACCAGGTACCCCTCTTCCTATGGCTTGGAGTCTTATTTTAACTGGTTCCTACCGGTCAGCCAAAACGCCCTATGCCATAAGGTTATCGTCCTGACCGCAGCTTATAACCATACCTGGAACGATGATGACCTGCTGAATTATCAAAACATTTCGGAAGCGACGGTCACCTCCAATGTCGTGGCCTTTAAGGATTTCCGGGGCCGCTATGGTGTTCTGAAAACGAATATCAGTAACCTGCGGTTCTCCGCAGCTATGCCTTTTTATGTAAATCACTTCAATCCGATCCCCTTCGCCGTTTATAATTCCTATTCGAATAACCAGTGGGATTATCACCTGGGGCTTTTTATGAATTTATTGGCACAGGTCGTACCATCAACCAATTTCAAGATCCCGTCCGCGTTTGGTTTGGGTGTAGACTGGGTACATACCGGCTCCAGCTTTTCGCAGGCCAATTTCATTTTAAAAGGCACTTTAGCGCTTTAACAAAATTCTATTAAAGTTGGTGCTACGCCTGGTTTAAATTAACCTGTAATTAATAGACGTCCCTTATCTTTAGGCCTATGAAGAAAAACAGCTTTTTTATTTTGAGTGTGTTGTTAATGCTGATCCTGGTATCTTGGGCGGAACTGGCCATAAAACCGTGGCAACCATTGCCGAGGGCCATTTAACGATAATAAGCAAAAACTCCATCAAAGCTTTATTGGGCGATCACCGTATGGCGATATTGCGTCATGAGCGGATGAGGTACGGAATACACCGAAATATAAATCAACAGGCTCCTGGCATTATGTGGATCAAGCCGTTAATTGAATTGACCGGCCAACCAGTGCCGGTCAATTCAATTTTAACACAGAATTCAAATCTATTTTCGTAATTAAACATAAGCTATGGCCTGAGATTTACGTTAAGTTTTGATTTGTCGGTATTGGTTAGCCATTTTTCAGTAATTAGCAAGACGCGCTTATTTTTTATGGCCTGCCTGCTGTTTTCTTTTTCTTGTTTTGCCCAGCAAACAACGGTTAGCGGCAAGGTCGTTGACGCCCAGACCGGGCGGCCGCTGCCCATGGTCAGCATTATTTTTGTGGATACCCATATCGGAACAGGTACGGATAGCCTGGGCATGTTTACGTTATCAGCTCAGGGGGCTCATTTACGCATCCATGTTTCGGCCGTAGGCTTTGAACCGCTGACGCAAGCCCTCACACCCAATGCGAAAAACGAGGTATACATTAAAATGAAAAAAAGGGAAACCCAGTTGCGGCAAGTGGATATTTCCGCACGAAGCGCCAAGCCCTACCACAACAAGGATAATCCGGCAGTTGAGCTTATCAAACGGGTTATAGCCCATAAAGATTCCAACCGGGCTGAAAGCAGGACGTATCAGCAATATGACCAGTATGAACGTGTGGGACTGACACTATTTAATATACCGCCCCCATTGATCAATAACTTTCTATTTAAGCCTTACCGTTTTATGCTGGATACCATTGATGGAAAATTATCTGCAGAGGTTTATCTTAGCGAAAAACGATACCGGGAATATTTGCGCAAAGAACCTGCTCAATCTATCAGTATACTACAAGCGCAAAAGGAAAGCAATATTGTTAAATTCATTGACACGGCCGCAGTCAATATTTATATCAACCGGCTTTACGGTGATAAGGTAGATATTTACGAGAACAATATATTTATCGTCAATAACCAGCTATTAAGCCCGATAGCCGATCACGCGCCCGACTTTTATAAATTTTTCATTACAGATACCATTAAGTCTGACAAGGACACCCTGGTAGAGTTGAATTTTGTGCCCCGCAATAAGGGCGATCTGCTTTTTGAGGGCCATTTAATGGTGTCGCTAAATGGCACCTATGCAGTAACCGCCTGCGAACTGAATGTCAATAACCAGATCAATATTAATTTTTTGCGCAGTCTGAGGATCGGCCTTGATTTCCAAAAGCAAGCCTCAGGCCGTTACTTTCTGGTCAAAAGTGACGCGAAAGTTGATTTCGGCATTTTAAAAAAGAAAGGTTTTGGAGTAAAAGGTGAACGCGTAATCTATTATTCCAATTATCTCACTGATCAGCCCATGTCCTTCGAATTTTACCAGGGCAAAAGTGAGCAGACATTACCCGATTATATCCACACGGACAGTGCTTATTGGACCAGGCAGCGGCCAGATACGCTGACTAAAAAAGAAGCTGACTATTATCACCATGTCGGTCGGCTGGAAAAGATGAAGTCCTTTAAAAGGGCGACCTGGCTCGCTTCTACTGTTAGCGGCGGCTTTGCGGACGTTGGCCCCTTTCAGTTCAATACCGGCGACCTGGTTTCTTACAGCACCATAGAAGGTTTACGCCTTGGCGTTGGCGGGCGTACCACGCCAAAATTCAATAAAACTGTTTATTTGGAAGGATATCTGGCGGATGGTACGCTCGATCATCAGTGGAAATATAATGCCACCGCTTATTACTCCTTTAACCAAACACCCTATTATCGTTACCCCAATAATTATTTAAAGATCAGCGAGCAATATGATATCGGCCTGCCCGGCCAAAATACCGGCAACCGGAATTTCCAAACCGCGTTGTCATCTTCTTTCCAGACCGGCACAAGTAGGTACTATTTTTATACCCGTAACATGGGTCTGGATTATGTAAAAGAATTTGATAGTCATTTTTCTTTTGACGCGGGATTTTATAACCGCATTCAACAGGCGGCAGGTGCGTTGACCTACACGCTGAACGACGCACGGCAGACACCGGTAAATCAGATCACTTCGAGCGTATTTTCTTTATCACTGCGTTACGCGCCGCACGAGCAAATTTACCAGGGCACTAATGACCGCAGCACAATACAATATAAATATCCAATTTTCACCCTGCTCGCCGACCAGGGGCTTAAAGGCATCCTGAACAGTAGTAATAATTATAGTTCTTTCACTGGTACCATAACAAAGCGCTTTTACCTCTCGCAATTAGGCTACGCGGATATGACCCTGTTGGGCGGCCTGGTCCTGGGTAAAGTGCCTTATCCGCTTCTCAATATCAGCCAGGCCAACCAGGCCATTGTTTATGAACCTAACGCTTATAACCAGATGCATACCCTGGAATTTATCAGCGATCATTATGCCGGGCTGAACGTCACCCAAAGCTTTAACGGCTTTTTCCTGAATAAGTTGCCGCTGATCAAACATTTGAAATGGCGCGAGTACCTTTCCTTCAAAATCCTTTACGGCGGTTTGCGGGCAGAAAATAACCCCGCGCTAAGCAGTGGCCTGTACAATTTCCCGCCACCGGCATCGGGCACTACCGGAACTTATACGCTGGGAAGAATTCCTTACACAGAAGCAGGCGTGGGTATCGGTAATATCTTTAAAGTGTTGCGGGTAGATGGCATTGAGCGGTTCAATTATCTTGACCATCCTGGTGTTTCCAGGTACGGTATAAAATTAACGCTGAATCTTGACTTGTAGCAATAAACAGTCGAATGGAAAAGAGTGAATGACTGAGGTAGCTAAAAAGTAAGCTTACCCTCAGTCATTCATAATGAGCTGTAGATTAGTCTATCTTAAGGAAATTGCCTTGTTCATCAAACACCATATCCTTGCCTTTTACCTCTGCTTCATACATCGTTTTTCCGGCGGCATCAGTTACTTTCCCTGCCTCTGTAATTTTGGCGCCGTTATATTTGTCTTTAACATATTTATCGACACCGGCCGGCAACTCGCTTACTTTGATGGCTTTTACCTGTTCGATAAAAGTTCCTGCCGGGCTAAACATTACTGACATATCTTCTCCTGATTTGCCACCCCAGTTGGCTTCAAAATTACCTTTTTCTTTTTCCCAGGTTACTTTTGTAGCCGTTGGATATTTACTTGTTAAAGCTGCCGTTACCGGGGCCGGTACTAAACTGCTTTTTACTTTTTGTGCCATTGCGGCAACGCTGAACAGGAAACATCCTGCAGCTAAAAAAACTGCTCTTTTCATGATCTTATTTTTTTTAAACAAGTTTATGGTGCAATTCTGAATTTATATGGGGCAAAAGCTGGAGAAAATTTGGATAATTAATGATACTGATATTTTTATCCGGCAGCTTTTAAGTTTGCGGGTAACTGTAGGTTTGCCGAAACAGATTTACTTCAGTTTTTAATCTTAGCTTGGTTAAAAAACCTTGAAACTACTTGTTGTTGAAGACGAAGCGGGGCTAAGAGATAGCATTCGCGGTTACTTTACAGAAGCCGGGAACATATGCGAGACGGTGAGTGATTACCCCGCAGCTTTGCAAAAAATCAATCTTTACCGGTACGATTGTATCATTCTTGATATTACGCTACCAAATGGTAACGGACTGGACATCTTGCAGTCCCTCAAGCACAACCGGCACCCTGATGGTGTACTGATTGTTTCTGCCCGAAACTCACTGGACGATCGTTTAACGGGTTTGGACCTGGGTGCAGACGATTACCTGACTAAACCCTTTCATTTATCTGAACTCCGTGCCCGCGTGGTAGCTATTGTGCGCCGCAAATCGTTTGATGGCAATCACAAGGTAATTTATAACGAAATTGAAATGGATCTGCAGGCCATGACAATAGCCGTAGGTGACCAGCCTGTCAAACTGACCCGCCGGGAATATGCGCTGCTTTTATATTTCATCGTTAATAAAGGGAAAGTTGTATCAAAGAATGCACTGGTCGAGCATATTTGGGGCGATGGTATGGATATGGCAGATAATTTTGACTTCATTTATTCTCATATTAAAAATATCCGTAAAAAGTTGATTGACGCCGGCGGCAGGGACTATATACAATCTACCTATGGCATGGGCTATAAATTCAGCGACAAATGAAGTTACTTGACAAGTATAACAGGATTAGCCTGCTAATTACTGTATTGGTGATCATAATTACGGGCTTTATTTACTACTTCACTATAAGTTATGTCCTGACAGACCAGGTAGATCAAGATTTAAAGGTAGAAGAACAGGAGATATTTGATTATGTCAAAGCCAATCATCAATTGCCGCAGGTCTTCAAATCCGAAAGTCTTAAAATAGAATTCAAGGACATCGGCAGCGATACTGTACAACGTTTGTTTGTCAATACACAATACCAGGATGAAAAAGAGCACGATCTCGAATCCGGCCGCGGGCTGATAAGCTGGGTAGCCGTTAGCGGGGTCAATTACCAGATCAAGATCGTTGAATCTAAGGTAGAGACTGAAGATCTGATCCGGCTGATCTTTATTATTACGCTGGGTATCATCGTTTTACTGATTGTTGTGCTGATGGTTATTAACCGCTTGGTTATCCGCAATCTCTGGCAACCTTTTTACGAAATGTTGCGGCAGATTAAATTGTTCAATTTGACCGACAAACATGGCATCACAACATTAACTACCGGTATTGATGAATTTCAAGACATGAATGAGGAAATTTCTGCCATGTCTGCAAGAGTCAAACAGGATTACCAGGAACTAAAAAGTTTTGTTGAAAACGCAGCGCATGAACTGATGACGCCGATAGCGGTCATGAATTCAAAACTGGATACTTTTATCCAGACCGGCAATTTAAATGAAGATCAAGGGTCCCTCATCAGCGATATGTATGGCACTATGTCCAAATTAACCCGTTTGAACAAGGTTATGTTATTGCTCACCAAAATCGAAAATAAATTGATTAATGACCAGGAGCCGTTAGATTTAAAAGAGGCGGTGCAAACCGCCTGCAACGAGTTTCAGGAAATGGCGGCTAATAAAGCTTTAAGCCTAGATACCCATTTATCAGACGTTACTGTTGTAATGAGTAAAATGTTGCTGGATATTTTATTAAATAACATATTAAGTAACGCGATAAGACATAATAGCCCGGGTGGAATGGTTGTTATACAACTGGATAGTAATGCGCTGACTGTGAAGAACACAGGCGGATCAGAAGCCCTGGATGCAACGACTATATTTCAGCGATTTCAAAAATCACCGGAATCAGATGGTAGCGGGTTAGGGTTGACACTTGTTAACCAAATCTGCGAAAATTATGGCTTGGGCTTAAGTTATGATTACATTAATGGTTTTCACGCGTTTACCATTTATTTTAAGGCCGCTTTAAAATAATAATAGACCCGCAAAAGCAGGCCTATTATTGTCCAATCAGGGGTATTAAATACGCTATTTGCCCATTTCAATTACGTGAAAAGAACCGGGGACTATCTTTGGTCTTCCACCTGCCGGATTGACTTCTGTAAGCGCGGCCGGAAGAAATAAATGGTGCGTGATCAGGTCCAGGCCAATTGTCCTGGCGCTGGGTTCTGAAGTTATATTTTCGACAAACTCAAAACGATCGGCAGTAAGTTCTCTAACCGCCGTGATGTTTCCTTCGCCGTTAGAGGCATAAGCGATCTTTGTTTCCGGATCAAACACTAATCCGTCAGCATCGCCGATTGGAAACTTTGCTACTGTTTTGCCGTCAGCGGCGTTCATAATCACCATGGTTTTTGATCCCGCGCAGGCAATGAATAAGCGATTGGTTTTGCGGTCTATACCTAAGCCACTTG
>JAQBOP010000356.1 GCA_028287975.1 Mucilaginibacter sp. | reverse complement strand
TCAGGTCAGATTCCATCATGTACTTAACCAGGGCTTGTAAATCATATTTAGGTTTCAAGCCTAATTGTGTTTGTGCTTTTGTAGGGTCACCTATTAACAGGTCGACCTCTGTAGGCCTGAAATATTTGGCATCAACTTTAACTACAGTTTGTCCCATTTTTAATGACTCGGTATCTAAACACAATTCTTCCGCTTTTTGTTTGTCAACATCAATAATTACCCCGCGTTCATTTTCATCCTTACCACTAAACTCTATCTCTATGCCCAACTCGTCAAACGCCATTTTTATAAAATCCCTTACGGTTGTTGTTACACCGGTTGCAATTACATAATCTTCGGCGGTGTCCTGCTGCAACATTAACCACATGGCTTCTATATAATCTTTTGCGTGGCCCCAGTCACGACGCGCAGATAGATTGCCGATATAAAGGCAATTTTGCAGCCCCAGGGCGATCTTTGACGCCGCCCGGGTAATTTTACGCGTAACAAAAGTTTCGCCGCGTATAGGGCTCTCATGATTAAATAATATACCATTACAAGCATACATGCCATAAGCTTCGCGATAGTTTACAATTATCCAGTAACCGTAAAGTTTTGCTACCGCATATGGAGACCGGGGATAGAACGGAGTTGTTTCGCTTTGCGGTACTGCCTGTACCAAACCATATAACTCAGATGTTGATGCCTGGTAAACGCGCGTTTTCTTTGTTAAACCCAGTAACCTTACAGCTTCAAGTATTCGCAGGGTGCCAATACCGTCAGCATTAGCTGTATACTCGGGTGTTTCAAAACTCACCTGTACATGCGACATTGCACCGAGGTTATATATTTCATCAGGTTGAATTTCCTGAACAAGTCTGATTAAATTGGTTGAATCGGTTAAATCACCATAATGCAGCTTAAATTTAACATTAGGCTCATGCGGGTCGTGGTATAGGTGATCTACACGATCTGTGTTTAATAAAGACGATCTTCTTTTAACCCCATGTACCTCATACCCTTTTTTCAATAAAAACTCAGCAAGATAAGCGCCATCCTGACCGGTGATACCTGTAATTAAAGCTATCTTCATTTATAATTTAACAAGTTGCAATATTATCCAAATTAATTGTAAAAATTACCTAATAATTGACCGGACACCCACTTTTAGGTTGAAAAACTACTTTAAAAACCACGATTAAGATAAAATACCCGTTAAATCCCGGCTACAACGTCTTCAAGTTCCCGGTACCATTCTTCGCCATATTTTCTTATCAACGGGGCCTTTAAAAACTCATGCACACGTACTTTAAGCTCATCGCCAAAACTGCATGCCGGGCTGCAAATGCTCCACCTGTCGTAATTTAAAACGTCAAATTCAGGGTATTTGGTAATGCGGATAGGATATAGGTGGCAGGATATTGGTTTTTTCCAGTCGACAGCCCCTTCTTCATACGCTTTTTCGATAGCGCATTTGGTTATGCCCCCTTCCCAGATCACATAAGCACATTCTTTATTTACATCAACACATGGGGTGGTGTAGTCACCTTCAAAATCAGTCACGTAGGTACCAACCTTCTCGATGGTCTTGATACCTTTTTCGGTCATGTATGGCTTTACCTTCGGATAGATCTCATCCAAAATATGCAATTCGTCGTTATTTAACGGGGCGCCGCTATCGCCTTCTAAGCAACACGCGCCCTTGCATTTATTTAAATTACATACAAAGTTTTCTTTTACTACATCTTCATGTACTAAAACACTACCAACCTCTATCATTATCTTTTTATTTTAAAAGAGCCCCACCTAAATCCTCCCCGGTAGGGAGGACTTTTAAAACTAATAAAGTTTCCCCTGCCGGGGAAGATTTAGAGGGGGCTTATATTTTATTTTATTGGATTAAGGGGATATTTAAGCCCTTTAGCAGCCGTTAGCTCCATGGTAACACTGCCTACTATCAATCCCACATTTGCTTTTACCGGTATACGGTTGTTATCGTCAGTGATCCACAAATATAGTTTACTATTTTTTTTAAAGATACGGCCGGCTATAATTGTGGGATTAAATTTAAGGCAATTAAATTTACCGATAGCACTATTTACCACTTCTTTGCCTACGTATGTAATATTTAAGGTATAAATACCATCATCAAGAAAATAAGGTATATCAAATTTATCGCCAACGCGGATCTTTGAGATATCAAGCCCCCTTGCAAAGTAGTAGGCCGACACAAAATCGAATACCTTGCCCTTTGATTGATAAGTGCCTTTGGTTGCGGTTATTTTACCTGTTTGATGATCAAATTGTACTTTATCGGCATGCTTCCAGCTCCCTTCTTTCCTGTTCTCGGTATACAAATATGGTAATAAGGTTGTCCGGTCCACATAACTTTCGTACCGGTTACGCACCTTGTAAAAAACGTCAAAGGTACCTGCGGTTTTGCCGTCGACGATGATATGATAGGTAGGGTGTCCGTCAATTTTATCGCCATCCTCTACCCTTAAATTACCCTCGGCACCAGTAAAGAAACCGTATTTAAACTTGTAACTTAACTGTTCGCCGGTTTTAAAAACAGGCTCGTTAACATCTTTGGACTCTTGCCCTAAAGAGACGTTAAAGCATATTGTAATAAGTATTACGGTTAAAAAATATTTATTCATTTAATACTTATTACAAAAAGCAATCCATTAATCTCTTTTTTTATAAATAGGAACGGTCGAGCATGGTTCGCCAAACATTAAGCTTTTTACTACCGGCGTAAGCTTTTTTCCCAGCTCGACATAAGCAGATACCGGTACATCAATGTCACCACAGCCTTTTATTACCAAACGTTGATCACGATATTGTTCTACATCCAGTTTGGCTATTTCTTTTACAAACAATACGGTTTCAAGCACATCCACGTCGCCAAAAACTACTTCGCGGGCGTACGGAGCCATTCTGTTAGCCAGCAATAAATAGGCCCATGCCGGTACTATCGCGTCGGCAGTACAGGTAACAGCTACGTTTTTATCCTGGTATTGTGTCCAGTCATGCTCTTTCACAAATTCTCTGAAGTCCTTCTCGCGTAATATCAATCCCTGGAATAAGTTATCTTTAATGTCATAAACAACCCGGTCACCGGGGGCATAAAAGTCCGCCGGATCTAAAGTGACCAAACCACTTTGGGCCACCTTGTTCACAAAATTTTCTTGTATTTCCATTTTGCAGCTAAATAAAAAATCCGGGATAACGATTTAATAACGTTATCCCGGATGCAAAATTACTTTAAATATTATCTATAACAGCTTAGCCCTGTTATCTTTTACATTAGCCTTATCATTCAGGGCCTGAAACACCTGTGTTTGGGTTCTTTGTAACAAAGCCTGTGCTATTTGTTCTTTCTCCCTAATTGCGTTTGTAAGCGGTGCCGGAGTAATAAAATTGTTCACCGATACTACATATACACCTTGCTGACCCAATATTGGTTTTGATATCTTACCAACCGGCAAACCAAATACCGTACCTACAGCTTTATACTCTGCTGATGAGCCCGGGATAACCGGGTTAGCAAATACAATGTTTTGTAATGGTAAAACCCTTGTTCCTGCCTTTTGAGCAATTTGCTCGATAGATGAAGAGCCGCTTGCTGCCGCGATAAATTTATCGCTTAATATCTTGCCTTTTACTTCATTACGCACAGCAGGCTCGATTTGCTTTTTAACAATATCAAGCGACAAGGTGCCTTTAGGTTTGATCTCGGTTACACGGGCAACAACGTATTGGTCGCCAACGGTAAATACCTGATCTGAAACATCATTTTTATCCGACTTGAATACCCATCTTACCAGGTCGCGGGCCTCTGTAAGGCCCGGAAGGCTTGAGGCAATGCCTGATATATCATTACCTTCTTCGATCTTTAAATTTGCTTTTCTGGCTTCAGCGTCAAAGTTATCCTTGTTTAAAGAAATTAAAAACGCCTGTGCTTTGCTATATGCTGCAGATTGTGTGTTGCTGCTTGCAGATAACACCTTATCAACTGTAGCTACTTTAACCACTTTTGATGATCCTTTTTGGTCTTCGATCTCAACTAAATGCACCCCAAACTGTGAGGTAACAATTTTGATCTCGCCTTTTTTACCGCTAAATACTGCGTTCTCAAAAGCAGGGACCATCGCACCGCGGCCAAAAGTACCCAGTTCTCCACCTTTGCTTCCTGACGCTTTATCAATAGAAAAAACAGGGGCCAATGAAGCAAATGTAGCTTTACCTGTTTCAATTAATTTCTTAAGTGAATCAGCCCGTGCCAGTGCTTTCGCCATGGTACCGCCACTTTCTGTAGGGGTAATTAAAATATGTCTTGCTTTAACAGAGTCAGGGCTCATACGTGCCTCAACCAATTTTGTAAGCTTGTAACTGCCATTTGACAGGTACGGGCCATAAATAAATCCGGGAGACTGTTGAAAGATGATGCTGTCAATTTTTGGATCAAGCTCACCTTTATGCTGATAGGTCATCGGTGCTTTGGTTTCTGAGTTGATCTGCACAAAAAGCGAATCATTAGTGCTTGCACTAAAATCAGGAAGCAATTTGTTTAATTGTTGCTTTACAACTGCAGAATCGGCTACAGAAGGGGCGGCATTAAAGCTTACGTAGCTAATGCTCCTTAACTCCTGCTGATTTTTAAATTCGCCTTTATGCGCATTATAATAGTTGCTATAATCTGCATCTGTAAGGGTTACTTTATCATTTGGTATTGAAGTATATTCCAATACTGCGTATTTAAAATTAGCCAGCTTGTTTTTTCCTTCGTAATTGTCCTTAGCATCAAGCGAATTGACATATAGGCCATTAGACACCAATGTCAGGTATTTTTCAGATTTTTTAGCGTCAATAAGATTAATTACGAAATCTCTCCAGCGTATCTTTTGCGGATCATCATCTTTCATTCCCTTAATGGCATTAATGGCATTAATTAAGCCATTGTGATCAAATCTGCCGGTTTGTGGGTCACTAAATGCCTGTATAACCTGTGGGCTTGGATTATTACCTGTGGTCATCTCCTGCGTTTCATCGCCTCCAACTGTAACGCCCAATTTATCAACCTCTTTTTTCAAAATGGCCTGGCTTACCAATTGGTTCCAGGTATTTTCCTGGATGTAACTGGTAATTTGCGGCGTGATCCTGCCCTGGCCGGATTGCTGTCTGAACTGCGCTGTATTTTGCTCGACATTTACATTAAACGCATCCAGCAAAATTTTCTCATCACCTACCGATCCCAACTCATTGTTATCACCTTTAAAAAAAGACCCTCCGCTCTTAATTGCTTCAGTAGCAATAAAAGCAACAAGTGAGAGCCCTATAACACCTGCGACAATTTTACCCATCCGGTCGCGCAGATAACCCATTACAGCCATATACTTATTCTTATATTAATTTAAATTAAAGTCTCAAAAAGAGGGCGCAAGATACAATTTTTAGTAAAACTTTATCATACAATTTTTTATCATGAAAAAGGGCTACTTATTAGGCATTTCGCTAACATTAAATACACCTGTCGCATTTTTCATTTTGGGGTATAGCAATTTATCGTCACTTGTAAAATCCGTTCCGTTTGATATGTTGCCATCTGCCGTTACAATCTGAACAGGTTTGCTTGAATGCATCGTCTTGGCAGCCTGGTCATAAATCAATTCCTCTGATTTAAAAGTATCGCCTCTTGCAGTGGTATAAACCACATGATGATAAAACTCAATCAGTTTTTCATTTTCATGATATACGGCAGAATCAGAAACAATAGTGCCGTCTTCCTTGGCATTAATATCATAAGAAATAACCTTAACCCCCCTTGGCATGATATAATAAGGCAATGCCGCGTTATAACTGTAGTGGATCATTAAAGGAGTTATCATTTTACCTTTAACAATGGCCGAGTCGCTATAAATTACTTCGACACCTTTGGTGGTATCAATGGGCTGACTAACATATTTTGCCGATATTTCTTTGATCTTATTCAAATCATTTTCGCATGACCCTAAAAGCAGCATGCCAAAAAGCAATGCCGGTAAAAATAAGGATGGTACCTGTTTTAACCGACTATGCATAACTTAAATTAATCAAATTTGTAACGCTGGAACCACTTATCATTAAGTGTAAAACCTAAACGAAAGTTTACAAAATTTTCTTTTACAAGGCCATTAGCCAAAGTGCCGCGCTGGCCAATTTCGGCGGCGAAGTTTACTTTGTAAAAACTGGTTTGACCACCTCGAAGCGGTATGCCCAAACCCAAAGTAACTGATTTTGATTTAATGTTTGTATTGCCGCTGCCGTTTGCATTAGGTACGTTATAATAAGTTTGGTCTGCAATAAAACCTAAGCGATAATCTAAAGTTGCCAGGTAGTTGTGCAGCGCGTTAATATTTGGTGTGTATTGTCCGCCTATATTAAATGTTTTGCTGTTGGCCATCCCCTGGTTAACACCGTCAATAGTAAGGTTAGACCAGTTACCCATTGAATAATCTGCACCTATTAAAAATTTAAGATCGCGCTGGTAAGATATACCAAAGTGATTAATACTTGGTAGTTTTATTTTACCAATTGGATTTTGCTGATTGACTACAGAATCTAAATCTACATTTCTGGCTCCATTGCCGTCATAAGTATATTGACTGATAATGTAACTGCTTTTTGAATTGATCTGCGAACTGGCTGAACCGGAATAGCCAAAAACAATATGCCTTGTTGCCGACAGATCGACTATATATTGCGCACCAAAGTCATAACTTAAACCACCTATAGCATTACTACGTTCAACATTTGTATTTAGTGTACCATAATACGCCGGCATTTCGACATTCTGGGTATGCTTTAAGTTACCAAATATGTATGATACGTTAAAACCAAGCAGTAAATTACGGGCAATGGTAAATCCATAGCCTATATAAGCTTTAGACAAGCCGCCTTCGCCACTATAAACGTAATTTACAGCATTGCTATCAATCGGCGAACCTGTACCATAGCCGGTTTGCTTTTTGGTGTAGTTATAACCAACCTGGCTATAAGGCAATAAACCAAAGCTCAATGCCGAAGAAGAAGTAACCGGTATAGCAAAAGTGATATGGGTTAAACTAAAATTTGTGTTTTTTTGAGACGATTGACCACTCTGACTTAAAGAGCTTGAGTTATCTAAAAAGCCGGCATCAATTGTGGTAAAGCCTATTGCAGCATACGACGCAGGGTTTTGAGGATTGATGCTCATATACCTGTTAATAGAGTTGGTTGCTGTTGAAATGCCGCCCATTGCCTGGTTTTGTGGCAATATCATTGGGGTAAGATTGCCCAAACCGTATTGCGAATAAGGCGAACTTGTATTTGCCGTTGTTTGCGCTCTGGCCGAAAATGCGATAACTGCAAGTAAAAATGTTATAAAGAGCTTGGTATATCTAATCATTATGCTTTTGTGTAGCTGCGTTTAATCCTTTAAGAACCAGGTAAGGCTCATTTTTTATATAGGGGGCAAAGATGCTAT
>JAQBOP010000323.1 GCA_028287975.1 Mucilaginibacter sp. | reverse complement strand
AAAGTTACGAGACAAAAGAATTGTTTTAGGATATATAATTAAAACGCAAAGTTTATATATTTGCGCTATAATAGTTTTGTATAACTGACATGAAAAAGACTTTAGGACTTATAATTACAACAATTGGCATTTTAATAGTAGTTGGCTCGTTTGTTCTTACGCCAGACCACGCACTAAACGCGGCTGATTCCGGAAGTGGGATAAGCGCTTCTGCAGGATTAGCATATGGTGGGTTTATTGTGTTTGGTATTGGCATTGTTCTTTACATATCAAGCCTTCCGTTAGCCGGCGAGAAAACTCAACGATAATTTTTTGATCCCAATCAGTTTAACGTACTGCCTTATTGAAAGATAGTATTGTTATTGCTGCTGTGATAATTTAAAAAGTCTGACATATCATGTCGGACTTTTCTGTTTTTATAACTCCTTGTGATTTGGTACAACTATTTACGTGCAGAAAATTGATAGATAGTTTCTGATGTAAATGTTTCACCGGGTCTTAGTATCACGTTCGCGAATTTAGGCTGATTGGGCGAGTCGGGGTAATGCTGGGTTTCTAAACAAAAGGCACCGTGTTTGGTAAATGGCTTACCACCTTTTCCCTTTATTTTATCGTTAAAGCCATTGCCTGTGTAAAAAACCACACCGGGTTCGGTGGTATAAGTTTTCATTACCCTGCCACTGGTTGGCTCATAGGCAATTGCTGCTAACGCCAACTTACCGGTTTGGTTACGCAAAACATAGGTAAGGTCATAACCATCGCCTTTATTGAAATCCGCGATGCGTTTGCCAATTTGTTCTGCGTTAGTGAAGTCGAACGGCGTTTCTTTAACATCCAATAAATTACCTGTGGGGATGCCGCCGTTAGTTGTCTCCAGATACTGATGGGCAAAAAACTGTAGTTGAGTATTTAGTATTTTATCGTTTTTGCCACCCGAAAGATTGAAATAGGAGTGGCTGGTGAGTACAACAGGGGTCGGTTTATCGGTAGTTACTTTATAATTTATTTTAAGCTCGTTTTTGTTTGTTAAGGTATAGATTACCGTTAGATCTAAATTTCCGGGGAATCCTTCTTC
Organism: Mucilaginibacter sp.; assembly: GCA_028287975.1. Lineage (GTDB taxonomy): Bacteria > Bacteroidota > Bacteroidia > Sphingobacteriales > Sphingobacteriaceae > Mucilaginibacter. Next base: position 2,067 of record JAQBOP010000323.1, on the reverse strand, counting down.
GCCATCTTTGCTTAGATAGGTTACTTTTAAAGCTACTTCTTTATCGCCGGGTAGCTCTTCTATGTTCCAGATTCGTTTGTTTAAGCCAAGCACCTCGCCATTTTTACTGGTGACTACATTATATTCTTTACCATCGATAGTAAACCTGTTATTGGCAATTCGATTGGTTACACGTCCGCGGATAGCACCCATGCGGGCATTATCTTTACTGAGATATTGCCTGAGTGCGTCGAAACCCAATACTACGTCACCCATTTCGCCATTTTTGTCGGGCGTAATAATGTCAGTAATAGTAGCGCCGTAATTGATCACCTTTACCTGCATACCATTGCTGTTTTGCAACGTATATTGGTAGATGTTTTGGCCCTCCGTCTCACCAAATAAAATCTTAGTGATTGATGGGTTTTGTTTGTGTTGAGCAAATGTGCAGTTAAACGCCACGCATGATCCAAAAATCAACATGAACAGGTTTTTCATTATCTCGTCGAAAACTTATAGATGGTTTCAGATTTAAACGTTTCGCCCGGTCTCAAGATCACATTTGGGAAATTGGCATGATTGGGCGAGTCCGGATAATGCTGTGTTTCCAGGCATAAAGCGCCCCATTTGTTAAAACGCTGCCCGTTGCGGCCGATTATATGTTCATTAAAGTGGTTTCCGGTATAAACTACCAAACCGGGTTCGGTAGTATATACATCCATCTGCCGGCCGCTGATAGGCTCGTAAGCAGTAGCGGCCAAAGTCAGCTTGCCCGATTTGTTTCGTAAGGCATAGCTCAGATCATAGCCATTGCCTGTAGCTGCGATGTCTTTGCCTACAGCTTTGGGTTGGGTAAAATCGAAGGGTGTGCCTTTTACATCTAACAGGTTACCGCTTGGCATTACGTCTTTGTCTGCTTCAAGGTATTTATCTGCCAGGATAGTTAATTGCCAGTCGGATACAACATCAGTAGTCCCTGATAAATTGAAATAGGTATGATTTGTAAGTACCACCGGTGTGGCTTTATCTGTAGTTGCAGTATAATTGAGTTTTAGCTCGTTGTTATTGGTAAGCGTATATATCACTGTAACGTTAAGGTTGCCGGGATAACCCATCTCACCATCTTTACTGAAATAGGTCAGCTTTAAAGCGACTTCTTTTCCGGGCATTTCTTCGATGTTCCAAACCTGCTTATCAAAACCTTTTGGGCCGCCATGAATGTTTGACATCAGGACATATTCCTTCCCGTCAAGCGTAAATTTTTTATTGGCGATGCGGTTAGCCACACGACCCACAACCGCGCCCAACAGCGCGTTGTCCCGCCCCATATATTGTTTAAGCGAATCAAAACCCAGTACTACATCGCCCATTTTCTTGTTTTTATCCGGCGTGATGATATCAGTAATGGTAGCACCATAATTGATCACCTTAACCTGCATACCATTACTATTAGTTAGCGTATACTGATAAATTTTCCGACCCTCAGACTCGCCATAATATGCTTTGCTGATGTTTGGTTTAACTGGCTTTTTAGCAGCAAACGTATTGCCGGTAATCAAAAAGAAACAGAGTAAAGAGGCTGAAAAAATTAGTCTTCTCATCAGGTATATTTAAAATTGGTTATAAACAGACGTATAATAAAGGTACAAGTTTTACTTACCGGTATCAAGACCGAGCAACTGCGCCGGGTTTTTGCGGGCTACCAGGTCAATTTCATGCTCACTTAAGCCATTTTCCTTAAGTGCGGCTATAAATGCCCGCATACCGTCGGGGTGCAATGGATTACCTTTCTGACCCAGGTCTGAATCAATAATGAAATGTTCGGCTCCTACTGTTTTTATAACCTCGGCGCAATTCGCAACCGCTTTCCCATCGACCACAATTTTTCCATTGGCTTTTGACAGGTAAGTTTGCCAGCAAAACTCGATAATGGCACCCATTGCTGCCATTTGCTTTACTTGCTCAAACGTAGCACCGAGTAACATAGCATGTGTCACCACAATTTTTTTAACTCCCGCTTGTTTTGCGGCAGGGATAAGTATAAGTGATTCGGCAGGTGTTGAATGGCCGGTCTCAAAAACAAGGTCG
>JAQBOP010000275.1 GCA_028287975.1 Mucilaginibacter sp. | reverse complement strand
TGAGATTGTTAATCGCCGAGGCTGCTACTACGTCAAAGCATAAAACTGATGGAATTCGTATATATTTTGCAAAAAAATCAATAAATGACCCAGAAACTTCATTGTTATTGGTTTCTACAATAGATAGTGCAAGTACGCAATATACCCATCATGACTATTATGGGCATTCAAACGGGTTTTTATTTGACCCTCAACAAACAGATCTTAGTATTAAAGCAACTGATAGCCTCAACAATCTGGGCGCTGTTTTATACCGCCCCTGTCCTGCCTGTCCTGGTATCGACACTACATGTATCTCGGTAAATACTGCAGGAGCGATATTAAGAAGTTACGCAGAAAAAATGGTAAAAAATTTTGATGGTAGTAATATGAATACGGATGCGGTTTGGTTTCCTATCGGGTTGTTTAAAAGCATGAGTGATGAAGCCAGTTTTAACGGTATTAGGGTTTATTTGGCAACTTATCCGGATGACTTGTATTTGAACAAAGGGAGAAATACATTTGTGTTAACCACGGTTAACACAACAGGAAAAGATTATTTTTACTGTGATTCTAACCTTAAAAGTTTTTTGAAAATTCATAACACAATAGTAAAATACAAAGGCCCACCCAAAAACAACGGCAGCTTATGCCCAATTAATTGCAATTAAAATTAACTATTTATGCATGAGCTTTTCCCTGCCTATGTAGTTGCTGAATTGATTTGCTTCATTATAGCCTTTATTTGTTTGTATGGCGAAAAGGAAATCGCCTGGAAGGTATTAATACCATTTATGTTAATTATCTGTATAGCAGAAATTGGGTCGATCCCGTTTAAAGCGATTTATCGGGCAAATCCAATCCCCTCTAATTCAAACGCATGGATATTTAACATTTTGATGCTTTTTCAAATAAGTGTTTTTAGCAACATGTTTAACCACTTATTTAAAAAGTATATAAGCAGCAAGCCTTTAATAATTACAGGGCTTGCTGCTTTGTTTCTAATATACGTTTATGAACTTTTTACAAATAAAAACGGATTGTGGGATTATAACTCTGAAACCAACAGTGTAATGTCTGTGCTATTTATTTGTTATAGCTTGTATTATTATTATTTACTGTTAAGGGACGAAGAATATGTTAATTTAAACAGTTCCCCTGCATTTTGGTGGGTAACGGGTACTTTGTTTTTTTTCTTCGGCAAAACAATCTATGATCAGTTTTATGATACAATTAAAAGTCAGTTTAATAGCAACACAATAGACTTATCATTTATTACCACTATCCTTATTATTATTTTGTATAGTTGCTGGAGTTACGCTTTTATCTGTAAAAGATGGATAACATTAAACACATAGTTATATTATCAACTCTGATATTTTTATTGGCTCCTTTATCTGTTGCGGTATATGTGATCGTATACAATCGCCGCAAAAAGAAACACATCGAAGAAAAAGCGCAAATGCAGCAGGCATTCGATTCGGAGCTGCTGAAAACCCGGATTGAAATGCAGGAAGAAACACTGCATCATATCAGCCAGGAAATTCATGATAATATTACCCAGGTATTATCCTTTGTTAAATTAAACCTGGCTTTAACAGATAATCTGAGCGAACAAAATAAACAGGCCAGAATTAAAGAAAGCCGGGAGCTTATTGCACAAACAATTTCCGACCTGCGCGATCTGTCAAAAAGCTTGAGTTTTGAACATATCGGTACCTTAGGATTCGTTAAAACTGTCGAAATGGAAGCCGACAGGTTTAATAAAAGCGGGATATTAGCTGTCGACGTTAAAATTACAGGCGATTGGTATTCGTTAGGCGAACAACACGAGTTGCTGCTGTTCCGCATTTTACAGGAGTCGATCAATAACACCATTAAGCACGCCAATGCTAAACAATTGAAAATCAGCTTGCAATATTCTGAACAATTGTTTAATTTAACAGTCGAAGACGATGGTGCGGGTTTTTCGACAGACGTGTTAATGCGAAAAAGTGGATTAGGGTTGAAAAATATGGAGAACAGGGCAGCTTTGATTGGCGGAACGTTTACTATTGACAGTTCGCCGGGAAAAGGTTGTCTCATTAATATAAGCCTAACCCCCTTAAAACATTTAAACGCAGATGGAAACCATCCTGATAGCCTTAGTTGACGACCACCGACTTTTCAGAAGCGGGATCGCGTCATTAATCAATAATCTCCCACCCTATAAAATAATTTTTGAGGCCTGCGACGGCGAAGAATTGATCAGAAAGCTTACCCCAAAACTAAAACCCCATATTGTACTATTAGATATTAACATGCCTAAAGTAGACGGGCTTGAAACTGCGCAATGGATCCGCGCCAACTACCCGGATGTGCATATTATTGTGTTGTCAATGTTTGAGGATGCCGAAAAAGTGTTAGCGATGGTTAGAATTGGCGTAAAGGGCTATTTACTTAAAGATGCCGAACCCGAAGAGTTTGAACAGGCGTTAAACAGGGTATCAAATAATGAAGTTTATTACCCGGCCTTTGTAACCAAACACCTGATCAGTAATTTTAATAAACAAGCAGAGCCGATAAAGCTAAACAGCCGGGAACTTGAGTTCTTAAAACTTTCGGGCACCGAACTAACTTATAAGGAAATAGCCGACCAAATGTGTATAAGTGCCCGTACGGTTGATGGGTATCGCGACCAACTATTCGAAAAATTACAAATAAAAAGCCGTGTAGGATTGGTGTTATATGCCATAAAAAATAAATTAATAGAGTTGTAAATTGCTAAAAATATTAGCAATTTTGATGTTATGGCACATCAGGAGAACCCCGAGTTTTTTAAAGGGCGCGGAGCACAGGTAAATACAGATAATAAATTTTTAAAGCGCAAATATGTGCTTGATCATATCGAGGGATTGGACGAGCCGCTGCTCGAAAATTCGGCCACGCAATTGTTTGAAGAAACGCCTAAAAAGATAGTAAGCGAATCAAACAGCCCCGACCTAAGCCATATGTACTCTATAAACCCGTACCAGGGATGTGAGCATGGGTGCATTTATTGCTATGCGCGTAATACACATGAATATTTTGGCTTTAGCGCCGGTCTTGACTTTGAACGCAAGATCATTGTAAAGCGTAATGCTGCCGAGTTGTTAGAGAAGTATTTTAATAAAAAAAACTATCAGCCGGTTTCTATACTGCTATCGGGCAATACGGATTGTTACCAACCCATTGAGCGCAGGCTAAAAATAACCCGGGGATTGCTGCAGGTGTTTTTACAATATAAAAACCCCGTAAGCATCATCACCAAAAACAATGTCATTATCCGTGACCTCGATATTATTACTGAACTTGCCAAGCTGAACCTGGTGCATGTTAACGTGTCTATCACATCGCTTAACGAGTCGATAAGGCAAAAGTTGGAGCCGCGTACCGTTACCGCCAATGGCCGGCTGGCCGTTATTCAGAAATTATCAGAAAGAGACGTGCCTGTTAGGGTAATGGTAGCGCCTATAATACCCGGATTAAACAGTAATGAGATCCCCGATATTATAAAAGCTGCAGCCGACCGGGGCGCAAGATCGGCCGGGTTTACCATAGTCCGCTTAAACGGAAGTATCGGCGAAATATTTACAGACTGGATCCACAAGGCCTACCCCGACCGCGCCGAAAAGGTGTTAAATATGATCAAGGCTTGCCATGACGGAAATTTAAATGACAGCGAGTTTGGCCGGCGTATGCGCGGCGAGGGGCAGGTAGCGCAGTCTATCCATCAGTTGTATAAAATGGCCTGTAACCGGTTTTTATCCGGCAGGGAAATGCCCCCGCATGATTATACGCTGTTTACACCGAAAGGCGGAAAGCAGACAAGTTTGTTTTAAGGTAATTCATTATGTCATGAATAGCATAAAGAAATTTATCACCATGTGATGCAATTGCTGGTTTACCCAGGATGTCATGTTAATAACGCTTGCGCGTAGATATATATGTTATGAACTTATGACCCATCGGGTCAACCCATTTGTAGAAATAATAAACGAAGAGAAATATCAGCCCCATAGGTGGCTGCCCATTACCGCCATATTAGGTAAAGCTTCAGCTTGTCGTCCGTCACCCGTTTTTAAAACCGTTGGCTACCGGGTGTTCATTGTCAGGGAAAATCATAAAACAAGAAAAGCGCCTCTTGGGCGCTTTTTCTGTAGAATATATTAGATCGTTAATTAGGCGATAGCAATTTCGGCTTCTAAAGCCATTTGCTCGTCTATCAGGATACGGCCGCAATGCTCGCAAACAATAACTTTTTTGCGTTGACGGATATCAGACTGACGCTGTGGCGGGATCTGGTTAAAACATCCTGAGCATGAATCGCGCTGGATAGTAACAACAGCTAAACCATTTTTAGCATTTTGACGCAAACGGTTGTAAGCAACCAATAAACGCTCATCAATAGTTACAATGGCTTTATCTGCTTGTGCTGTTAATTCGTTTTCGTCTTTTTCAGTTTCGGCAGTAATGGTGCCTAATTCATCTTTCTTGGCATCAAGGTCGCTTTTGCGTGCCTCAAGATCAGCAAGTGCTTTTTCGTAAACCTGGGTTTTTGAGGTGATCTCGAAACCATACTCACGGATCTTTTTCTCACTTACCTGTATGTCCAAACCTTGTATCTCTATCTCTTTTGAAATAGCGTCATACTCGCGGTTGTTTTTTACTTCATTAAGTTGAGTTTCGTATTTTTTCGTATTGGCCAGCGCATCTTTGATCAGGTTTTTACGGGTAACAATATCATCCTCCAAATCATCAAGCTCACTTTTAATTTTTTGTATACGGGTTTCCAGGCCTGCAACATCATCTTCAAGGTCGGCAACTTCCATAGGTAATTCACCTCTTATCTGGCGAATTTTATCAATTTTAGTGTGGATGGTTTGTAATTCGTATAACGCTTTAAGCTTTTGTTCTACGGTTTGTTCCATTATTTTGACGGGAT
>JAQBOP010000265.1 GCA_028287975.1 Mucilaginibacter sp. | reverse complement strand
CCAAGGTTCCACGGACAGCTACCTTGTATTACATTAAAAATGATGACGTAAACTACCACGACCTTACAACAGCGTTTAATGAAGCCTCCTCAGGGTTAATTATGCTGCAACAGGACTATACCACTGCTAAAAGCAAACTTAATGGGGCGTGCAATTTGTGGAACAACGCTTTAAAAGAAGCGGACCCGAACAATAAAAAAGCCCGCATCAACAAAGATATCACCTTAGCCATCTATTTTAACTTATTGGAAGCCTATTTTGCCGAAGGTAACGTTACCGGTGGCCAAATTACACTTGACAAATTGAACACTGTGAACCTTTCAATGTCGGACAGAAGGATAAAAATCGGGTATGATATGCTTTTCAGCGAACTTAAATCAAGGCAACAAAACAACCAATAACCAAATCATGAAAAAATACACATTACCAGCAATTCTCCTTTTTCTGTTCATAGGCGCACATGCGCAGTTGAAAGTGACCCAGGGCACTAATAGCCCGGAATTTAAATCGGCAAAACAACCCAAACTCTCCTCTTTCGCCAATGACAATGGCAACTATTTTATTGCCGTTCGGACTGAACATTTTGAAAAAATAAACACCCTTATTATAGCCGACAAAGGTGGCAATATTAGCACGGCCACCGATATAAAAATAAACCGGGGCTCATTTTAACAACAACGCTGAAGTTAATAGCGTGCAGGTAGCCGGAAATATTATTGTTGCTTTTGTTGAGAGCCACAGCAAAAAGGATGGCAAGAATACGCTTACCGCCCGCTCGGTCGACAATTCGGGAAATGTAAGCAGTACTGATCTGCCAGTTGGAAGCATTGATTTTACCAAAATGTCAAACGCAGGAACCTGGCATACAACCCTTACTCCCGACAAAAAGCATATTGCTGTGATTGGTCAATTACCGCATGAAAAAAACATGCCCGACAAATTTCAATATTTCTTGTTAGACGATAATTTAAAAGAGATCCGTAAAGGAGAATTCAGTTTCACCGGCTATACAAAAGAAATATCTATATGGAATTTCCTGGCATCTAATAAAGGCGACCTGTTTATCATGTCAGAAGAGTTTGATAAGTCATATAAATACCCTGTCGTGTATGAATATTTAGCTACATCGTCTTCTGCAAACATCATACCCGTAATAATTGCGGATCCAGATCTGAGGGTGCTGAATTATACAGCAAGCGTTGATCATGCCGGTGAGTTGATCATTACCGGTTATTCGCAGCAGAAAAAAGCCTTTAATGTAAATGATATACCAGCTGTTGGTAGCTGGTATTTTAACTCTTCAAAACCACAGGAAATAAAAACTTATAAATTTGAGAAGCCTATACCTGCGTTAACAGCGCGCAATATTGTTTATAATGGCGATACCTTCTTCCTGGTCGGCGAGCAATACAGTGCTGATAAAGAACCATCTAATGCAAATGCCCTTCAAAGGCTAGGTATGGAAGATAATTATATTTATCACCATAATGACATTGTGGTGACTGGGTTCAGCAACGATGGTTCTAAAAAATTCGATATAACGCTTAACCGTAAATGGTCAGCACGTAATACCGATAACGAATTAATGGTAGCGTCCGGTGTTATCAACAATAAGCTAGCAGTGATATTTAACGATCAGTATGGAAAATATATCAATGATGAATATCACAGAGGACGTAAGCTACCTGTTGCTGTAACCATACATAACGACGGGTTGATGGATGCACCGATACATTTCGAAAAAGAGCTTGATGTAAAACTGAGCTCATATACTTTGCTGCCCTTTTTCTTTAGCACATATAATAACCGTATGGTGTTGCTATCGGGTAACGAACAAACCATAAAAACGGTTACATTCCAGTAAACCTGTAAAGCAAGAAAGTCCGAAAGCTTTTGATTTCGGACTTTCTTGCCTTTAAGCTAATGCAGGAGTTATTTACTGCTGCCAGTTGGTTCTGCTTTCCCTAGTATCTCAACCAATTTATCTTCCAGATCAAAACTATGCAAGCTCTTCGCTATGATCTTACCGTTCGGATCAATCAAAAAGTTTTGGGGGATGGCACGCACCCCGTACAGATCGGCAGTTTTACTTTTCCAGAATTGCAGGTCAGATACATGTGTCCAGGTCAGTCCATCTTTATGTATGGCGGCCAACCATTTATCTTTTGCACCCGGCCTGTCCAATGATACGCCCAGTATGGTGAAGTTTTTATTTTTATAAAGATTAAAAGTTTTTACAACATGTGGGTTTTCCCTGCGGCAGGGGCCGCACCATGATGCCCAAAAGTCAACCAGCACATATTTTCCCCTGAATGAGGACAGGCTGATCACGTTACCGCTTGTGTCAGCTTCTGCAAATTCAGGCGCCATTGCCCCTATAGCAACTGCCTTTAATTTAGGCAGCCTGTCGCCAAATGCTTTACCGCTTTCTGATTTTTTTATCTCGTCAAATAATCCATTATATAAAGGGGCAATATCTGAATAATCGGCGCTGTAAGCATATGATTCCAGCGCATTTAAACTGATGTATGAATCGGGATTATCCTGAATGAATTTTTTATTGATGGCATTTTCCTGAGCCTCAAATGCTTTCTCTGCATTGTGGTTTTCTCTTTCAAATGTATCAGAGTTCTTCTGTTCGTCAGTTGCTGCTTTCACTTTCGTCTCTAAAGCGGTTTCTTCTTCGGTCACCTGCTTTAAGGCTGCTTTATAGCGGGCATTGTCCTGGTTGGTTTTAGGCCCGTCAACTTTAGCATTTTTCAACAGGTCACTGCTGGCTACAGTAATGGTTCCTTTTTCCAGGTAAATTGCTTGGTAATCTTTATAGTTAGCACCTGTACCCTTTTCGTTGAAAATAAGATAAGCATTTACCGGCACATTGCCCACCGAACCGCCAAATTGGAATTTACCATCCTTCAAAGTAGCCGAATCGGTATTTACCTTGCCTTTAACATAGACTTGCAGATATATCCTGGCCGGTGCATTGTAACTGCCTATTGTTCCCTGAACAGAATACCTGCCATCCTGTGCAAAAGCCAAAAACGGCAATGCAATTATAATGGTTAATATAAATTTCTTCATAAACTCTAAATTACTCTTTTTTATAGAATTCGAAATTGAAAATCCGAAACGGCAATCAATCGAAAGATCCGAATTAATTTACTTTTTACCCAACACCTTTTCCAGTTCGGCTTCAAGATCATCACCCCGGAGGTCCTGGGCTATGATCTTTCCGGCGGGGTCTATTAAAAAATTCTTGGGTATACTCTTTACAAAATATAATTGCGCTACAGCATTGTTCCAGAATTTAAGGTCGGATAATTGCGTCCAGGTCAAATGATCAGTTCTTATCGCGTTCAACCAGGCAAATGCATTCTCTCTTTTATCCAACGAAATACCAATTATAGTAAAGTTCTTATTCTTAAACAGGTTATATGTTTTTACAATATTAGGGTTTTCCTGCCTGCAAGGGCCGCACCATGATGCCCAGAAGTCAAGCAATACGTACTTACCCCTGAACGATGAAAGCCTCACCGCGTGCCCCAAAGTATCGGCCTGTTCAAAATCAGGCGCCATAGCTCCGTTTGCCGTAGTTTTCAAACTTTCTAATGCATTTCTGAGCGATCTGGCTGTTTCTGTATCCCTTAATTCTTTTGAGAGGCCATCCAAAAGGGGTTCAATTTCATTAGGATCAGGTGAAGGGCCACCTAAAGTACCTAAAGTTAACAGGCTT
>JAQBOP010000247.1 GCA_028287975.1 Mucilaginibacter sp. | reverse complement strand
GTCTGTCCAGTTCTGAAAGGTTTCGCTCGAAGTTCTTACAGTAGCATTGTTAGGGTTTATCTGGCCCGGTAATAAACCTTCGCCCTGTATCCAGCTAAAATCATTGTTGGTTACAAGCTTTACTGCACCCACTTGCGAGGTCATGTCTATCTTTTTAAACAATTTCCAGTTATCGATAAAAAATCCCTGAAAGTTGGTATTAAAGCTTCTATTGTCTGAAAAACGCGATGCACCCGGACCATTGGGCCTTGTTAATTGCGATTGCATGTCATCCGGGAAATAGATCTCATCCTCTGTCAAAACAAAATCCAAACCACCCGAGGCTGTGAACTTTAGGGTGTTATTTGGGTTTTGGATTAAAAACAAAGTCGTGTTAAATGATTGTATAAGGCGATTGGTATTCTCAGTATTAACAGCTCTTGCTGCTATAGCCAACGGGTTATCGCCGGTATAAGGCGAATTTGGATATACGCCGTTTACGGGTAACAACTGTGCAAAATCAGGGGTGTAAGCTAACGTATAAGGTATTGATACGCCTCTGTTATCATTACCGCTAAAACTACGCTGGTTGCCCGTGTTGAGATAATTTGTACCGATGGAAAAGGTCCAAAATTTGGTCAGCTTTTCATCAACGTTCAGTTTTATTGAACGGCGCTGAAAGCCGGTACGTTTCTCTATACCCGTTTCATTGTCTAAACCAGTGGATAAATAATATTTAGTCTTATCGGTACCTCCCGAAACACTTATAGCCGTATTCTCTATATGACCAATGTTACCATAGATCATTTTTTCATAATCATAGATTTTACCGGCTGCAGTGGCTGCTTTCCAGGCATTGATCTGGGTTAAACTTCCGCTACCTGGAGTGCCGTTACCAAAAACATAATCAAATTTATTTTGCCCTTGCGGCCCTATAGGAGCAAGGCTCCAGGTTGAAGAACCCAACAGTTTTTCAGCCGAAGCCCAGCCAATATCCTGGCTAATATTTACCGTTGTTTGCCCGGCCTTGCCTCTTTTTGTAGTAATGATAACTACACCGGCATTTGCGCGCGTACCGTAAATAGCACCGGCGCTTGGCCCTTTTAATACTTCAATTGATTCAATATCGGCAGGGTTTATATCAGATAAACGGTTGGTGGCCTGGTCCTGGTTGGTACCGGCACTAGTGAATGCGGCCGCACCTGCGCCGGTACTAAACTGAGAGTTGTTTACAAATACGCCATCAATTACATACAGGGGCTCAGAGCTCCCGTTAATTGATGATAAGCCCCGCAGCTTAATAGATATACCACCGCCCGGGGCGCCACTGTTTTGGTTAATGTCTGCGCCAACTATTTTTCCGCTCATGGCGGCATCTATAGTAACCGGCGGGGTGGTGCCTGATAGCTGTGCTGCCGAGAGGTGGGTAATTGAGCTGGCTGCGTTACTTCGTTTTATCGTGGTTGCCAAACCCGTAACCACAACTTCATTTAATGATGATTCATCTAAATCTAAAGCAACGGTTAAGCTTGACGTAACATTTTTAAGAGAAACTTCTTTAGACCTGTAACCAATAAAAGAAACAACAAGCGTAGCATTATCAGCAACATTATTAATTGCAAACTTGCCGTCAACATCGGTTGTGTAGCCACCTGTCGTTCCTTTTACCATAATGGTAGCGCCTGGTAACGGCTGGCCTTTTTCATCAATAACCTTTCCGTTTATATTTTTGGATACGGGCCGGACAATTTGCGGCTCCGCATTTTTTTCTGTTACAACGATGGTTTTATTTTGAATGACATAAGTAAAAGGTTGTCCTTTTAAACATTCATTTAAAACATCGGTAACCGACTTGTTATCGGCATGAATTGTTATCGGCTTAGCCTTTTGTATCTCGTTATATTTGTAAAGGAAAAAATATCCGCTTTGCTGTCCAATAGACAACAAAGCTTTTTCTAAAGATATATTTTCGCCCGAGAGGCTTATTTTTTGTGAATATACTTTAGCGCTTAATTGCAGGCATGAAATTGTTATAATAAATACAGTTAACTTCATAATTCTAAACACTTTGGGGGAAAAGAGCCGTAACTTTTTACGGTCTTTAAAGAGAAAGTTTAATTGCATATCTTTGCAAGGTTTTGAGTGAATAAATTTGATTCTGTCAGGGATCTTTTTAGCTAACTCATTTTGTTCCGGGGGTGTTGGTAGCACTTCCGGTTTTTTTTGTAAGCTTATTGGGGGTTTCATAGCTATTTCATCATGCTTTATTTTTTTTAGGGGGTGAAACAATTTGTTAATTATGGCAATACAATTATCTTTTTATCTTCAATTTTAAAATGAACGCGGTCAAGCTCCAGTATGTGCAATACATCTTCTATATTTTCACCACGTCCTATTTTTCCAACAAACTCGTCATGAGACACGCTGCCCTCGTACACTAAATCCACATCATACCATCTTGCCAGTTGTCTCATTATATATTTAATATTAACACGGTTAAATTTAAAATAACCGTTTTTCCAGGCCAGGGCATTGTCCAAATCGGCAACACTGATCTTTAAGCCCCCATTTTTATCAACTGTAGCCTGTTCGCCAGGCTTTAAAATTTGCGTCTCATTGTTCTCCGTTATCTTTACGGAGCCTTCAAGCAAGGTAGTTTTAATAGCATCCTCGTCTGCATAGGCCATTACATTAAAATGCGTTCCAAGTACTTCTATTGTCTGGCTGCCTGACGTTACGTGAAATGGCTTACTCTTATCTTTTGCTACTTCAAAATACACCTCGCCAGTTATGGAAACATCCCGCTCATTACCTACAAATGCTGTAGGATAAGTTATTGATGATGCCGCGTTAAGCCAAACTTCTGTACCATCAGGCAGCGTTAATTTGTACTGGCCGCCACGCGGTGTTGTCATGGTATTGTATAAAACTTTTGCAGATGCGGTGCCTGTTTTATCATATACCAGCTGTCCGGTGGCCAGCTTAACTACTTTTGTATTACCTTGTTGGGCAAGCGTACCATTTTTTACATCATTCAAAACTATTTTTGAGCCGTCTTGCAATGTCAATATGGCTTTATTGCTCCCAGGTAAAATAGTGGTTTTAAAGCGCTTGGTTTTTGCAATAGCATTGCCCGTCTTATTAGCCGGTTTTAAATAAATGTAAAAACCCTGGAACACCATTAATAATACAATAACTGTTGCCAGTAATTTATACGCCAATGAGCGGTAGGGAACAGGCTTTATTTCTTCGTTTTCTTCTGCGGCGTTTTCATTATCAATTTTAACGAGGATGTTGTTAAAGATCTCATCAAATGATTGCTTTTTTACAGGGGACTGCGCAATATCCTCTATAGGATATTCGTTTAGCTTCTCAGCTATTATTTCGCGTAAAGCACTTTCGTTGCTATCTGTTTTAAAATGCCCCAACAAAAACTCAATTTCAGCCTGTGTGCATTCATTATTAATATAGCGCTGAAATATTTCTTTTAGCGGGCGTTGATCTTCCAATTTCTTGATTTTATAGCTAATACGGTTGGGCTAATATTTACATCTGCCCTCTTTGATAAAAAAATTCAATTTTTTTATCAAAGAGGGCAGATGCTTTTAAATTATAGCAGGATTCAGGATTAATTTTCGAATATTGAAAATTAAATTTGGGGTAAGCTATTAATTAGCTTATGTGTGTAGACAATAAGAAATATTTTCTTACCACTCTTGTAGCTTTTACAATATGCTCATTAATGGTGGATATTGATACGCCCAGCAAACGGCTAACTTCTCCGTAGCTTTTACCTTCTATTTTACA
>JAQBOP010000236.1 GCA_028287975.1 Mucilaginibacter sp. | reverse complement strand
TCTTTTTTGTTGGTAGCTATCTGGTCAAACTTCAGGTCGAGGAAGGTATGGTCCCAATCGGGCAGTCCTTTCAGGTTAAAGTCGCCTTTAATAAATGTAGCCTGCCCGGCGGTAACAGTAAGGGCATTAGCTTTTAGATTATTCACTGCGCCCCGTATGCGCCCATCAACACCTAACTCGAAGTTAACCTTTTCGAGTCCGCTTGTAAAAAAAGCGATATCGGTTGATGATATATGCGACGACCTGAAACTGCCATCCATATAAACCTTACTCGTAAAGGCGCTAAAATCATCAAACGACTTAAACTTCATGTCCAGGTAGTTTTTGAGGATGGACCTTGGCGTTTGTATTAGCAGGTGTTTTGCCAGTATCCTGTTAGAATCCACAGTAGTAACAGCCGTATAATTTTTTAAATAGAAGCCGCCTTTTTCTTTCAGTGTTAAATGGTGCACATCGCCCATAAACAGGTGGTGCTTAATGTCCACATTGTTTACCACTACGCCGAAGTTGTGCACATCCAGGTCGTCAAAATTTATCCCGTTTACTACTTCATGCCTGAGCAGGTTTTTATAGCGGAAGTGGAAATTGTTTATCACCACTTTTTCAAAAATGGTGGTCCACGGTTTGCCCGGCGCTGTTTTGGTAGTGTCTTTTGATTTTAAGCTGTCCAGAACAAACTGCAGGTTGGTAACCGAGTCTTTTTGTTTTTTAAGGTAAAACGATCCGTTATCCAGCTGGATCAGTTTAAAATCTATCTTACGTGCCCTAATGCTGCTAAACAACGAAAAGCTATTAAGCTCGACAGTTAATTTGGGGGTGCGTATTAAAGTGTCTTTTTGTTTATCAAGTATATAAAAATCTTCAAGCACTACCGATGAAAAAGGCTTGATGTAAAGGCTCTTGACATTAACCTCGGTACCCAGTTTTTTTGACAGGTACGCCGTAGCTTTTTTTGCCGCCCAGGTTTGTACAGGCTTATACTGAAATAACAGCACCAATATGCTCACCGTCAGTAGCAGGAACAATACGATACTTAGGGCTATTTTTAGTACTTTTTTAATAACTTTGCAGTTTATACAATGAGCGATTGAGTGAATTAGTGAATGACTGAATGTTTTAACAGTATTTATTAAGGATGGTTTAACAATCTAAAATTTAAATCACCAATTCACTCAATTACTCATTCAAAATTAAAAAACGTGCCTGTAATATTAGCCATTGAATCTTCCTGCGATGATACCTCTGCCTCAGTTTGTGTTGATGGTGTTGTGTTAAGCAATGTTATTGCCAACCAAACCATACACGAAGCTTACGGCGGTGTTGTGCCCGAGCTTGCCTCGAGGGTTCATCAGCAAAATATTGTTCCGGCTGTACAACAAGCGTTACAAAAGGCAAAAGTAAGCAAAAATGCGGTGGATGCGGTAGCTTTTACACGCGGCCCCGGACTTTTAGGGTCGTTGCTTGTCGGTGTGTCGTTCGCCAAGGCTTTTGCGCTGGCAAAAGACATCCCCATTATCGAGGTTAATCACATGCAGGCGCATGTTTTGGCACATTTTATCGGCGACCATAAACCGTCGTTCCCTTTTTTATGCCTTACCGTATCGGGCGGCCATACCCAGATAGTTTTAGTGAAAGACTATTTTGATATGGAAGTAATTGGCCAAACCCTGGATGATGCTGCGGGCGAGGCAATGGACAAAACGAGTAAAATATTAGGACTGCCATATCCCGGCGGACCGCTGATAGATAAACACGCGCGCTTAGGAAATCCGGATGCCTACAAATTTCCCGAACCGCAAATACCCGGATTTGACTTTAGCTTTAGCGGGTTAAAAACGTCAATTTTGTACTTTATTCGTGATAATGTTGCAGAAAATCGTCAATTTATTGCAGAAAATATCAATGATATCTGCGCTTCCGTCGAAATGCGCATTGTTACCATATTACTAAATAAATTAAAAAAAGCTGCCGACCATTATGGCATAAAAGATATAGCTTTGGCGGGTGGGGTTTCTGCCAATACCGGTTTAAGGCAGGGTCTGAAAAAGCTGGGCGATAAAAATGGCTGGAACTGTTTTATCCCCGAAATGCAATACTGCACAGACAATGCAGGCATGATAGCCATAGCGGGATACCACAAATACTTAAAAGGCGAGTTTGCCGAACAAAGCATAGCGCCATTGGCAAGGATGCCGATGTAGTTTAATGAGCAATTGAGTGATTGAGTGAATGGTCGCCGAGGAGCTAAATAATAAACACACTAATTACATTCACTAATTCACTCAATCACTAATTCAATCATTATATGTCTGTCCCTTCACTAATTTTCTGGATAATATTTGTTGTGCCGATGGTGGTGTTTTTAGCGTATTTGATCCGCCAGGATAAGCGCAAAGGCTGGGTAGGGCTGATTGTGCTTGCAGTTATTGTTGTCGGCGCTATAGTTTATACCGTTATTAAAAATGATGGTAAGCCGACGGATAAGGACACTATTCAGTCAAGTCAGAAATAAGGGTTATTGCTGTACCCTTAAAATACTATCGCCTTAAATTCATAACCCGCATTGCTCCAATATTCCATTGCTTTTGGTAGCGCATACTCCAGTCTGTCAAATGCTTTCAGGCTGTCATGAAAAAGTACGATATCGCCGGCGACGGTGTTTTTTACTACATTGTCAAGGCATTTTTCGGGTTTTACTTCGGTGTCAAAATCTGCGCTTAGCACATTCCACATGATCAATTTCAGATCGGGTTTAGCCTGTTTCAGTAATTTAGCCTGTGATCTTTTAACACGACCGTAAGGGGGACGAAAGAGGTTGCTGTCGACCAGTTTATCAGCCATTAAAAAATTATCTAAGTAAGTTTGATCGTCTGTTTCCCAGCCTTTAAGGTGGTTATAGGTATGGTTGCCTATGGTATGGCCGTCGGCTTTTACCTGTTCAAATACGTCGGGATGCTTGCGGATGTTATCGCCAATGCAAAAAAACGTAGCCTTTGCGTTATATCGCTTTAAAATATTTAATACAAACGGTGTAACAATAGGTATGGGTCCATCGTCAAAAGTGAGATAAATGCAGCGGCCGGCTTTATTTGCATCCCAGGTTAATTGGGGATATAAAAGCTTAAGCAGCCAGGGAGTTTTAACCAGGTACATTTATCAATTTAGAGATTTTAGGACTGAGATTCAAAAAAAATCACTTAATTAGTAATAGTTATAAATTTTATCACAAGCTCAAATCTACCAATCTCCACGCTAACATCTCAAATATTGTACGAATAAGTTTATGACAAAAAATAGATTAAACCTGTTAATGGTTTTAAGTTTACTGCTTACTGCCCTGGTAAGCTTTACTGCCAGGGCGCAGGAAAAGATAACCCTGCAAATGGCGGTAGACCGTACTCTGGCCAATAACCTTACCATTAAACAGGCACAGGTTACCGAGTCAATTGGCGGTGTCGATCTGCAACAGTCGAAGAATAATTTATTACCCAGTTTAAATGCAAGCACACAAGGCGGTTATAATTTCGGCCGGAGCCAGGTGGCGGGCGCATTTACTTATACCTCGTCAACTTCGTTAAATATTAATGGCGATGCACAATTACAATTCACCCTTTACCAGGGCGGGCAGTTGCGTAACCAGATCATCCAGAATAAACTATTGCTGGATGTAGATAAAAGCACTACCAATAAAATTAAGAACGACTTGATCTTAAATGTAGTAACTGATTACCTGCAGATATTGACCAATCAGGACCTGGTAACCGCCGCCAAACAACAGATAGATATTGCCAATCAAACGCTCGAGAAATCAAACATCAGCTTTAAAGTAGGTAACCAAACCCTGGCCGATCTTTCGCAGGCAAAGGCGCAAGTATCAACCGCCAATTTAAACTTAACCACCGCGCAAAACCAGCTTGATCTTTCCATATTGATCTTGAAGCAATATATGGAAATGAACCCTTACACTGATATTGTTGTTGAGCGCCCGGATATCAGCAAGCTAACCGACATTAAAACAGTTTATGACGCCAATGAGGTTGTTAAAACAGCATTGACCATTAACCCGGATATCCACCTGGCGGAAGCTCAACAGAAGACTTACGCACAGGCTATTAAACTGGCCAAGAGTTATTATTACCCGACAGTTACATTATATGGCGGGTTAGCATCAAGCTATTCAAATCGCTTAAATCAGAAATTGATCGGAGAAACCGCAATCACCCAGCAAATTGGTATTGTACAAGCTACCAATCAGGCGGTAGTAACTGCGTATCAACAACCCATTTACGGCCCATATTCTGCATTTAACCAGATCAACGATAACTTTAACCAAAACATTGGCCTAAGCGTCCAGATTCCGATATTTAATAAGTTCAGCAATAAATCAGCGGTTAAAAAAGCACAACTGAATTTACAAAGCGCGCAGCTGAACACGCAGATCGCTAAAAATAATTTAAGTAAAACCATCATACAGGCGGTGCTTGATCTGCAATCGGCAGAGAAACAGTACCAGTCGGCATTGCAAACTTACCAGGCTAATAAAGACGCTTTGAATGTTACCAAGCAACGCTATGATGTGGGTTTGGTAAACTCGCTGGATTATAACACGGCCGTTACCAATTTTAACAAATCAGAAAACGATATGATCGAGGCCAGGTACAGTGTCGTATTCAGAAGCAAAATAATTGACTATTACCTGGGTAACACCATAACACTTTAATAAAATCCTGAAACCATCATGGGAAAAACTACAAAATATATACTGATAGGCGTTGGCATAGTGATCGTATTACTACTCGTAGGTAAGTTCACGGGCCTGATAGGCAAGTCTGATAAAACACAGGTTGCAACAGAAAAAGCTACCGAACGCGACATTAACGAAACCGTATCTGCCAGCGGAAAGATCAAACCGCACGTTGAGGTAAAGATCAGTCCCGAGGTATCGGGCGAGGTGGTTGAGCTGCCTATTAAAGAGGGCGATGTGGTTAAAAAAGGCCAGCTGATCTGTAAGATAAGGCCCGATATTTTAAAATCAGGCTATGAACGTGCCGTTGCCTCTTATAATTCGCAAAGGGCCAGCGTTGGCAACTCAAGCCAGATGCTGAAGCAAGCCGAAGCTACCTACACCAACCAGGCCGCTATTTATAAACGTAGTAAAGAGCTTTACGATAATAAAGTACTTACCGCTGCCGAGTTTGATAATGCCAAGGCAAGTTATGACGGTGCCAAGGCAGCTTTGGAAGCAGCAAAACAAAATGTTATTGGTTCGCAATATGGTTTGGCGCAGTCGTCAGCGAGTGTTAAAGAAGCGCAGGATAACTTGTATAAAACAACTATCTATTCGCCTGTTGATGGGGTGGTGTCTAAACTATCCATAGAAAAAGGTGAGCGTGTTTTAGGTACCGCCCAGTTTGCCGGTACAGAGATCATGACCATATCCGATCTGAGCCAGATGGATGTTAATGTGGATGTGAACGAAAATGACATTAACCGCATTGTAATTGGCGATTCGTCGAAAATTGAGGTGGACGCTTTTTTGGGTAAGAAATTTAATGGGGTGGTTACAGAGATCGGCAGTTCGGCTAACGTGGTAGGCACTACTGCCGACCAGGTGACCAACTTTACCGTTAAAGTGCGGATCGACCCAAAATCATATAACGACCTGCTTAAAAAGACCAGTACTAATCCGTCGCCCTTCCGCCCGGGATTGACCGCTACGGTGGATATTAATACCAATCATACCAGGGCATTGTCTGTGCCGATACAAGCAGTTACCACGCGAGAGGATAAGAAGCCGGACGCGAACAGTAACTCAGCAAAAAACAATGTTAAGGCAGTAAACAGCCCGGTAGCCAAGGAATATGTGTTTATTTATAACACAGGAAAAGTTAAGCAGGTACAGGTAACCACCGGCATCCAGGACGATATGTATATCCAGGTACTTAGCGGCCTCAAAGCCGGCGACGAGGTGGTGTCCGCCCCATATCCGGCCATTTCAAAAACCTTAAAGGATGGCGCCGAGGTTGAAAAGGTAGATAAATCAAAGCTGTTTACCGATAATAAGGACGGCAAGTAGATGTGCAAATGAGTGGATGTGCAGATGTGCAGATAAGATAATGATTGGCTAACCTAACGGTTGGCCTTTTTTAATAGCGGGCTGTCACCCTGAGGCTCTCGAAGCCTTGCCTGCCGGCAGGCAGGGGTGAGCGTAAAGGCCTGCCCGCATGTTTCGTCCCGATAACTATCGGGACAACATGACATCCCACATTCACAACACATTTGCATATCTGCACATCTACCTTAACTTTGTGCAGCCATTAAGCCTGGCAATAACTTTTAATGCAAAATAAAAAAAACAAGATCCTGGTTGTTGGCGGGGGTAGCTGGGCTACGGCCAATATTAAAATGCTTACCGATAACACCACCGCGAAAGAAATTTTTTGGTGGATGCGTAACCCGCAGGTGGTTGAGCATGTGCATAAATTTGGCCATAACCCTAATTACTTAAGCTCGGTTGAAATAAAAGTGCCTGCAGCGCATATCTCGTCGGACCTTAAAGCGCTGATAGCCCAGGCGGATATTGTTTTGCTTAATGTGCCCGCTGCGTTTTTAAAGGAAGCTTTGATTGATATCACTTCGGCCGACTTTGCCAGCAAAAAGATCGTATCGGCCATTAAAGGTATCGTGCCTGATGAGAACCTGATTATTGGCGAGTTCCTGAACCGGAAGTATGATATGTCTTTTAATAACTTCGCGGTGATCAGCGGGCCTTGTCATGCCGAGGAAGTCGCTTTAGAGAAACTATCTTACTTAACCATCGCGTCGGGCGACCCAACCCTGGCTGCCGACTTTGCCGCGATGTTGAACACCCGCTATATCAAAACCATTGTGTCTGACGATATCTACGGTACAGAATATGCCGCGGTGCTGAAAAATATCTATGCCATAGCCGGCGGGATCTGCCACGGCGTGGGCTATGGCGATAATTTCCAGGCGGTGCTGATATCAAACGCTATCCGCGAGCTGATGCGCTTTGTGGATGCCGTGCACCCCATTACCCGCGATATCAAAGAGTCTGCTTACTTGGGCGATCTGCTGGTTACCGCTTACTCGCAGTTTAGCCGTAACCGCACCTTCGGTAATATGATAGGGAAGGGCTATACCGTTACCTCGGCCCAGATGGAAATGAATATGATTGCCGAGGGATACTATGCCGTAAATTGCCTGCACGAGGTTAATAAGCAGTATAAAGTAAATATGCCCATAGTTGAAGCGGTTTATGCCATTTTATATCAAAAGCGCTCACCGGCTGTTGAAATGAAAAAGCTGGCCGAGCAGCTGAATTAGGCGCTGTTTGTTTCACGAAAGTGTGAAACAAATGAAACAGATGAAACAAGATTTTTGGTTAACGATCTGTAAGTAAGCTGATTGATAAAAATCGGTGAAACAAAATGTAACAAAGGATAAGTCAGTAAATTTATACTTAAAAAGTCTGTAAGTTGCTGTTTATTAAATTTTTGTGTTTGTGGGGTTTTTATTAACATGTGCTGTCGCAAGCATTTTAATCGCTGGCGGATTTACGACGAACAGAAATATTGAATCTTCCGTTTGTAACTGAAATGATCGTCGTTTTGTCTAAGCTTTCCAACTGACCACTAAATGTTCCTTGTATGTTGTCACCTTTGATCGATTTGATTGTGATAGAAACGGGGTAATCACCTCTGGTATTTGTGTAATAAAAAATAGTATGATCACTCCCGGAAAGAGTTGGCGGTGCATAAGTGAGAGAAACATCGCTCGTAAGATCGTAAGTTTTTGTAGTTATTGGGTCAGTACCATCTATGTAAATATCAATCCAGTCGGCACTTGGATCATTGTTAACGTAACCGCTAAAAGTAAGCTGGTTATTATGGTCAAATGTAACAACCGGTTCGACATAATATGATTTAGTTACACCGTCAACAGTAGCAATAAGTGTATTCTCGGGAGCTATTGAATTTTTCTTGCAAGATAATATAGCTGATAAGCAGAAAGCAATAAGTATGATTCTTTTCATAGTATGAATATTAAAGAGATATTATTTAGATTCTACTATATAATCAAATATATATAATAAATATTAATATTTATTATATTGGTTTTCAGATAATTAATAAGTGAAAAACCTTGCTGCAGCAAGGTCAAATACGGCTTTTATATTTAAAGACTATTTCCGGTATTGCAAGCTTTTAGCTATCTATGTATTTCAGGTACATTTCATGAAAAAATACACCTTTACTTTTTGCATCGCTTTATTATGTTTTATCAACGCAGTTTTTGCGCAAAACCCGTCACTAATCAGCAGGGTTTTGGTGGTAAAAAACATAAAAAGTCTGGTTTCCGTCGCGGTAGCAAATGACTATATGAAACGCCGCGGTGTTACTAATTCGTTAAGCATCCAATGCCCGGATGGCGCCATTAATAAAGATGCAGAAACCATTGATTATTCTGATTATGTCGCGGCTATTGAAACGCCGTTATTAGCTTATCTTAATAAGCATACCCATATTGATTTTATCGTTTTTACCAAAGGCATACCGATACGGGTTCGTAACACGCCTGGTAAGCCTTATGGCGGCGTATGCGCGTTAGACAGCCGTGTAGCTACCCTTGGCTATGAAAAAAGCCCTGCCTCAAGTGTGATCAATGTAAGCGACCCAAGTTATAACGCTACTTACGTAGGGACTGCCTGGGCCAATAAATTTTTTAACAGCGAAACCCGGTTCAGTCATAAAGCCTTTGGCGGCTACCTGGTAACCCGACTTGACGGTTATACGCAGGCCGATGCCATAGCTGTTACCACGGGATCATTGGAAGCTGAAAAGAATTTGAAAAACAAGATCAAGAATGAGGGGCCGATCTTACTGGATGCCTGTTCTGATTTCGGATACCCAAACAGGGCAGCGCAACCCTACACATTGATCCCGGCAAATTATACGCCCGGGCAATCTATCGCTATCATTCGTGAAAGCGCCTATGGCGAATACAATTCTGACATGGGTGTCGCTTATAATTATCTCAAAGCAAAGAATATCCCGGTACAGTATGATACTACGGTTAATTTTATCGGCGATAAGAAAAATCTTGCCGGCTATATATCCTGGGGCAGTAACGATACCCATTACAAAGCGACAGCGTACAACACGCTGAATTTTGCACCTGGAGCGCTTGCAGAAACGGCTGTATCCACCAGCGCCAGGACATTTTTGCCAACCAGCGGCGGGCAATCTTTAATTGAAGACCTTGTCGCGCAGGGCGTAACCGGTGTTAAAGGCTACACCGACGAGCCGTTGCTACAGGGAATAGCCTCGCCGAGTATTTTATTTAACCGCTACACCCGCGGGTGGACCTTAGCTGAAAGTTTCTATGCTGCGTCGCGGTTAGAGGGCTGGATGGGGATAGTGATAGGTGATCCGATCTGTACGGCGTATGGTTCTTCGGTAATTGTCACATACAAAAAATAACTTTTGCTCCCTTGCTCCCGCAAGCGTCCCCGCTTGTGGCCGCATGCTATTCAGTAATAACTTTAACCAACCCCTTAATGTCACAATAATCGCGGGCGCTGCTGTACAAATATTCATAATCATTTTCAACAAAACCGGCTTCGACAGGATTGTGGTGCGTATAATCTATTTTTTGCTGAATTACATTTGCGCTCCATAATTCAATTGGATGATTATGCTGCTGCCAAAACTGGTATTTGGTATTATTTGAATTAGCGGCACCTGCTTTTCTAAAAGAATTTAATAACCACTCGCGTCGGCTTTCCTGCATATTATCTTCAATTAATTTAATGAGTTTTCGTGAGGTAAATGATTTAAATCCACCGATAAGGTCCTCCGGTTTTTCTATGTTAGATCTAAAAACCAAATGTATATGGCTTGACATGACACACCAGGCATATATCTCCATGCCTTTTTCATCAACACAATAATTTAAGTTCTCAACAATGCAATCAAAATAAAGTCGCCTTACAAATACATCCACCCAAAATACGGTTGCAAAACTTACAAAATACAAACCCTCGGGATTGTGGAATTTATAGTTACGGCTCACATTTTAAAAATAGCAATTTGTTGTGAATAAAATTTAGTTGGGTATTAACTTACTAAGCGCATGTGCCACAAGCGGGGACGCTTGCGGCAGCGTCAGTCGTTTGCGGCAGCGATGATAAGCTAATTGATAAAACTTTACTTGATCTATAAAACTTCTATTGGAGCTCCGCCGATCATTTCTTTCGAGGCGCTATCACCCAGTTCCAGAGTGATGATCGTATCGATATTGTCTTGCTGGCCGGGCAGTAAAGTGATGGTTAAGTATTTGCCATCTTGTGTAAATGCCGGCTTGTTTTGTGGATTGGTGAGATTACCGCATTTTAAAACTTTAGCCTTTAGATCGGGTAACCGTAATTCGGTTCCATTCCATTTGGCAATGTGCAGGTATACTTTATTTCCTTTAAAAGTGGCGCCGCCCCATTTGGCATTTTTATACGGCCCGCCTTTAGTATCATAAATACTTTCACCATACTTTTTTAACCAAGCCCCCATTTCAGTTAATCTTTTGGCCTGATCTGCAGGAATGATACCTGTTGCATCAGGGCCTACATCTAATAAAAGATTACCGTCACCGGTAGCGCAGCTTATAAGCCCTTTAACACACTCTTCATAAGGGCGGATCTTACCATCCGGCCGATAAGACCAGCCGCCGCCATCGGGTGTTGCCACAATAGACATACAGCTTTCCCATGGCCGTGTATTTTGAAAACTGCCTATGTTTTGTTCAGGAGTATCCCAATCGCCCACGTAAGCTGCCGGTTGCTTGTTATAGTCGCCAAGTACTGCAAGCCTGTTGTTCATAACAATACCGGGTTGCAATTTTTTCACCAGGTCAAATGTTTCTCCTATTTTCCAAAAGTTTACCAGGTCGCCCTTACCATAACTGTCCCACCAAATAATATCTACTTTACCGTAGTTGGTCAGCAATTCTTTCACCTGGCCATTCATATAGCTTACATACGCTTTATTATCACCAATACCGTATTGCGGATTATGCCAATCGCGGGGCGAATAATAGATCCCAAATTTAATCCCGGCTTTATGGCAGGCATCGGCCAGTTGTTTTATAACATCTTTTCCGTAAGGGGAATGCGTAATAGAATAATCGGTGAGTTTGGTGTCCCACATACAAAAGCCGCCATGGTGCTTTGCAGTGAAAACTATATATTTCATGCCTGCCGCTTTTGCCAAATTAACCCACGCGGTTGCATTAAAACTTGTTGGGTTAAACTTTTCATATAGATGATCATAAGCAGGGTCTTCCACATAACCGGCCGGATCTCCGGTAACGTCTAAAGGTTTTGATCCTTTACGTGACCAGCTGATCTCTGTACCTGCTATGCTCGACATATCCCAATGGATAAACATGCCAAACCTGGCATCTGTAAACCATTTTAACGATTGCGTTTCAGTTGCTACAGCGGCATTTTGTCCTTTAACTGTACATGATATTAATACCAGAATGATAAAGAATAATTTAATTTTTTGCATTGAATTGTTTATAGGTTTATTGAGGATCCGGCAATATTTATTGCAGTTGTATTTTGATAAAGAAACGAAATTATTTATTTAATTACATCTATTTTTTGATGATTCAGATCCAAAGATATTAGTCGGCAGAAGCTGTTATTATACATCATAAAATCGCCTCAGGTTGAATTATTGATTACTAAGCGTGTGCGCTAAAAGCGGGGACGCTTGCGGCAGCGTCGTGGGAGGGGTTAAAAAGACAATTTGATTTGCACCCGCTTTTCTTTCTGTTAAATAGTTATATTTATAAAATTGTAAGCTATTATAAACCAATTATATAAAGTAAAAACAACATGAAGGCTTTAAAAAACGGATCTATTGTTTTGGCATTTTTATTTGCCGCGTTGTTTACGGTTGTGTTTGCCAACCCTGCGCTGGCCGGTACCGGTCAAAACGAGATGGTTAAGCCTGCATCGCCCCCGGCCGGATTTAAACATCAATATGCAGTGGTGAACGGCGTTAAAATTCATTATGTAATTGGCGGTAAAGGCGACCCACTGTTATTGGTACATGGCTTCGGGCAAAACTGGTATATGTGGAACCGTTTATTGCCCGAGCTTTCTAAACATTTTACAGTGATAGCGCCCGATTTGAGAGGTGTTGGCGAGTCTGGCAAACCGGCCGGTGGATACGACAAAAAAACAATGGCTGTTGATTTACACGAACTGATTAAGAAACTGAATTATACACATATAAACCTTGCCGGTCATGATATCGGGCTGATGGTGGCCTATGCCTACGCGGCCCAGTTCCCCGGCGATGTTAAAAAGCTGGCGTTAATGGATGCTTTATTGCCGGGTGTAGAACCGGTTTGGAGCCAGGTTCGCGCGCAGGCCTGGTGGTTTGGCTTTTTCGGTATGCCAAATTCGGGCGAAATTGTGGCGGGCAAAGCAAATTTATTTCTTACCAGTTTCTGGCCGTTGGTTGGATATGTAAAAAACCCTTTTACAAAAGCCGAAACAAACGAATTTATCAGGGCCTATTCTGTGCCGGGGGCTACCACAGGCGCGTTTCACTGGTTTGGAGAATTTTCGCAGGACGCGAAAGACAACGTAGAATTGATGAAACACAAATTGCCGATGCCGCTTCTCGCGCTTGGGGCCGATCATTCAGCAGGGTCATATTTAGCAGCACACTCCCGGTTGGTGGCAACTAATGTAAAAGAAGTGATCGTTAAAGGTTCCGGGCATTGGATAGTACAGGAACAAAC
>JAQBOP010000233.1 GCA_028287975.1 Mucilaginibacter sp. | reverse complement strand
CGCAGGCAATGCAATATTTCAACATATCTTCAATTGATCCCGGCATGCTCCTGAAAGAGTAGGTGATCACACCGATTTGCACACCGTTAACAACCGAATTTGGTTTTTTATCGCTGCTTAAAATAGCATGGGCAAATGATGATTTAGACAGGAGTAACGTTCCTGTAGCGGCAAGCGCTCCGGTGCCGATAAATCGGCGTCTTGATACTTGATTAGTCTTCATGAATGGTACTAATTTAATTTTAGCGTTTAAATGGTAACATCAAATTTAGAAATTTATATGGTTTTGCCTAACCTGTAGTAAAACTGTTACGATTTAAAATAAAGATATAAACTTTTGTGTAAAGGCAATGTTGCAGAATTTATTTTGGATTAGCTGGTATTAGTGTTAGAATTGCTTACTATTTAGGTTAGGATAGTTTATAAATCCCGGCCGTGCCAATTAGTCCAGAACGTCATGTCCAAAATCAATCAGTATAAAAAAATAATTGCAGGTTCAACAGCTTTTGTAATGTTGTTTTTCGGTGCGGCAAGTTTTGCGCAAAATAAACCTGCAATACCCAACACCGAAAAAACTACGTTCCAAACCGGCGGAACATGGAAACCAACTACCGACCTGCGTGCTGACGTAGCTATTGTGTATGGCGATGGCGGCAAGCCGGGGCAATTTGAGCAGCGCGTAAAATCATTCAGAGATCATGGTTACCAGTTGGCATTTATGACCGGTATGGCCTGGGGCGGTTACCAGGACTATTTTATGGGGAAATGGGACGGAAAGCAGCATTTTGACGAAGGCCAAAAAATGATGAATGGCGACACCGTTTGACACGGCCACAATATGCCCTATGTGGTGCCGACCATGAATTTTTTGAAATACTACAAGGAACAGGTCATAAAAAAAGCTATTGACGCGGGCGTAGACGCCATTTATCTGGAAGAGCCCGAGTTTTGGGCAAAATCAGGCTATAGCGAGGCTTTTAAACGCGAGTGGAAAGATTATTATGGTTTCGACTGGCGGCCGCAACATGAGTCGGCAGAGAATACTTATTTGTCAAATAAGCTTAAATACTATTTGTTTTACAGGGCCTTGAAAGAGTCGTTTACCTACGCGAAAGAATACGGCAAAAGCAAGGGTATGAATGTGCGTTGTTACGTGCCTACCCACTCGCTCATCAATTATTCTATGTGGCAGATCGTCAGCCCGGAAGCAAGCCTGGCATCGCTGGATTGCGTGGATGGCTATATCGTACAGTCGTGGACCGGCACCGCGCGCGAGCCTAATTATTTTAATGGGGTAGCTAAAGAGCGTTCGTTTGAAACGGCTTACCTTGAATACTGCTGTATGAAATCCATGACCGCGCCAACCGGCCGTAAACTATTCTTTGAGAATGACCCGGTTGAGGACACCCGCCGCGATTGGAGCGATTATAAAAAGAATTACCAGACAACTTTTACCGCCGAATTATTCTTCCCTGACATTAACAACTACGAAGTAATGCCATGGCCCGACCGCATTTTTGACGGTAAGTACTTTGTGAGCCAAACCAGTAATGAGCGGGCAGGTATGCCTAAAAGTTATTCGACGCAAATGATGGTGATGATCAACTCGTTGAATGATATGCCTATATCTGCTAATAAAACCTCGGGGTCGCAGGGAATCAGTGTGTTGATGGCTAATTCAATGATGTTCCAGCGGCTGCCTACGCATGACGACGGTAAGGCGTGGGCCGACCCGTACTTCTCAAACTTTTATGAAACATCGGGCATGTTTGACCGGGTACCGACTGATAATAAGCTGATGGATCCGCAGTTGTCGAACTTTTTTGGCGAGGCTTTGCCTTTCCTGAAAAGAGGCGTGCCGGTGGATATTGTGCATACGGAGAACCTGGGTTTTGAAAAAGCGCTGAAAGATACCAAAGTGTTATTGATGTCGTACTCGAACATGAAACCACCAACGGATCAGGCACATGAGCAGCTTGTCAAATGGGTGAAGGATGGTGGTATGATCGTTTATTCGGGCCGCGATGATGATGCCTTCCAGAAGGTACAAGAGTGGTGGAACAAAGGCAGCAAAAAATACAATTGTCCTGCTGATGATCTGTTCGATAAGCTTGGCATCGGCGTAAACCCTAAAGCCGGAACTTACAATGTGGATAAAGGTAAAGTTTGCATTATTCGCCGAGACCCTAAAGAATTTGTAATGGAAGGCGACAGAGACAATGAGCTGCGCGATCATGCAGAGCCATTGTATGAGCAAGCTACCGGTAAAAAGATCGAATACAAAAACAGCTTTTACCTTGCCCGCGGCCCGTATGACATTGTTTCGGTAATGGATGAAGGTGTAAACAATGACCCTTATACCATTAAAGGTAAGTTGATCGACCTGTATGACCCTGCTTTGCCTGTATTAAGCGAAAAACAAATCAAACCGGGCGAACAAGGCTATTTTTATAATATAGACAGGGTAGTCAACAAACAAAAACCACAGGTATTGGCTACCGCAGCGCGGATCTATGATGAGAAAGCGGGCAAAAGCAAATATGCTTTTACAGCTATCAGTCCGCTTAATACTGTCAATGTTATGCGGGTATTAACGCCTGCCAAACCTAAAAAGGTTATAGTTACCGATGCCAAAGGCAAGGCAATTGATTTTAAAAGCTCATGGGATAACGTTGGCAAAACCAATTTCATTAGCTTTAATAATAATCCGGATGGGGTGAAAGTGGTTTTGGAGTGGTAAATAAAATTCCCCTCTTGAGAGGGGGCGCGTAAGAAAGTGTGGCTGTAGGGGTGTGTTATACGAGCGAAAGGACACCCCCCACCGCCCCTCTCAAGAGGGGAATCGCACAAGGCCGGTACTTTTTGTGACTACGGCAAAAACAACATATCAAACACTAACACCATAAATTATGATTACCAAAAAAAATTGCTTACTTCTTGTCTTACTTTTAACCATATTTTCAGGCTCAATTTTCGCGCAAGGCGTTAAGAAAAACGGACATTACTACAAAGAAATGAAGTCGTTACAGGCGGCTATCGAGAAAAACTTCCACGACCCAAAATCGGGTAATTACTATGTTGAGCTTGATCCCGCGAAGCGTGAAAATAAAAATGGTTACCTGCGCGAGTACACTTACTTATGGTCATACTGTGCCATGTACCAGGCAACTAACGAAATTGAAAAGCTTGAACCGCAAGCTAACCTGATGGCACCCATGCTAAAGCTGATGTATAGGTATTACAGTCCCGCAGCGCCAAAGCCGGGATTTACCGATTATATTATGGCGCTAAAACCCGGCGAGCGTTATTATGACGATAATGAATGGATTGGGATAACCGCTTTAGACGCTTACAGCCGTACTAAAAAGCAATCCGATCTTGCATTAGGTAAGGCCATGTACGATTTTATTATGAGCGGCCACGACCAGGTGTTAGGCGGCGGTATTTACTGGAAAGAAGGCGACCTGAGCTCGAAAAACACCTGCTCGAACGGGCCGGGCGCGTTGGTAGCATTGCAAATGTATCAGGCTACTAAAAACAAAGCTTACCTGGATACTGCCATTAAAATTGTTAAATGGACAGATGCCAAATTACAAACGCCCGAAAAATTATATTGGGATAACATTCGCACCAAAGACGGAGGTGTTAACAAGGGCATCTTGTCATACAATACAGGCACTCCGCTGGAAGCCTACGTTTACCTGTACGAGATCACCAAAGACAAAAAATATTTGGACGAGGCTAACGCGATAGCAGATGCTTCATTGAGTTTCTTTTATGGCGACGGTAAATTCAGGGATGATTATTGGTTCAACGCCGTATTGCTGAGAGGCTATCAGCACTTATTAAAATATAACAAAGACACCAAATACATCATCGGCTTTAAAAAAGCGCTTGACAATACACTGCAACACGAAAAGAACGACAAAAACCTGTTTACCGGCCGTAATGGGGTTCGCAATCTTGTAGACCAGGGCGGTTTACTGGAGATACTGGCAAGGTATGCATGGTTAGAGAGCAGGTATGATTTGAAAAGTTAAAGCGAGTTAACGCGTGCCGGGGGACTCACCCGGCCATCGCTTCGCTGGGCCACCCTCTCTTCCGCAAGCGGGAAAGAGGGTTTTTAATTTTTTTTCATTGAACTTTTGCCCTCTTTCCGCCAAAGGCGAAGAGAGGGCCGACGAGCATAGCGATGTCGGGGTGAGTCCCCGGCGATTTTCTGCCAACTGTACCCGAATTATTACAAAACCATAATACTAAAACAAGCTATCTTTAGGTTGCCAATTAATAACCAATAATTAATAAAATCTATCGCTATGAAAAAAGTTGCTTTGGCCCTAATGCTTTTGCTATTTGCGGGTTATACGTATGCCCAAAAATCAGCTTCGTCAAAACCGTTAACGTCTTATGTAAACCCGCTGCTGGGTACCGCCACGCTTTGGGACCCGAAAGACCTGGGGTTTGTGCCGACACACAGAAGCTGGGGCGCCGAGGTTTTCCCCGGTTCGTCGGTGCCTAACGCTATGGTGCAGTTAACACCTGTCAGCCAGTTTCATAGCGGCTCGGGTTATCAATATGAAGACACCGTTATTTACGGTTTTGCGCATACCAGCAAAGGACATTGGAATTTATGCTATATCCCCCTGATGCCGGCCAGCGGCAGCGATTTTACCGCTGACGATTATAAATCGCCATTCAGTCATAAAAATGAATCGGCGCACCCCGGCTATTACCAGGTTTACCTGCCCCGCTATGGTGTTAATGCCGAAATGACCTCGACCCTGCGGTGTGCTTTCCATAAGTATACTTATAAATCGGCCGCTAATATAAAATTGATCGCTGATCTGGCTATGTCTAACGAACGTGTACACGACTGGAAGATCAATAAAGAAAGTGACAATATTTTCAGCGGGTACCAGGCGGCCGGCGAGAAGATGTACTTCTATGCTGTCGCCAATCATAAGATCAAAAAAATAGATACGCTTACATCTGCCACCAATCCAATGGGAAGGCCGGCCGGCGCGCGTCAGAAAAACTTATCGCCCCAGGGGCCAAAAAAGACACCGGTTTTGAGCTTTGCTGACGGTGGCCCGGTGTTGGAGTTAAAAATAGGTTTCTCTTTTGTAAGTGTCGCAAACGCAAAAGCTAACCTCGAGAAAGAAATGCTGAATAAAACCTTCGCGCAGGTGAGGGCAGAGGCTAACCAAACCTGGAAAAACTTGTTATCGAAGATCACAGTAACGGGTGGCACTGCCAAACAAAAAGGGTTGTTCTACTCCACTTTTTACCGGTCGTTTTTATGGCCCGCGTTGCGCAGCGATGCTAATGGCGATTTTACCGACGCCAATGGTAACGTAGTGAACAAAGGCTATAACTATTATACACTGCCATCAATTTGGGACGATTACCGCAATAAAGACGTGTTGCTGGGCCTGTTGCAGCCTAAAGTGATGAACGATGTGATTAAAACGATGATAGATATGGGCAATGCCAAAGGTTTTATGCCGACATTTTTTCATGGCGACCACGCTTCGGCTATCATTGCCGGTTCGTACGCCCGTGGCCTGCGCGATTACGATGCCAAAAATGCTTACCAGCTGATGCTGAAAAACGCCACGGTTGAAGGTACCCGTAAATATGTTGACGAGTACAATACCAAAGGTTATATCTCTGAAGAAGATGTTGAAAACCCGGTAGTAAACACGGTGCGCAAAGCCGCGGTTACCAAAACTTTAGAGTACGCGTATGATGATTATGCTACCGCGCAATTAGGTAAGGCTTTAGGCGATAACGCTAATTATGAGATGCTGATGAAGCGCACCAAAAACTATAAGAACGTTTTCAACCCCGAGACCGGTTTTATGGAAGGCCGCCTTGCGGATGGCAGTTGGGTAAAGAATTTTAACCCCAACTATGTTTATTACGAATACATGTATCGCGAAGCAAATGCCTGGCAATCTACATTTTTTGCTCCACAGGATCCTAATGGTTTGATCTCTTTGTTTGGCAGCAAAGCCGCGGCCGAGAAAAAGCTGGATGCCATGTACACCACTCCTTATGATGGCCACGAAGCCGATAATATGTCGGGTTTTATTGGTAATTACTGCCAGGGAAACCAGCCGGATCATAGCACTACTTACTACTATTACTTTGCAGGTAACCAGCCAAAAGCGCAGCTGTACCTTGATAGCATTATGAACCATTATTACGATATGGGTAAAGACAAGCTGGCCTATGCCGGTATGGATGACGCGGGCGAAATGTCGGCGTGGTTTGTATTTAATGCCATGGGCTTTTACACCTTCTCGCCTGCTGATCCGAGTTATATCGTGACCGTGCCGTTGTTTGATAAAGTGACCCTTAAATTAGGCGGTAAAACCACCACCATTGTTAAACAAGGTAAAGGCAGAAAGATAACCAACATAGCATGGAACGGTAAAAAGGTTAATGGGTACTTTATCAGCGATGCGGATTTGAAAAAAGGACAGACCTTAACTATATCAACACAGTAACATTATCGATGAAATCTAAACCAAATCTTCCGATATGAAGAAAATCATTAGTGCCGCCTTACTGCTAAGTTGTTCGGTTGCTTTTGGGCAACAGGCAACTGTAACACCCAAAACAATGACCGGAGCACAATTTAACGCCATGATACCCAAGGTGACGGATCCTAAAGTATATGATATGTCCGGAAAAGTGCTTGACTCTGTTAAAGTTAAGCAGATGGTAAAAACACTTGATTACGGCGTAGGCATGGCTAAACTGGCAGGCCAAACAGAATATAAACATGTTTTAATAAAAGCTAACCACGCTACGAATGCGCGGATAGATAAGGAAACCAGACTCACACGCCGCCCGAAAAGCCCGAAACTTTGGGAAGGTACCGCGCTCGACTTGAAGCCATTAGCCAAACATGTCGATATCGACAAATTACAAGGTAAGGCGTTGGTGCTATTATTCAGGGCAAGCCAATATCCTAAAATGTACCCTAAAATTAATGATGTAATAGCTAATTATATTGGGGATAACAAATTTGAAGTTTTTGCGATCAGCAATCTTAGCTACGAAGATGCTATGAACGCGCAAAAAGCAGACCCGGTTTTAAATGCCCACAATATTATTGATGCGCAAGATATAACAGATTTTTACGAAACAGAAGGCGATGCCGTAATTGTGGTAACTAACGCCCAACGTCAAATAACCTATGCAGTGACAGCGCAGGTTGGGGTTACCCCATGGGTGATGAATGGTTTACTTAAAGCGTTATAGGGTCGGTAACGATTGCGTAGATTTTTAGGCCGAACCGGGGCACTTATATAATTGTAAAACAGTAATATCGCTCTCGCTAATAACCATCTTGTACCTGAAATTATGAAAACAATATATCGTAAGCTAACGGCAATTTTTGTATTGCTGTTTTCCGTGACCCACCTCGCGATAGCACAAACAGCGCCTGTTTACAACGTGAAAAAATATGGCGCCAAAGGCGATGGTAAAGCGCTGGACACCAAAGCCATTGATAAAGCCATCAACGAGGCTGCGGCAGCGGGCGGCGGTACGGTATATTTCCCTGCCGGCGATTACCTGTCTGTAACCATCCACCTTAAAAGTAATGTGGCTTTGTATATTGATCAGGGCGCCACCATAATTGCCGCTACCCCCGGCGAAGGCGTGCAATATGATTTGCCGGAAAAAAGTGAAAACGATGTTTACCAGGACTACGGACATAGCCATTTTCATAACAGCCTGATAGTTGGCGAAAACTTGCATGATATTTCCATCATGGGTCCGGGCAGGATCTGGGGTAAAGGATTGATAAAGGACGATAAAAAGGATGTAAATAATGGCGCCGGTAACAAAACCATCAGCCTTAAATTATGCCGTAATGTAATATTTAAAGATTTCACCATCGCGCATGGCGGCTGGTTCTGTTTCCTGCTGACAGCGGTTGACAATACTACTATCGACAACATTAAAATGGATACCAACCGTGATGGCATTGATTTAATATCCAGTAAAAACGTGCATATATCCAACTGCTCGGTTAACTCGCCAGGTGACGACGGGATTGTTTTGAAATGTGATTACGCGTTGAATTATCCGCGGGCGTTAGAAAATGTCACCATAACCAATTGTGGCGTTTCGGGTTACAAAGAGGGTACATTGCTTGACGGTACTTATGTAAAAGACGGCAAGTCGCCCACGGGGCGCATTAAGATGGGAACAGAATCAAACGGTGGGTTCAAAAACATCACCATATCAAACTGCACATTTGATTATTGCCGGGGCCTTTGCCTGGAGACTGTTGACGGTGCCGCGTTAGAAGATATCACCATCAGCAACATTACCATGCGCGATATTACCAACGCGCCCATATTTGTACGCCTGGGCGCGCGCCAGCGTGGCCCCGAAGGCTTTCCGTACAGCCAACTGCATCGGGTAATCATAAGCAATCTTATCGCTTATAACGTTACTGCCAAACAAGCAGCGATTATAAGCGGCATACCTGATCATGATATCGAGGACCTGACGCTGAGTAATATCCGTATCTATTTTAAAGGCGGCGGTACCAAAGAGCAGGCCGCTAACGAGGTTCCCGCGTTAATAAAAAGTTATCCCGAGCCCGACCAGTTTGGTACTACACCGGCATACGGTTTTTTTATTCGCAATGTAAAAGATTTGAAAATGAGCGATGTTGAGGTAAGCTATCAAAAAGAGGACCTGCGCCCGGCGTTTGTTTTGGATAATGTTGATGGTGCAGATTTTGAACACGTACGCGCCCAAAAAACCGACGGTGCATCAATATTTATGCTGAACAAGGTAAAAAACTTCAAGATCTTTAACAGCGACCAGCTACCCAATACTAAATTAGCAGAGGCGGATAAAAAAATGCTGTAAGTTTATATTAAGTCTCCCCGGTAGAGCTACTATATACCCACATCTTTTGTCAGTGATGTTTTTTCTGACCCATCGGGTCTGCACCTTTGTAGCTAATGTTAAAAAGGGCGTTCAGCACCTTAGGTTGCTGCCCCTCGCCACTATCTCCGGTATCATCAGAGTTAAATATTACCATTGCCAGTTGGGTAGCCTCTCTGAGGAAAAAATGTTATCCATTATTTTTTTCTACAAAGGTGTAGAGCCTACGGCTCATTCTTCTTATGTTCTTAATACTTGTGGGTACACAGTAGTCTTCCAGGGAGATTATTCACGATTAATTTGTTTTTACGGCGTTCATGCGGGCTACGCCGTTTAGAATGGGTTATTATTTGATCAGATGCAGTTCTGTATTCAGTACTTTGGTTTCAAACTCGGTAATAGGGTATTTGCTTTCTATCAGCTTTAATAGCATTTCAACAGCTATTTGGCCCATTTCAAAAGCTTTTTGCCTTACGTACGATAAAGAAGGCTGTAAAAGGTCAACCACATCCGAGTTAGAGAAACCTGCGATAGCTATTTCTTTGGGATTGAAGTTTAAATTCTTCAAAGCCCTGATACACGAGATACTGATCCTGTCACTGCTGATGAAGATAGCATCGGGCTTGTCGGGCATGGCCAATAGTTCCTTTACCGCATTTTCAACCTCTTTATAGTCGTTGCCGCCTTTACTGCAATTTTTGATCAGTTCAGCCCTGAAGGGGATATGGTAGTCGGCCAGGGCTTTCATGTAGCCT
>JAQBOP010000229.1 GCA_028287975.1 Mucilaginibacter sp. | reverse complement strand
GGTAAACAATTGCCAGCCCTGTTTAAGGGTTTTTAGCGGTGCTTCGTAATAACTTTTGGGGTTTATAAAATAAGCCTCGTTTAAAAATTGTTTATCGTAGGCTAAATTCAACTCGCGCCAAATGGTGTTGCCTAAAAGATCTATCTGGTAGTCCTTATATTTTTCCGATCGTTTTAGTATCTCAATAAAATTCCTGAACAAAACATAATCGCCAATGGCATCTGTCTTTATCAGCAACAAACGTTTTGCAGGTTTCCTGAATTTGGCTAAAAACCTAAAAAACGCAGGCAGTTTAAGCAGTACAAAGCGGGTTAACCTGAATAAGTGGCGGTTCTGAATATCCATTACTTAAATGCGCTGTCCAGCTCTTTATAAAGCACCGTTTTGCTGAAGCTGTTGTTAAACAGCTCTTTTGCAAGCGCGCTTTGCGTGGCGTATTCTTCTTTATCGTTCAGCAGGGTAATAATGTTTTGCGCAAACTCGGCAGGATCATCGCTAACCAGACAGCCGTTCAGCCTTTTATTTGGTAAACCGTCTATTCCGCGTAAGGTACTTACAACGGGCAAGCCATGCGCCAGCGCTTCAACAACTTTAACTTTAACGCCCGTGCCGGTTAACATGGGGCAAAGCGCAATTTTTGAAGCAGCATAGTAATCGTCCAGGCTTTCGGCATAAGCAACGCGCTCAATTTTATATTTTTCGGGGATGGACCTGTTGATCAGCCCGATCACACAAATACGAATTTCTTTAGGCAACAATGGATACACATACTCAAAGAACCAATCAGCCGACCGTTTATTGTGCACATTATCACTGGCTACATAGATCAGGTCGTATTTTTTTTCGGCCTCAGGTTTAGTAACCAGGTGATCCATATCGATCATTAACGGCACCAGCCTCACTGTCGATTTGCAGAACTGGCCAAAAACGTACTGTTCTTCGTGCGATATGGCCCATACCTCATCAAAACTATTTAGCCGGCTTATTTCATCCTGGAAAGTAACACCCAAATTAAACCGCTTTTTGTATTTAAACTGGGCGGTGATAAAATCATGCGTATCTATAATGGTCTTAGCACCTTTTAACAATGATTTGTTTGATACCAGCCCGGCGCAGGTTACATAGCTAATGATAATATCGTCGTAAGTATTAGCTTTTAAAATATCCTCGAAAGCGTGTTTAAGCCTGATGGTTAAAAACGTAGGAATGTTTGACCTTACGGGATATGCAAACCAATAATAGACCAAATCCCATAATTTATATTTCAGAAAGTATACAACTGGGTTTCCCTTACCGGGTTTACGCGGCAGCAGGTAAACATTACCGGCTAATTTGTTATCGATCAAAAAGTCGATCGTATCCTGCTCAGTTTCCTGATCTGCCTTTTCGTGTTTCAGGCTGGCAAAATCTACGTGATAACCTTTCTCTTTAAAATACTTTAAGAGTTGTATGGCCCGGGTTTTATTACCCGCAGTTTGCTGCCCAACATTATCCGGAAAGAAATAGAGGATCCGTTTCATTTAAGCAATTTATAGTTTCTGTACTCGCTTACGCGCCAGCCGGTCAAATCCTCTATTTTTTGCAGCGCACGCCTGCGCAAGGTCATTTTCTTTTTCAGCTTCTCCAAATCGATATCCAGTTGCCAGTTGGTGGCGGCTATGCGTTTTTGCATTACTGCCGGGTGGGTATCCTTAAAGGGGATCAGCCTGTCGGCATTTTTATAGTCAAACTCGTAGGTTTCCGGCACATTCTGCTCTATCCAGGCATCATCATGGTAAAATTTGTTAAAGCTTCGCAGTTTATGTTTTAAGCCTGCCGGCGGTTTTACCCAACCGTAATGATAAATATACGCGTCAATTAGTTTTACGTTGATCTTCCTGTCATCCCACCTAAAACCCTGCGCGTCACGGTAAGCGTGGATGGCCTTGTTATTTCGTAAAACCCTTATCTCGCGGCGGTACCAGCGGCGCGAATGTCCGTAATAATCATATGATCCATAAAAGTGCAGGTATTTAAATAACAAGCCTTCTACCGCTTTATTATTCAAATTATCCTCCATTTCCTTTTTTATTACCGGTAGATATTTTTCATGCACGCACTCATCACCCTGGATATAAAAGGCCCAGTCGGCATCGGCAGAGATCCCGTGGAAAGCTTTGTCTGTTTCCACCGCGAAAACGGCGCCGCCGTCCCGGTTATCCTCGTCCCAAACGGTGCGGATGATCTTAATTTTTGGCGAGTTAATACCCAGTATCAGTTGTTCGGTTTCGTCTTCGCTGTTACCCAGCGCAACGACAAATTCGTCGCAAATGGGTAAAATAGAGGTGATCGCCTCTACAATAGGATAGTCGTTTTTTACCGCGTTGCGTATAAAAGTAAAACCTGCAACTTTCATTTAGTGATATTATATTTATTTGATCTGTGTACTTAAATAAAGTATTTACTTTGCGTTACAGTATTTAAACGGCAAGCACCAAATATACGCTACTCGTTATAAATAATTAACATGTTAACCACCTGAGAAAAAATTGTGAAAGCCAGTACGCCCAAAATATCTGTAATTATAGTTACTTATAATGTTGCCGAAACATTGCTGGCCTGTTTAGACAGTATCTACCGGCAAAAATA
The DNA here is from genome assembly GCA_028287975.1 of Mucilaginibacter sp. GTDB lineage: Bacteria > Bacteroidota > Bacteroidia > Sphingobacteriales > Sphingobacteriaceae > Mucilaginibacter. Next base: position 4,426 of record JAQBOP010000229.1, on the reverse strand, counting down.
CCCGGCAATTGAAGTTGTGGTAATTGATGGCTTAAGTACTGACGGGACAGTAAAAATATTGGAAGCTAATACTGACAGGATAGCTTACTGGAAAAGCGAGAAAGACGCGGGCATATACGATGCCATGAATAAGGGCCTTAAACATATTACCGGCGACTGGGTATATTTTTTAGGGGCAGATGATGTACTCTTTGCCGATTTTACCCAACTGGCTTACGAGCTTAAAGATAATGACATTATATATTACGGCAGGGTAATGACTTTGGGCGGGCCAACCATACCTGTTAATGAATATGGCTTTGCTAAATACGGCCTTTGCCACCAGGCTATGATCTACCCTAAGGCTGTTTTTGATAAGTACCAGTTTAATACCCGCTATAAAATATCTGCCGACTATGCCTTAAACATGGCCCTGTATAATAGCGGCGAGTTTCATTTTGAGTTTAAGGACCACTTGGTTGCCAACTTTAATCAAACCGGGGTATCCAGTACATCGGTAGATAAAGTTTTCGAGAAAGAAAGGGGCGGGTTGGTGCGAAAGTATTTCGGCAGTAAAATCTGGCTGCGCTTTTTGTTCTGGCGATTTAAAAAGAATTTGAAAGGCCAAAAACAGATGGAATAAATACCGTAGAGACACAATACTTTGTGTCTCGAAATAACATCTGGTTGGGAGGAGACACAAGGTATTGTGTCTCTACGGTGTGATTATTTCAAACAATCCTCATACAACTGCGTATACTGCTGCGCTGTTTTTTCCCACGAAAATTTATGGGCATGTGTTATGATGGCTGCTTCGCGATCATTGTCCATATAATCTTTCATCCCGTTGTTAAAGACGGATTGCATGTGCGCGGGTTCAAAGTTATCGAAGTAATAAGCCACATCGCCACCAACTTCGGGCAATGATGTAAATTTTGCCAGGAACACCGGCTTACCAAAATACATTGCCTCGATAACGGGCAGGCCAAACCCTTCGGCAATCGACGGAAATACGAACGCGCTGCAATTTTTATAGTACCAGGCTTTGTCATCGTCGCTTACCGGGCCGGTAATGGTCATTCGGTCGAGGCATCCATACTTTTCGGCTTCGGCTATAATGTTGGCTTTGTGCGGGGTTTCAATACCGGCAATCACCAACTCGTAATCATTGCCGGCTAATAACGCAGGGATATGATGAAAGCCTTTCTGCACGGATAGTAAACCAATGGTAAATAAAAATTTCTTTTGGGGCTGGTAAACAGGTTGATGTCCGTCGGGTACCTGTAACTGATCGGCACCATTATATATCACGCTTAGCTTATCTTTTATCTCGGGGATAAACCGCAGTATATCGTCGGCGACAAATTGCGATATGGTTACCACCCTATCGCATAAAGCCATATACCGGCGGATCTTATTTAAATGCTTCTTTATTTTATGCGGCTTACTAAACGACAGGTGCACCTTATTGATATCATGTATGGTCATGATCTTTTTGCCGTTTACCCGGTAAGGCTTTAAGCGGCAGGTTTGATCGGTAAAATGCACCACATCAAACTTATTATAATACGGAAAAAATATATTATGAAACCGGTATAGAAAAATAATATTCACCATCTTATTAAAAAAATAGATGGTATTTTTAAACATATAATAAGTTAACTTAAACCTGTTATTGTTTTCCTTTATCAGCGCGTCGCCGAGGCCCTTGCCGTAGGTGAAATAACCCGAGTTGGGGTTCTTCATCGAATCGAACGTTACAAGTACTGCGGGCTTTGACATTAATTGACGATAATTGACGCTTTGCTGCAATTATAGAGATTATATTGATTTTTGTTGCGATATTTTTATTCATTTGTAATCACAAAAATCTGTTAATGGCAGCACCGTCCAATAAACTACCTAACATCACCTGTACCGATTTTAAATCGGTCGCGCGGGCGTTGACGGTAGTTGAGAATGACTTACCAGGTGCTGACGAATTGTTAAAAAATCTTCGCTTTACAAAAAGCACACCCATAATAGGTATAACCGGCCCGCCGGGTGCAGGCAAAAGCACGCTGGTAAATAGCCTGATAGATCAACTGGTGATCAAAGGCAATACAATAGCGGTATTGGCTATCGACCCTACCTCGCCGTTTAATTTCGGCTCTTTACTGGGCGACAGGATCAGGATGACCAATCATTTTAACAATAACAATATCTTTATCAGATCGTTAGCTACTCGGGGATCATTAGGCGGCTTATCGGCAAAAACTATTGAAATGGCCGATGTATTGCGCGCAGCAGGTTTTGATTATGTGCTGATAGAAACCGTCGGCGTGGGCCAGTCAGAAATTGAAATTGCCGGGCTGGCCGATCTGACTTTTGTGGTACTGGTACCCGAATCGGGCGATGAGATCCAGAATATCAAATCGGGCCTGATGGAAATTGCCGATGCTTTTATCATCAATAAAGCCGACAGGGACGACGCTGACCTGTTTGCCAATAACCTTAAAAAGATCATCCACCAAAAAGAAACAGCCGAAACACCGGTTTTTAAAACCATAGCCACCACAGGATCAGGCATTAACGAAGTAGCTGATTTTATTTTTACCGCTAAGGATATTAAAAATGCACGAAAAGAATTTTTGCTGACTGAGAAAGCTTATAAGCTGATCCAGCAAAAAAGAATGACGGGTGTAGACAAAAAAAAGCTCCGGCAGGATCTTGCTGAAGCGTTGAAAAATGAAGGATTTAATCTTTACAATTTCGTAGAGACGCAATGCTTTGCGTCTTAATAATATGGGGGGATAAACATCTCTAAATTCGAAATCGAACATTCGAAATCCGATATCCTAACTATTCATTATCTCCTCAATATGCTCTGCCTCTAAAGGAATATCAGCCATCAGGTCGATATTACCGCCCTTGGTTATCAGGATATTATTCTCAAGCCTGATGCCCAAACCCTCAGCAGGGATATAGATACCCGGCTCGCAGGTTAATATATTGCCCACTTCAAAAGGTTTGTACCGGCTGGCGTAATCATGCACATCTAAACCCAAATGGTGCGATGTGCCGTGCATAAAGTATTTTTTATAAGCCGGCAATTTAGGGTCCTGCTTTTCAACATCGTGTTTGGTTAATAAGCCCAGGCCTATTAATTCGCCGGTCATTACTTTACCAACTTCATCGTGATATTCGTTCCATACAGTACCTTCAACAATCATTTTTGTAGCGGCTTTCATTACACGCAGCACGGCATCGTACACCTCACGCTGGCGTTTGGTAAAGCGTCCGTTTACAGGGATAGACCGGCTCATGTCTGCATTGTAATTTCCATATTCGGCGCCAAAATCAAATAATATCACATCACCGTCCTTACAAACCTGGTTATTATCAATATAGTGCAGCACTATGGCGTTCTTGCCCGAAGCGATAATAGGGCTATAGGCATGTCCCGTGGACCGCTGCCTGATAAATTCATGGATGATCTCCGCTTCAATTTCATATTCAGTAACGCCAGGTTTAGTAAACTTTAAGACCCGCTCAAAGGCATCCTTAGTAATGGCGCAGGCTTTTTTGGTCAGTTCTATTTCCGTTTCTGATTTCACAGGGCGCAGGTCGCGCATGATAGGTGCAGATCTTTCGTAATGATGCAACGGGTATTTTAGGCGCAGCGCGTCCAGCATCCGCAGATCCCGATAGGGTACAGAAAAACTAAAGCGGTCGTTCTCATTTGTATTGATATAGATATTTTCTGCATAGTTTATAATACTATGTAATATATTATCAAAATCGCTCAACCAGTATATACTTTCAATACCTGATGCCTGCCTGGCTTCCTCTTTTGTGTACTTATGTCCTTCCCAAACTGCAATATGTTCGTTAGTTTGTCTTAAAAAAAGTACTTCTTTGTATGCAGAATTAGGACAATCAGGAAACAGTAAAAGAATACTTTGCTCCTGATCAATGCCTGTAAGATAGAAAAAATCAGGGTTTTGCTTGAATATAAATGCCTGATCTCCACTGCGTGGGAACTCATCATTGGCATGAAATATCGCCAAAGATGCTGGTTTTATTCGCGAAACGAAATTTTTTCTATTATTAATAAATAAATTATTTTCGATAGGTAAATATTTCATTGTATTTATATTATTTTGTACTACTTATAGAACATTTTTCATTTCTTTGTGTTATAATTATAATTTTTGGAACAGTATTTGGTAATCGTTTCAAACATAATTACTATTTTTGGAAAAAATCACAATTAAAACATTTGTTTAATCTTAAAACTATGAACTATTCTACATTAAAAAAAACAGTCGCTTTGTCTTTTGCCTCTCTGTTGGCAGTAGGTGCAGTTAACGCCCAGTCAACAAGCGCGACTACAGGTGGTGCCAAGCTATTTGGTGGTGCCGGACAGTACAATACTTGGAGTATTGGACTTAACGTTGGCGCTACG
>JAQBOP010000226.1 GCA_028287975.1 Mucilaginibacter sp. | reverse complement strand
CCATCAAGCTGATCAATGCCAGCATGACCAGCACAAACATAATAGATGGGGTGCGTTTAATGTAGGCAAATCCTTCACGCAATTCGCCAAATACATTTTTGGTATGCGGCTTACCCACATATTTGGGCAGGCGCATCATCAGTAACGAGCCAATAACAGCTATAAAACTAATGGCGTTACCAACAAAACAGGCCCCGTCGCCCAGGCCTTCCAATACCAGGCCGGCTATAGCCGGACCGATGAGCCGGGATAGATTCACCATAGACGAGTTAAGCGCAAGCGCGTTAGGCAGGTCATTTTTATCCTCGACCATTTCATAAACCAATGATTGCCGGGCGGGAACATCAAACGCGTTGATTATGCCCAGCATAACGCTAAGCGATAATATCTCCCAAACCTCATAATGTTTTAGCAGAATCAGCGTAGCCAGCAAAACCGCTTGTATCATGGATGCTATCTGGGTAGCCAGTAAAACTTTATAGCGGTTATATCTGTCGGACACTACGCCGCCCATCAGTGAAAATAAAAATGAAGGGAACTGGCTGGCAAACAGCGTTACGCCCAGCATAAATGTAGAATGTGTAAGCGTATAAATAACCCAGCTTACCGCGGTTTTTTGCATCCATGTACCAATTAACGATACGGATTGCCCTGTAAAATATAACCTGTAATTTCGGCTCTTAAATGCCCTGAATGTATTAATGTCCATGTATTTCTTCTTTCCCTTTATCCTCTAATTCTATTAGCGTTTACTCAAACTCAACTATCTTTGTTAATGTGCCGATAGCTTTTTTCAGCAGTTCCTGTTCTTCTTTAGTACAGGTACCGGTAATAGCTTTGGTAAGCCATTCGTCGCGTTCATTCCGTACTTGCAGCATGACCTTTTCGCCTTCGGCAGATAGGCTGATGTTTACCTTTCTTTTATCTGTCTCTGACGCTGTACGAACTATGTACCCCAACTCAAGCAAATGGCTCAAAATGCCTGACATAGATTGATTGGTGATCTTTTCGATAGCAGCAAGCTCGCTTGGCAGCATTTTTTTGTGCTGTAGTAATAACGAAAGCGTAGAGCGCTCGGTCAACGATAATTGCTGACCGGTTTTTGATTCTTTACGAAGCTTCTTTATTAAACGGCCCACCACTGTGCGCAGGTCCGAAACAAATTCTAAATTATTGCTATCCATTATAGTAAGACAAACTAATAAGTTTACCTTACAAATATAGTGCAAGTTTTATAATGGATTATCATGTGGGAGTAAATTTGGATATTAGGGGGAGTTATTTCTTACCCGCTGTTCCCGGTCGCTTCTTTTTAGGCGAAACGGATTTGGTTACCGTTGTTCCTTGGGGTGCTTTGTCCAGGTCTTTGGCTTTATCAACGCAGAATTTGTACGCGTTAGCCATTAATATTTTAATATAGTCTTTTGGCAAGTCGGTTTTTTCATTAATACGGATGTAACGATATTGTGAGCCATTGCCTAACAATATTTTTTGCGGATCATCAATGTGCGCTCCCCAATAAAACCCAAAATGTGCAGAGTCGTTATTATAAATGGCGATGGAACAAAAAGTATCACCAAGTTTGTGAGACAATGCCCAGCCAACAGCCACCGCGTTGTAATTATCATAGATTAGCTCGTTGGCGTCAGGATATTCGTCCCAGATAAAATCACGGAGCCACAAAGCCAGTTCCTGCATCTTCGGCGAGAACGGACGAAGAAAAACTAAAAGATCGGTATTATCTGCTTTTGCCATTGTCTGCTATAAATCGACTGTTAATCCTTCGGTTCTTTCCACTCCCAATGCTCACCAAAAAAACCGGCGCTTGCTATCTTACCGGGATGCACAGCATCTGGCAGCGTATTCAGATCTACTATCGCCCAATCGGGTAACATCGGTATCTGTTTAGAATTATTTAGGTACGCGTCTTCTCTAAACGTAAATCCACTGTTTAGCACAACGTAATGTTTTTGATTTTGGGGATTAGGATAGATCATGATCAACCCGTGGTCTTTTGCGGGATAAGTCGCGTTTCCTGCCAGGATCTGCGTATCGGTCCATTTAATCGGGAGTTTGCCGTTTAATAAGGCTATCTGCTTATTACTCTGCGCATCGCCAAATAGAATTAAACTCGATGACATATCCGCGGCGGTTACCTCATAATCCATTTTCACAACAGGATCACCACGAAACTGCGCGCGCCATTGTTCAATAAAACGGTTCATCTCGGCTTTACTCCATTTATCAAATAATGTGTTGCTGCTTATTCCCGATGGCTTAACCACAATAAACGCCGACATAAACGCATCATCAATAGGCCCCTGTAGATTGTGCTTTTTAGCAAACGGCGTTATGGCGGGCTCATGAAGCCATTTCCCATGTTCCACGTGGAATGATAAAACTTCCGCTTTAGTTGTGGTAATTTTTAGGTCTGTATCATCAATTTTTAGGCGGGCTGCATTCCCATTCTTGAGCAATCCCGATAGCTGTGAGGTTATCAAACTAAGCGCCGTTACATTTTTTGTTTTAAGCGTTATTGTATTTCCTGTAACGCTACCATCAACCCGCGCTTTGCTCCAATGTTCGCCCAGGGCATCAATCTGCAGCCAATACATTTTGTTGTATTTTAGTGTATAAGTGGTAAAATGCAGGTCAGCCGGTGCCGGGTTTTTCCCTTTTGCCTGATCGATCGCCAATAAGCTATCCACCGTTTTAGCGGCCGCTTTGGTATAGCCGTGCCCCATATTGATACCCCAAATGCGATTAAGCTTTAACCCCTCCTTTTTCATGGCAACTTCCATGATATCTGCCGCTTGCTGTTGCGGGTCTTTGTCGCCATTATAGGCATATAATGGCAAATTAGATAAGTTGCCGGCGTAGTCTGTACAATCATACAGATGCCATAGCGTTTTTTCATATTCGGTTGGATGTAGCTCCTCATGCCCATACTTCAGCATAAAATCAACTGTTTCAGAAAAGCCGGCACCGGGGTTTGCCGCCAGCCACATATCCGGATAATGCACAGCAAATTGCCAGGCGGCCGCACCGCCCATCGAGAAACCGCGGTCAAACAGCCCATTATCGTTTATCTTATATTTTTTCTTTGCGTCTGCCAGGGCTTCCAGCACATCCACCTCGCCGGCAAATTTAAAAGCATTGCAGTAACGGCCGTAAGGATAAAGCATAATGGTATTTTTCATGGCAGGCATTGACCCTGTAAAACCTTTGCCATCTGCTATAAAATTCACCTCGCTTAAGGTTTCGCCGCGCCCGTGAAACCATAATGAAAGATCAAAAGCCGGTCCGCTTGCCTGGTAGTTATCCGGCACAGTTACCCCATAAGGCTGCACCGAACCGTCTATCTTTGAAATATAGCCACGCACCACTTCGCCTTTCTGGTTGGCCCATGGTGCTTTTTTATCCTTGAGCGCTTTTGCTCTTGCCAAACCTTCCTGCAAGATCTTCTTTCCGGATATGACATCTTTGGGCGCGAAAAACTCCTGGTATTTCAGTGCATAGTCAACCGCTTTGTAATAGATCATCACATCAGGCAAAAGCGATGTTATAAATGGATCTTTTTTGTGTTTCAGGGCTTCAATGTCTTTCCCTAATTGTAACAAGCCCACACCCAGCTCATCGCGGTCGTTATCGCCTACCGTTATGCCTTCTGGCGGGATCCGTCTTACATTCTGTGCAATCACTTTCGGGGCAAATGCCGCGTTGCAACATACCGCACATATGATCAAAAAGGCAGATAAGCGGTTCATGGCTGTCGGTTTATATCAAAGTAAAAATAGTGCATAAATTTGCTTTTATTCTCTTTTAATTTTTGCTTATATTAGTTTCGTCTATAAAGCCCGCAGCACAACACTTCAGGTTAGTTTTTTAGTTACAAGTTAAAAAAATACTATTTTAGCGAGAATTTATGCATTCGCCCGAAAATTACGACGTCCTCATTGACAAGATCAATACTTTCATCAGGAAGTATTATCTGAACAACCTTTTGCGGGGGCTGATATTTTTGTGCGCAGGCCTGTTTTCGGCCTATGTTGTTATAACTTTAAGCGAGTATTTCGGCAATTTTAATTCTTTTTTCAGGGGGATCCTTTTTTACGGATTTATCCTGCTTAACCTGGGCCTTCTCTGCTGGCTGATTATCCCCCCATTAATGGCCTGGTTAAAATTAGGCACCACTTTAACGCACGACGAAGCCGCCGAAATTATCGGTAAACATTTTGCCGATGTTAACGACAAACTGCTTAACACCCTGCAACTTAAGAAACTGGCAGGCGAAGATGAGCGCCATCGCACGCTGATAGAAGCCAGCATAGACCAAAAGATCGAAAACTTAAAGCCGGTACGTTTTCCATCGGCTATCAATATCAAAGAAAATTCAAAATATCTTAAGTGGATCCTGGCCCCTGCGGCGATAATTATCATTATCGGCCTGGCCGCGCCGTCTATCCTAACAGAAAGCACAAAAAAAATAATCAGGCATAACGAATACTTTGCGCCGGTCGCACCGTTTCAGTTCGTTGTGTTAAATACCGGGCTTTCGGCTGTACAGGGCGAGGACCTGAAGCTTGATCTGAAGCTAACCGGCAACCAATTACCGGCTGATGTTTATGTAGAAACAGCCAATAATACTTTTAAGCTGGATAAAGAGAACGTAAGTAAATTTCATTATCTGTTTACCAATCTTCAGCAAAACACCAGCTTCAGGTTAGTTGGCAATGGCTTTGCCTCGCAGCTGTATGAGATAAAGGTAAACCTGCGCCCGTCCTTATTACATTTTGATGTCGAGCTAAAATATCCTGCTTATCTGCATAAAAAAAATGAAACGCTGTCTAATGCCGGCGACTTGACCATTCCGGCCGGAACAACTATAAAATGGCTGTTCCATACACAGAATGCAACCGGGTTATCTTTTGAAATGAACAACCAGCTACATGCTTTAACGCCTGCCGGCAATGACCTTTTTGAGCATAGCGAACGGGTTAACAAACCGTCCGTATATAAGTTAAACCCTGAAAACGCCGTAGTTAAGCAAAGCGATTCGGCGTCGTACCGCATCAATACCATTGCTGATGAACCGCCGACCATAAACGTAGATGAAAAACCAGACTCGGTTAGTCACCGGGCATTTTACTTTAACGGCAAGATCCAGGACGATCATGGCTTTTCATCGCTGACTTTTCATTATAAAGTTGGCACGCCCGGCGATAAAAATAACGGACGGGACATGGTTAAGTCTGTTAAGGCTGACCTGAACCAATCGCTTTCTGATTTCTTTTATTTCTGGAACCTGAAAGAACTGGGTATAAAACCCGGCGACCAGGTGACTTACTTTTTTGAGGTAGCCGACAATGACGATGTAAACGGGCCAAAAAAGGCCCGGAGCCCGGAGCGCACCTTACACATGCCGGACGCTAACGAAATGCGGGCCGAGCTAAATGCAGGCACAACCGGCGTAAAACAAAAAATGCAATCGGCTATAAAATTAGCGGACCAGATAGAGCATGATGCTAAAAAAATCGATCAGATGCTGTTGAACAAAAACACGCTCTCTTTCGATGAAAAGAAACAGGTGGATGATCTGTTGCAAAAAAGAAAAGAATTAGACGATTTGGTTAAGCAAATACAGGAAGAAAACAGAAAGAACTTG